>CAZJSI010000019.1:0-25193 GCA_964548675.1 uncultured Eubacterium sp. | reverse complement strand
CAAGTTCATCGACAACCTGGAGATCTTCTCCCTGCTGGCTAACGTGGCCGACGTGAAGAGCCTGGTGATCCATCCCGCCACCACCACCCACAGCCAGCTCACCGACGAGGAGCTTGCGGATGTGGGCATCCAGCGGAACACCATCCGCCTGAGCATCGGCACCGAGCACATCGACGATATCATCGCCGATCTGGATCAGGCCTTTGCCGCAATTCAGTGATCGTTTTCTCTCTCTTTATAAACAGAGCTTCGGGGATCCCGCGGGTCCCCGGAGCTTTGTTTTTGGGGACGGTAAAACGGATTTGACTTTTTGCAGATGAAATGATATAATAACCGGGCAAAATAATTGAATAGCGAACAAATATGATGACACAGGTAGTGCCCAGCACGTAAATCTGATTACGGAACATAGCTTTGCGGATCGGAATGTTGCGTGAGGGGCGGCCTGTGTTTTTGTTTGTTCCAAGGAGGAAACTGTATGCCAAGAAATCAAGTCCAGAGAATGATCTTTGCCCTCATCACCGTTGTGATCACGGTCCACGCCTATGTGTTTTACAGCCTGTATGTGGTCAACGGCTCCGTGCTGATGGAAGTCACCGGGGCGGATTCCGTGATCCATGCCATCAATACCCAGGGCGGCGTGTATATGTTCGGCAGGCTGCTGCCCATCTGGGCGGTCATTCTGGTGGAATTCTGCTTTGCCTACGGACTGGAGTGCCTGATGGGCAGTCCCTGCTCCTTCCGTCTGGCCCGCAAGGTGTTTGATCCGATGAATACCCATCCGGTGCTGTTTGAGACCGCCATCATCTGCGCCACGGTGGGGCTGATGTGCCCGGCCATGAGCTTCCTGGCGGCGTGGTTCTATTATCCCTATTACGCTGGCTTCAACCTCTTCACCTTGCTGGCCAACTGGCTGAAGCTGGTGTGCTTCAACTTCCCCTTCGCTTTCTTCACCCAGCTTTTCTTTATTCAGCCCTTTGTGCGCACCCTGTTCCGGCTCCTGTTCCGCAGGGATATCGCGGCGAGAGAGGCAGCGCAGCAATAAACTGGGCGCCCCGGGGTAAGTTTTGCTTGACGGAGAGACAGGAGTGTAATACAGTAGGGAGGAGAAAGACATAGGGAGGTGCGGAAATGGCGGTTTCAACAGCAAAAGCGGTTTTTGAGTGCGGCGCTGAGCGGGTGTGGGACACTGTGACCTCCCGGACCGATTACGGCTGGCGCCGGGAGCTGGATCGGATTGAGGTCCTGAGCGGGACCCGGTTCGTGGAGTACACCAGGGATGGATACGCCACCACCGTTACCGTCACCGCCGTTCAGCCCTGCCGGCGCTGGGAATTCGATTTGGAGAACAGCAATATGCAAGGCCGCTGCGCCGTCGTCCTTGCACAGCGGGACGGAGGGACGGAGATCGAACTCACAGAGGAGGCCGTCCCCAAAAGGTGGTGGATGAGGCCCCTGGTCAAAGGGTATCTGCGCAAACAGCAGTCGCGTTATCTTCGGGACCTGGAGCAGGCGCTGCTGAAATGAAATGCGGTTTTCCCCCTGATTTTTGGTAAATTTTTTGTTTACAGGGGAGGGGGAACGCGCTATAATATGTCACGAAAAAACGATAGGAGGCACCTGAAATGTTGGACAAGAAGGTTGTTGAACTGCTGAACCAGCAGGTGAACAAGGAGTTTTACTCCGCGTATCTGTATCTGGATTTTTCCAATTACTATTACGATCAGGAGCTGAACGGCTTCGGGAATTGGTATAAGGTCCAGGCCCAGGAGGAGCGGGATCACGCGATGCTGTTCATCCAGTACCTGCAGAACAACGGAGAGCAGATCGTGCTGGACGCTATCGCCAAGCCCAGCGTCCCGCTGGTGAGCGCCAAGGCCATCCTGAGCGAGGCGCTGAAGCATGAGCGGTATGTGACCGGTCTGATCCACAACCTGTATGACGCGGCCTATTCCGTCAAGGATTTCCGCACCATGCAGTTCCTGGACTGGTTCGTCAAGGAGCAGGGCGAGGAGGAGACCAACGCGGACAGCCTGGTGAAGAAGTTCGAGCTGTTCGGTGACGATCCCAAGAGCCTGTACATGCTGGACAGCGAGCTGGGGAGCAGGACCTATACCGCCCCCACCCTGGAGCTGTAAGAGCAAAAGCGAAAGCGCCCTGCCTCCGCAGGGCGCTTTTCTGTTGGATCGCTTCAGCCCGATTGAACCACTGGCAATGCCGGTGAGGATCAAAAAGCGTCAGCTTCTATAGGGCCAATTCAAGCCTCCGGCTTAGCCGGAGGCTTTGGCTCGCGTAGGAGTGAACTGTTATTGACATGATGGATGCTCAGTGTTATAACTATTATAGAATCAGATAGAAAGCGAGGTGCTCAATTATGAAAAATAAGCGGGTTCATATGAAATCTGAATATCTTTTGAGGACCTCGGTTGTATTGTAACAGTATTTTGTAATTTTGTAGAATTTTTCGCCGTGGTTTCATTCGCCGCGGCTTTTTGCTTTGTTTGATGCAATCTTCCGTTCCTCATAGATGTTCACACAAGATCGACTTACCGATTCAGTCAGGACAATTTATGGAGGAATTTATGATTCAGCTTAGAAAAATTACAGAAGAAAACTTTATTGACGCATTTGATCTGAAACTCGCACCGGAACAAGAACGCTTTGTTTCACATCCGATCCGCAGCCTCGCACAGGCTTATGTTTATAGGGAGCAATGCCAGCCTTTTGGAATATATGAAGATGACACTATGGTTGGCTATGTTATGGTGATTTACGATTATGATATCCCTGAATATGATATATGGCATATGATGATTGATGAATCGAATCAGAGACGGGGCTATGGTAAAATCGCACTGGATTGTGTGCTTGATTATATCAAGGCTAAACCTTTTGGCTCTTCAAATAGGGTAACCTTAACCTGTAACAGGGATAATATCCAGGCACTAAATTTGTATAAGAGCAGAGGTTTTACAGAGACCGGAGCAACGGACGAAGATGAAATAGAACTATCATTGATGGTGCAGTAACAAATTCTGATTTATCAGGTTGGTCGTCTCGCCTGAAAACTGAATATCTGCCACCCACCGGCGGCACCACTGGGCAGGAAATCAGAGACGGTTTCCTGCTTTTTTTTTGCCTAAAATCAATCACAGGAAGGAGGAAGCACACTTTTCTTGCTTGTGCTGGATATTGGGACATGATATTATACCCGTATAGGGAAAGGGGAAATATGATGAATGAAATAATAAAGAGTTTATATGAACGGAAATCTGTCCGGGTCTATGAGGATCGCCCGATTCCGGAGGATATGAAGCAGGAGATTTTGCGGGCCGCCATGGAGGCGCCCACAGCGGGGTGTCAGCAGCTTTATACAATCCTTGATATTACGGATCAGAAGCTGAAAGAGGAACTTTCTGTCACCTGTGATAACCAGCCTTTTATAGCTCAGGCGCCTATGGTGCTTGTTTTCTGTGCTGACTGTAAAAAGTGGTACGATACTTATATAGAAGCAGGCTGCAAACCGCGTCTGCCGGGTGTGGGCGACCTGATGCTGGCGGTGACAGATACCGCCATTGCTGCCCAGAATGCGGTCACTGCCGCCCAGAGTCTGGGAATCGGTTCCTGTTATATCGGTGATATTATGGAAAATTGCCGGCAGCAGCGTCAGCTTTTGAAGCTTCCGGATTATGTGTTTCCCGCTGCGATGGTGGTGTTTGGCTGGCCTACACAGCAGCAGAAGGAGCGTAAGAAACCGCAGCGCTGTGAATTATCCCATATTGTTCATGAGAATACCTATCGGGCCATGGACGGAGCTGAGTTGAGAGAAATGTTTGCCCATGAAGCTGTTCATATGTCCTTTGAACAGTGGTGTACGGCTTTCTGGAAACGGAAATATGAATCTGATTTCTCAAGGGAAATGACGCGTTCTGTGGCGGAGTATCTGGAGCAGTATCAAAAATAATGGATAGAGTTTTGATTTTTATGAAAAACTATTGCTGTATAAGGAGTATAAGAATAGAATGTGAGTTTTGGAGCAAAGCAGCGTTATGAAAAAAAGTAATCCCAGGGCGTTACTGCCGATTGGTGTATTTTTGGTTTTATATTTGGGAATGGGAATCCTGTTTGAGTATGTGATGAAGATCCCGATGGGATTTTACAAGGTTCCGATCGTGATCGCGTTTATGGCGGCTATTCTGGTAGCATGCCTCCAGAACAGGAGTTTATCATTTGACGATAAGCTGAAAGTCATGGCACAGGGGCTGGCGGATAAAAATATCATCACTATGATATTGATCTTTTTGACCGCCGGAGTGTTTGTCGGCGTTGCGGGAAGAAGCAGTGCGGAGAGCGTGGCGTACTTTATGCTGTCGCTGATCCCCGCAAAATTCGCGGTGGCGGTGCTGTTTGTGGTGGCATGTTTTGTATCTACTGCCATGGGAACTTCTGTGGGAACGATCACTCTGATCACGCCGATCGCGGTGGCGGTCTCCTCGGCGTCTGGATTTAACCTGCCTTTGTGTGTGGCTTCTGTCATGGGCGGCGCTATGTTCGGGGATAATCTGTCCTTTATATCGGACACGACGATTGCAGCGTGCAATGGCCAGGGGTGCGCTATGAAAGACAAGTTTCGTGAGAATTTCAGGATCGCTTTTCCGGCGGCAGCGGTAACGCTGATATTGATCTTAGCGCTGTCATTCCGCACGGATCTAAGCGGCGTGGTATCACAGGAATACAACCTGATCCAGATCATTCCGTATGTTTTTGTTTTGATCGGCGGAATTATCGGTATTAATGTGTTTGTGGTGCTGCTGATCGGGATTGGTTCCGGAGCGGTCATTATGCTGGCGACGGGGCAGACCGCGCCGGTGGATCTGGTCAGCAGTATGGGTTCCGGGGCGGCCGGAATGTTTGAGACCAGTATGGTTGCGGTCCTGGTATCTGTGATGTGCGCTCTAATCAGGGAATATGGCGGTTTTGAAGCGCTGCTTTTTGGAATCCGCAGGGTATTCAAAGGAAAAAAGGGCGGGCAGCTTGGCATGGGGCTTTTGGTCGGAGTGATGGATATAGCCACGGCAAATAATACGGTTGCCATTGTCATGGCAAATCCGATCGCTGCAAAGATGGCGGAGGAGTACGGGATCACACCGAGAAAATCGGCGTCTATCCTGGATACTTTTTCCTGTATTTCCCAGGGGATCATTCCCTATGGAGCCCAGATGCTGGTAGCTCTGTCTGCCGTACATGAGCTGGGATATGAACTTTCGGCTTTTGATGTGATCCCAAAACTGTTTTATCCGGGATTACTGCTTATCAGTTCACTGGTATTCATATTTGTGATTCCGGGAAAGGAGAAGAGGCACGATGTTTATTGATACGCATGCGCATTTACATCATACTAGATTTGATAAGGACAGGGATGAAGTTATTTCACAGATGGAGCAGCAGGATGTTCGCCGTTTTCTCGAGGTATCCATAGATCTTGAGTCGAATTTTAGAATGCGGGAGCTGCTGAAGGATATTCCGGGAATCAAATTTACAGCGGGGGTTCATCCAACCCGCATCTGGAATACGCAGGAAAGCCCGGAGATGATCACAGATCAGATCATTCGGTTTGCACGTATGCAGGATACGGTGGCAATCGGTGAGGTGGGGCTTGACCATCATGTCCCGGGTACAGAGGAGCTTTGGGGCATTCAGGAAGAATGGTTCCACCGTTTTATTGATCTTTCACAGGAAGAGGGGCTGCCGATGGTGCTGCATATCCGCCAGGCACATGAGGATGGCATCCGTATTCTGAGAGAGCACGGAAATTATCACAGAGGTGTTGTCCACTGCTTTGAGGGTTCCTGGGAAGTGGCAAAGCAATACATAGATATGGGGCTGTCGCTGGGAATCGGGGGATTTATCACGATGGAAAATCCAAAGCTGGAGGATGCTGTCAGAAGAGTGCCTCTTGATTTTATCCTTCTTGAGACAGATTCTCCGTTTGTGACGCCAAAGCCGTTGACCGGCAGGAATACGCCGGCAAATATCCCGATGATTGCCGGGAAGCTGGCCGGGATAAAAGGAATTTCGCTGGAAGAGGTGGAAACAGTGACAACGCGGAATGCAGTAAAACTGTTTGGACTCTAAAACGGGAATGGTGATTTAAGGTGGATGTAAATGAAAATAAATGGGATAGGCTGCTGCGTATCAGAACGTCAGGCAGAGATGATTCCGGATCGGATCAGTATCGGTATCCGTATGAGCCAACGCCCTATTCGGTATTAGAGCGGCTGGCTTTTTCCGGCTATGTCGGGAAGCATAATACATTGATCGATTATGGATGCGGAAAAGGGCGTGTTGATTTCTATCTGTCGTATCAGACGAGATGCAGGTCTGTCGGGATCGAATATGATGAACGGATTTTTAATGCGGCAATGGCAAATTGTGAGACTGCGGTATCGGCAGGACGGGTCAGATTTGTCATGGAGAGTGCAGAGCAGTATGTGGTGCCGGGGGATGTGGACAGATTTTATTTTTTCAATCCCTTTTCCATTGAAATTATGCGGAGTGTTTTGCAGAGGATCAAAGAATCCTATTACGGAAATCCCCGTACAATGCTTTTGTTTTTTTATTATCCGTCGGATGAATATATTTCCTGTCTGATGACGGTGGATGAGTTGACATTTTTGGATGAAATAGACTGCATGGATCTGTTTGAGGGGAACAATCCCAGGGAACGGATCGTTATTTTCAGCATAGAAAGTGAGAGGAACATATGAGATTATTGATCAAACAGCGGGTATTTTCCTGGAGTGATACCTATGATGTATATGATGAAAACGGAAACGTAAAATATTTTGTAAAAGCAGAGTTTTTATCTCTGGGACACAGGCTTCATGTGTACGATGCGTATGGGGATGAAGTGGGGCTGATAAAGGAACGGCTTTTGACGTTTCTTCCGGTTTTTGATATAGAAGTAAATGGGGTTATGCGGGGGCAGATCGAGAAAAGGTTTACCCTGTTTAAACCAAAATATGAAGTGGATTTTAACGGCTGGAGAGCGGAGGGAGATTTTCTGGGATGGGAATACGACGTGTATTCCGGATGCAGTTCTGTCATCCATATTACAAAAGAATTGTTTCACTGGGGAGATACTTATGTGATAGATTTTGCAAAACCTGAAGATGAACTGATGGGATTGCTTCTCGTCATAGCTATAGACGCGGCTAATTGTACGCAGAATGGCTGAAGCACGGCGCAGGATGAAAAGCGGGTCGGCGGTTATACCGCAGGCCTGGATTAACGTGCAGTCAGGTTTTAGAAATGGGAGGCAAATGGAATGACGGATATTTTGAAAACACGAGAAATGGCGGAAAAACAATTGATTCCTCTTGATCGCGTAAACGGATATTATGTGCGGCCCGGCATGTATGAGATGCTCGGTGCGACCGCACTTTCGAATGGTGTGAATTTTACGGTACATTCCCAGGGCGCTGAGTCCTGTGAACTGGTTTTGTATTACAGAGGGGCAAAAAAGCCCTTTGCCGTACTTCCCTTTCCGGAAAATTACAGGATCGGAAAGGTATATTCCATGATCGTATTCGGGCTGGATATCGAAAATTTTGAATATGCATACCGGCTGAATGGCCCCTATGATCCGGAGAGAGGGCTTTTGTTTGACCGGACAAAGGATCTGCTTGATCCCTATGCCCGCGCTGTGACCGGGCAGAGCGTTTGGGGAAGCAATCCGAATCGGGAAAATGGTTATCGTGCCGAGGTGGTGGTCAATGATTTTGACTGGGGCAATATCAAACATCAGGCGAGGCCGATGCAGGACCTGGTCATTTATGAATTACATGTGCGGGGATTTACCAGACACGATTCCTCCGGAGTGCAGCATCCGGGAACCTTTGACGGTCTGCGGGAGAAGATTCCCTACCTGAAGAGGCTCGGCATCAATGCGGTGGAGCTGATGCCGATTTTTGAATTTGATGAGACAGTGGGAAAACGGGAAGTGGACGGAAAGGTTCTGTTGGACTACTGGGGATATAATACGGTCAGCTTTTTTGCGCCGAACACAAGCTATACGGCCAGCACCGAGTATAACCGCGAGGGAATCGAACTGAAAAAGCTGGTGCGGGAGCTGAAAGATAACGGGATAGAAGTTATACTGGATGTCGTGTTTAACCATACTGCGGAGGGAAATGAACTGGGACCGTGCATTTCTTTCAAGGGCTTTGACAACAATATTTATTATATGCTGACTCCGGACGGAAAATACTATAATTTCAGCGGTTGCGGTAATACCTTAAACTGCAATCATCCCGTGGTGCATCAGATGATACTGGAATGCCTGCGGTACTGGACGATTGAGTATCGTGTGGATGGGTTCCGGTTTGATCTGGCCAGCATTCTGGGAAGAAATGAGGACGGCGCGCCGATGCATCGTGCTCCGCTGTTGAAGAGCCTGGCCAATGACCCGATTCTGGGGGATGTAAAGCTGATCGCGGAGGCATGGGATGCAGGCGGTCTGTATCAGGTAGGCAGTTTTCAGGCGTGGAACCGCTGGGCAGAGTGGAATGGGAAGTACAGAGATGATATCCGCAGTTTCCTGAAAGGGGACTACTGGTTTGCGCCGGAGGCGGCAAAGCGGATCGGCGGTTCGCCGGATCTGTATACCGGGCAGTATCGGGGCTATAATTCGTCCGTAAACTTTATCACCTGTCATGACGGATTTACATTGAACGATCTGTATTCCTACAATGAAAAGCATAATGAGGCAAACGGATGGCAGAACAGCGACGGGGCCGGTGATAACCGGAGCTGGAACTGCGGTGTGGAGGGGGATACTCAGGATGAGGAAATTCTCCGTCTGCGCCGGAGGATGGTAAAAAATGCCTGTGCCGTGCTGATGTGCAGCAGGGGAACGCCGATGTTCCTGGCAGGGGATGAGTTTGGAAATACACAGTTCGGCAATAATAATGCATACTGTCAGGACAATGAGATTTCCTGGCTGGACTGGAACCTGTTGGAGAAAAACAAAGAGCTGTTCCGCTTTTTCCAGTATATGATCCAGTTCCGGATGGATCATCCGGCGGTGCGGGGGGATCTGATGACTTCCAGGCTTGGTTTTCCCTATATCAGTCTGCACAGGGAAAAAGCGTGGGATGATAATGTCACATCGGATACCCGCTATCTCGGAGTCATGTTTGCGGGCCGGATGGATAACGAGAAAGAGGATATCGTGTATTTGGCGATGAATGTCTACTGGGAGTCGGTTTCGATAGAACTTCCCGATCTCCCGGAGGACAAATACTGGCAGGTGTGCGTCAACACGGCTCTGGATGGTGAGGATTGTATGAAAACCGCCCGGATCAGGAAAGAGTTTGTGATGGGTCCCCGCAGTGTGGCCGTGTTTATCTGCCCAAAATAATATATCAGATGTGAGATGACTCCCATCTGATATATGCTTCGCGAGGGATGCGCAGGAATTCGGGTAATTTTCGGGCGTTGACAGGAGAAAATGAGAAAGATTATCAATAGGAGAAAGCGATGTTAGGAAACCTCAGAGGAAGAAAAATTGAAAAATATATACCGGATTATGTGGTCTTTGATCTGGAGACGACGGGAATATCTCCGGTTTATGATGAAGTGATCGAAATTTCCGGCGTGAAAGTAAAGGGCGGAAAGGTGACGGATGAGTTTTCCACACTGGTAAATCCGGGGAGATCCATTCCCCGGGCAGCCAGCCGGGTAAACGGGATCACCGATGACATGGTTCGGGATGAACCGTTTTTTACAGAAGTCCTTTCTGATTTCTTTGATTTTGTCGGTGATGATGTTTTGGTGGGACATAATATACATAGTTTTGACATGAATTTTATTTACAGGGACGCGGATAAATTTTACGGTAAGGTTCCGGGAAATGATTATATTGATACTTTATCGGCTGCCAGAAATTATCTGCCCCAGCTTTCCCATCACCGGCTTGTGGATCTGGCCGCCTTTTACGGGATTTCAGCGGCAGGAGCTCACAGGGCTTTGAACGACTGTTATATGAACCAACAGGTATTTGAGCGTCTGGGAAAGGAAATGGAAGCTGCGAAAAAAGGAGGAACAAATTTGAAGATCTGTCCGAGGTGCGGCCAGGTCATGAAAGTGAGAAAAGGAAGATTCGGGCAGTTCTGGGGATGCAGCGGCTACCCGGGATGCCGGTATACGGAAAACGTATAAAATGCGGCAGAACAAGGGAAAAACCCACAGATTCGGATATGTATTATGTCAGCCAAGCTGACCCGAATCCCGTGCCAAGACTCACGAGCGAGTCTTGAACTGATCGTAATAAAGCAGAAAGAGATTTTTCTATCTGGAACAGCTTTTTGTACAGGAGACATGCGATGACAAAATTTGAAAAATTCAAGGAAATCATAGCCCGGCTCCGGGCAGAGGACGGATGCCCCTGGGATAGGGAACAGACCCATATGAGCCTGAAACCTGCCTGCATCGAGGAGGCCGCGGAAGTGATCTGCGGGATCAATATTTTTGAACAGACGGGCAATGCGGATAATCTGAAGGAGGAGTTGGGCGATTTGCTGCTGCAGGTGGTGATGCACGCACAGATTGCAGAGGAAGAAGGTCTTTTCACTATGGATGACGTGATCCAGGGGATCAGTGACAAGATGATCCGGCGCCACCCTCATGTGTTTGGTGAAGAGACGGTTTCCGATTCCGGTGAAGTGCTGACGAGGTGGGCGGATATCAAGAAACAGGAAAAAGCCGGAAAAGAATGGACGGAAGGTTATCTGCCAGGGGCTTTTGACGAGGCAAAGGAACTGATCGACGTGGCGAAAAAGAGGAAAGGGTTTGAATAAATTTTTCAACAAATCTTTTCATGCCGTCGAGTTTGGAAACAGGCGGCGGCAAAAATTAATTTGAGAGGTGAAAAAATGGGAAGCATAAATATAAAAATGACGGGGAACGGGACAGTAAACATCCGGAGATTGGCGGCTCTTTTAAAAAATGAAATTGATGCCGAGCTGATTTCTGAGAACTGGAGAGGTTTGGATGGCTTTAATGTGGTATTACTTTCCTTTGAGAGATATTTTTTCAGAAATGGAAGTTATGCAAGTCTTGCGGTCATGCTCACGGAGTATGGAGATGTGCAGACCGCAGATATTGTCGGCTCTGGCGGGGGAGAGGGCCTGTTTAACATTAGCTGGGGAGCTAATTCGGATTTCGCGGAAATGGCTTCCGATTTACTGGAGAAAAACGGGTTTCGGGAAGAGTAAAGCAGAAATCACTGTCCGGCAGAATGGAGCGGCATGGAGGTGGATGAGACGTTTCAGGAAGAGTAAAGCAGAAATCCCTGCCTCACGGCAGATCACCGGATTCCAAGCTGCCAGAAAGCAACCGCGCTTGCAGCCGCAACATTCAGAGAATCTACGCCGTGAGACATTGGGATGCGTACCGTATAATCGCAGTCTGCAATTGTGCCGGAGGCCAGTCCGTCTCCTTCCGTACCCAGTACGATGGCAAGCTTATCTTCAGCCATGAGCCGGGGATCATCTATGCTGACAGCATTGTCGTTCAGTGCCATTGCAGCAGTTTTAAAACCAAGATTCTGCAAATGCTTTATCCCCGGCTGCGGCCATTCTGAGGATTCAGTTCCCAGGAATGTCCAGGGTACCTGAAAAACGGTTCCCATACTCACCCTTATGGAGCGCCGATAGAGCGGATTGCTGCATGCAGGCGTGAGCAGCACCGCATCGATATTCAGGGCTGCCGCGGAGCGGAAAATGGCCCCGATATTTGTTGGGTTCATGATATTTTCCAGTATGGCGATCCGATGTGCTCCGGCGCATACTTCATGGACCGTTGGCAGCGGCGGACGCAGCATCGCACACAATACGCCGCGGGTCAGCTGGAATCCTGTCAGTTTTGTCAACACTTCAAAATCAGAAGTGTATACGGGAATATTTCCGCAGCGGGCGATAATATCCCGTGCCTGTCCGGCAATATGTTTCCGTTCCAGTAAAAGTGAGACGGGAGTGTATCCGGCATCAAGGGCGCGTTCCACCACTTTTGGACTTTCGGCGATGAAAAGTCCTTTTTCCGGTTCGTGCCGGTTGATAAGCTGGTTTTCCGTAAGCCGGGCATAGACATCCAGCTCAGGAGCTTCAAAATCGGTGATCTCAACAATATTTGGCATAGCGGCCTCCTTAAAAATTATTAGCCTTGTCCGGGATTCGGATCATCTTAAATGACATATGGCAGTTGCTGAACAGTTATGGAAAATATTATAGTTGTTCCGTATGGCAGTGTCAAACAACATTTCCTGGATATGGGATAAAAGTGTTATATCAGGCATTTAAATTAAATAGAAGGTGATATTGATGTCATTATATGCAATAGGCGATCTGCATCTTTCTTTCTCTGTGGACAAACCGATGGATGTGTTTGGAAAGGTATGGAAAAATCATGTTTTAAAGGTTGAAAAATATTGGAACAGGAGTATTTCGCCGGAGGACACTGTGGTCATTACCGGAGACCATTCCTGGGGAAGGAATCTGACGGAATGTGAGGCGGATTTGGCGTTTATAGAAAATCTTCCGGGCAGAAAAATTTTGCTGCGGGGAAATCACGATATGTTCTGGGATGCGAAAAAGACGAATCGTCTGAATGAACAGTTTGCCGGGCGGCTGGAATTTTTGCAGAATAACTATTATGTCTATAGGGATTATGCCCTGGTCGGGACAAAAGGATACTGTTATGAGGGAAAGGATTCCTGGGAGCATTTCGAGAAAATCCGTGACCGGGAACTGGATCGTCTGCATGCTTCGTTTGAGGCATCAAAGAATGCGGGGTATCAGAAATTTATCATGTTTTTGCATTATCCTCCCACCAGCATCGGCGAGCAGGAGAGTTGTTTTACCCGGATGGCGGAGACGTATGGCGCAGAAAAGGTCATTTACTCTCATTGTCATGGGAAAGCTCGTTACTATGACAGCTTTCACGGTTATGTGAACGGGATTGAATATCGTCTGGTATCTTCTGATTTCCTGAGATTTAAGCCGGTTAAAATATTGTAAGCAGAGAGGATGAGGATATTTAACAGGAGATTTTTACAAAATATGCTTCATCGAAAATATGCACCACTGAAAATGTGCTCCACCGGGAAACGGGTATTTCCCCCGGCGGAGCGTATTTTATTTCCAGATGATATTTCCCTTTGCCCTCGGGGCTGTGCGTTTGTAAGATACATTTGGGTAGCCGAGCAGCATAGAGGCTTTTATTTTTTTCTTCTCAATTCCAAGCCATCTCTTTAATTCGATATTTGCGTCGGCGATCCGGCAGAGATAACCATTATAAAGCATTCCCAGACCCTGGGAGATCGACATCAGTTCCATATTCTGTGCGGCAAGCCCGGCATCCAACGGCCAGTCGGAAGTGACGAATACGACGACCGGAGCATTTCGAAAAAGATAGTCGTCTGTGGGATTTTCCTTTCTTCTTCTGTTAAAATCTGCATAGGGTAATAATTCGTCAGGGATATCCTTATCATCTCTGTTTACCAATGCATCAATGTCATTCCACACAAGTTCTTTTAAAGTGGAAATATTTTCCTGAACAAAGATAAAATGACAGCCCTGGTTATTTTTGGCAGTCGCAGTGTAGCGGCCTGCCTGTGCAATGAGTTCCAGTTTCTCAGATTCTACGTGCTTTGGGGTATAGTCACGTATACTTCTGCGGAATTTGATCGCACGAAGAACGGTACCGGGATCTAACCGGAAAGTATCTCTGTTGTATTCCTCGATATCTTCCATATCATACTCCGGAATGCTGACCGCCTTTGTCGGGCAGATGGCAACACAGTGTCCGCATTGAATACAGCTGCCCTCAAAAACGGCCTTTTTCCAGGCAATTTTGATGCGGAGGGCAAGACAGTCTTTCGCGCACATTCCACAGCCGATGCACAAAGATTCATTGATCATTACCATAATTACGCCTCCTGATATGCGCCTCGCGAGGGCGCACAACGCAGGGATTCGGATAGATATTATGTCAGCTAAGCTGTCCCGAACTCTGCGTAAGGCTCGCGGGCGAGTCTTGAATGTATTTTATTATAGCACAGAAAATCTGAAATCTGAATTATATTCTATTTTTCGTGACAAAGTATTTTGTTAGTGTTATAATTTTTTTGGACATTAATTTCTTAATTTTCTAAGAGGCAGTTTGCCATTCTATTATCTTATCTGCAAATGCAGGTTTCAGAAATTTCAATGTTCGCGAATCAATTAACTGTAAAAAATGAATTTTCCCGAATAAAAATTCGGAATTATATCAGGCGGTGATGAATGTCATCGTCAGGGGAAACCAAAAGGAAATGGAGGTGGAACAGCATATGTGTGAAGCATTATATGAATTGTTTGAGGATGAATTGAAAGAACGAGAAGAACGCGGGAAAGCCCTGGGAAGAGCTGAGGGCAGAACTGAAGGAAAAATCGATGGAACGGCTGAGGCTATTATCGAGATCTGTGCGGAATTTGGGGTTTCAAGAGAGGAAACCCGGGAACGGCTGATGAAAAAACTTTCTTTATCGGAAACGCCTGCAGAGGAATATATGCAGAAGTATTGGAAGCAGTAATTTATGGCATCAAGCTGTTGGTGTTCGGAAGATGTTGGCAGAGAGGGCAGGATGAAAATTGTCCTCTCTGCATTTTTTATATTATAGTAGGAAACTCCCCTGGATTTCCTATGATATAAAAATGGTATGCGCACAGCGAAGCACACTTTTCCTGCATACAGTCGGATAGAAAATCCAGAGCAGATATGTTATCATAATAAAGTAACGATCGATTTCAGAAATTTGGATGGAGAGATAGGGAAATGCATAAAATAGGCGTGATTTCAGATACACATGGATTATTGAGACCGGAAGTGTTGGAGATACTGAGAGAATGCGAAGTCATACTCCATGGCGGAGACATCAATAAGCAGAAAATATTAGACGAGCTGGAGGAGATTGCCCCGGTCCATGTTGTAAGGGGAAATAACGACAAGGAGTGGGCGGCCGCTCTGCCGGAATCACTGAATATAGAACTTTTCGGATTGAAAATATTTATGGTCCATAATAAGAAAATGATACCTGCCAATCTGCAGGATGTGGATCTGATCATTTATGGTCACTCCCATAGATATGAGGAAAAAAATATTGACGGGATATGTTATCTGAATCCCGGAAGCTGTGGGCCAAGGCGTTTTACGCAGCCCATTACTTTGGCGGTGCTCACAGTGGAAAAGGGCGGATTCGAAGTAATAAAAACGGAGATTCCACATGGACAAAATGTGGCATATGGACAAAAAGCGGTGTATGGACAAAATGTGACATGTGGACAAAAAGCAGTGTATGGACAAAAAGTGACATATGGACAAAAGGCGGCGCATGGACAAAAAACGGGAAATAACAATTCTTCTGCGGATGACGGCAGATTACCCGATAATCTCAGAGAAATGATCGGAGAAATCATAAAAGAAATCGGTCAGGGGAAATCAGTAAGCCGGATCGCTGAAAAACATAAAATATCAGAAGAACTGGCAGAGCAGATATGCAGGTTATATCTGACGCATCCCGGGGTAGATGAGGAAGGAATTTTAAGAAAAATGGGGTTGTAAACAAATATTCCGCCGGACAGATAACAATGGAAATTGCCGTTGATTTTGTCAAAATATGGATTATAATAAATCGAAGAGAGCAAAGTTGAGAAAGGGAATACAGGAAATGAAGCAATCTAATGTAACAGAAAGGTTTTTAAAATATGTTAAGGTTCTGACACCGAGTTGTTATGGGAGTGATACAGTTCCAACATCATCGTGTCAGTTTGATCTGGCAGAAATTTTAGTGCAGGAGATGTACGAGATCGGGATCGCAGATGCGCGTGTGGATGATAAATGCTATGTGTATGGCTCGATTCCGGCCAGTGAGGGATATGAAAACGTGCCGGCTATCGGTTTTATAGCCCATATGGATACGGTTTCAGATTTTGCAACGCATGCGGTAAAACCGGTTGTTGTAGAAAATTATAACGGGGAGGATATGGCTCTGGGTGAGAGCGGCAGAATTTTGAAAGTGTCAGATTTTCCCCATTTGAGCGGTCTGAAAGGGCGCACGCTGATCACCAGTGACGGAACTACCATTCTGGGAGCAGACGATAAGGCTGGTGTTGCTGAAATTCTTACGATGGCAGAAACGCTGATCAGGGATGATATTCCCCATGGCAAAATTTGTATTGGTTTTACTCCGGATGAAGAAGTCGGAGCGGGAGCAGATTATTTTGATGTGCCGGGATTTGGGACAGATTATGCCTACACTGTTGACGGCGGAACAGAGGGAGAGATTGAATATGAAAACTTCAATGCGGCTTCGGCTGATTTTGAAATACACGGATTTAATGTTCATCCCGGTGATGCCAAGAATATTATGATCAATGCCGCATTGGTTGCTATGGAGGTGAATGGCCTGCTGCCGTCCAATGAGACTCCGCGGGATACGGAAGGGTATGAGGGCTTTTATCATATGCAGGAAATGTCCGGCAATGTGGAAAAGGCGACATTATCATACATTGTCCGGGATCATGATTTTGAAAGTTATGAGATACGTCTGGATACATTGCGGGGGATTGAAAGAACGGTGAATGAGAAATATGGGGAGGGAACTGTAATTTTGACGATCAAAGAGCAGTATCGCAATATGGCGGAAAAAATACGTCCATGTTTCCATTTGATCGAGACGGCAGAAAAAGCCGTGCGGCAGGCTGGCGTAACTCCCGAGATCGTACCAATTCGCGGCGGCACAGATGGCGCAAGGCTCAGTTATATGGGACTTCCGTGTCCGAATCTTGGAACAGGCGGGCATGCTTATCATGGCCCGTATGAGCATATTACTGTGGAGGGAATGGAGAAAACAGTATCTATTCTGGTGGAAATTGTGAAATTATATGCATCTTGAAAAGACACGGGGCAAAGGCTGCTGTAACAAAATTGGACGGAAAAGTATTGTTACTGTCTGAATTATGCCGTTTGACGCTATCATTGAGTTGAAAATTTTTCTTACGAAAAAACTTTTTTGATGATAAAATGTATACTATAGAAAAATAGCTCAGGCAGGTAATTTACATGAATATAAAGGATTGTTTCATTCAAATTCACTGGATGCAGCAATCCTTTTTTATATAGATATTAATGCAGAAATGTGTTGATATAAAAATGAATGAGGATGGTAAGTACAATGAAACGAGTAAAAGCAGCATGTATCACACAGACACTTCATTTTCAGTTAAAGGAAGATGTGGGAAGGGACTATGCCAGAAAACTGGTGGAAGAAGAAGTGAAAAAATATAAGGCAGGCTTAGAGCGATCCGGAACAAAGTATAAAATATTGTCGGAAGAGATCCAGAAAGACGGTTCTATTATCATCGAAATTAAAAAACAGCATAATACTTCACCGGTCGGAACTTATTTAGATTAAGCTGGAAATGAAAATGCGTGTGATTTGCAAGGTATATAAGGCCCCAAATCTCACGCATTTTTGTTGTTAAAGAGAAGTAAAATTTTTTTGTAAAAGCTATTGACATAATCGGGAAAAGGATATATGATAGTCATGTCAATAATAGTAATGATTATCATTATTAATTATTGAAAATTGTATATGATATTAAAGAGACGAAAGGAGAGCGGAACATGAGTAATCCATATGCAGGAACAAAAACAGAAAAGAACCTGTGGGAGGCATTTGCCGGAGAATCACAGGCGAGAAATAAATATACTTATTTTGCATCCGTTGCTAAAAAAGCCGGATACGAGCAGATTGCAGAGCTGTTTTTAAAAACGGCTGAGAATGAAAAGGAACATGCGAAATTGTGGTTTAAAGCATTGGGAGAATTGGGAGATACGGCGGAAAACCTGCTTCATGCGGCAGAGGGTGAGAATGCAGAGTGGACCGATATGTATGATCGTATGGCGAAAGATGCGGAAGAAGAGGGCTTTACAGCACTTGCCGCGCAGTTCAGAGGCGTAGCCGCGATTGAGAAAATGCATGAAGAGAGATACCGTGCATTGTTGAATAATGTGGAGACAAGACAGGTATTTGAAAAGAGCGGCGTCCAGATCTGGGAATGCCGGAACTGCGGCCACGTTGTAGTTGGGACAAAAGCGCCGGGGGTTTGCCCGGTTTGTAAACATCCGCAGAGTTTCTTTGAAGTTCGTAAAGAAAATTATTAACAGTAGGCGTTTGAGTAGGCAAATAAAGCCGATCGGTAGTTAATAAGGCGGCAGCAGAGTGAGAAACAGTATCATTCTGCTGCCTTTTTGTATCATAGTAAACGGCAAAGCAAGAATCTGCAAAAAAATGTTCAAAAAAATATGATTTTGGGCGAAAATACCGCAATAATCAATTAACGGCTTCACAAAATGCCATTCTATAATTAAAATAATAACTAAAACCGGAATAAACGTTACAAATTTCAGAAGAGCATGCGATGAAGGTATGCATGCAAAATATTATCTTGAATATGAGAAAGGATGTGTGTTTATGGATACTTTTAATACCTTATCCCGGCATTTGCGGGACAGGCGTATTCCGAAATATCACAGCAGTCATTTTATTAATGAAGAACACTCAAGTAAGCATAGCCGTCTTCCACATATACATGATGATTTTATGGAATTGTTTTTTGTATATGAGGGATCCGGTAAATATATGGTGGATAATACATATTATGATGTTGAGACGGGCGATATTGTGATATGCAATGCGGGAGTGATACATGGAGAAAATCCGGATGATCCGACGCGCAGGATCCGTTCTTATTGTGTCGGAATATCAAATGTGAGTTTTTTGGAATTGCCGGATAACCATATTTGCAGCGATGATACGAATCCGGTTTTGAAAGGGGGCATGCTGTCGAAGTCAATAGGGGAGCTGTTTCGCCTGATTTATGTGTATTCTGCGGATGAAAAACATTTTGGCGAGGTATGCAATGCGCTGACGGCAGGATTACTTCTGATGGTTTATGAGATGATCCTGAGCCGTGAACGTAATAGGCCTGCAAATACTCCGGGAGATTCGTATATTTCTGCGAAACGTATCCGGGAATTTCTGGATTCTCATTATCGCGAAGAAGTGACGTTGAAGGATGTCAGCAAAGCGCTGCATATCAGCGAATATTATCTGGCTCATCTCTTTAAAGATGAATATGGGATTTCGCCGATCAAATATGTTATGAAGAGGCGGATCGGGGAAGCGCAGGGGCTTCTCATGGATACGGATGTTCCTATCGGAGATGTTGCGGATTATCTGGGTTTCAGCAGTGTGTCGCACTTTAACAGTATGTTTAAAAAATATGTGGGGATTCCGCCGGGAGCATACCGGCAGTCCATGATTGATATGAAAGAATAAAAAATTAGAAAAAAAGGATGTCAGATCATATAAGTCTGACATCTTTTTTCGTTTTCTGACTTGTATCCGGAAAAGTACAAAAGCAAGAATCTGTAATTCAGTTATAAAAAAATAAGAATTTTCAGGAAAAACGGAGATTTTTTTGAACAATAATCAATTAACGCTGTGCAGGCAAATGGAAATATAATAATGTCATCAAAAGTAATACATGCGCAGTATTCAGAAAAATAAACATTTGGGAAAAAATAGAAGGAGAATTTATTATGAGCAAAGTAAAAATCGGACTTATCGGAGCAGGCCGTCTTGGAAAATTACATGGTGAAAATCTGGCACATTCTGTTACAAACGTTGATCTTTATGCAGTAGCTGATCCATTTATGAATGATTCTATCCGCGAGTGGGCAGCGGAAATGGGCATTAAAAACTGCTATGAAGATCCTGAGAAAATCTTTAATGATCCTGAGATTGATGCGGTATATATCTGCTCGTCCACAAATACACACGCAGGATTCATTAAGAGGGCGGCAGAAGTCGGAAAACATATTTTCTGTGAGAAACCGATCGATACAGATCTTGCTAAAATTCAGGAAGCTCTTGATGCAGTAGAAAAAGCGGGCGTTAAACTTCAGATCGGATTTGTACGTCGTTTTGATCATAACCATAAGGCAGTTCGTGATACTGTTGCATCCGGAAAACTGGGACAGCCGCATATTGTGAAAGTGACGTCCCGTGATCCCGATCATCAGCCAATGGAATACATAAAAGTGTCCGGCGGAATTTTCATGGATATGACCATTCATGATTTTGATATGGCACGTTATCTGGCAGGAAGCGAAGTTACGGAGGTAATGGCATACGGAGCAGCTCTCTCAGGAGCAGGTTATGATGAACTTGGCGATATTGATACGGCTATCGTAATGTTAAAATTTGAAAATGGCGCGCTCGGTGTTATCGACAACAGCCGCGCAGCTCATTACGGATATGATCAGCGTACAGAAGTTCATTGCGATCTCGGATGTGCACAGGTTGGAAATGATTTTGACAACCAGATCATGATCTCTTCCGCAGAGGGAGTATCTCTTGCAAAACCAACATGGTTCTTCCTTGAGCGTTACAACAATGCATTTATCGCAGAGGCACAGGCATTTGTAGATGCAATCGTAAATGATACGCCGTCACTTGTGTCAAGCGTTGACGGAATTGAACCGGTTAAAATTGCTATCGCGGCAGACAAATCACTGAAGGAGGGACGTCCGGTTAAGATTTCTGAAATTTGTCAGTAAGAGGAGGAAAAAAATGTCAACAAATAGTACTACCAGTGAAAAAAGGACGGTGATTGGAGAAAGGCTCACGCCAGGCACCCGGATTGCATACGGATGTGGGGATACAGCCTGCAATATCGTTTTCGGAATGATATCGACATTACTGACACTATTCTATACAGATTACGCCGGAATTTCAGTTGTGACCGTCGGGCTTGTTATGCTGATATCACGGGTGTTTGACGGAACAAGCGATGTGATCATGGGCATTCTGGTTAACAAGACAAAGAGCAGATTCGGAAAGGCGCGCCCATGGATCCTCTGGATGTCCGTTCCATACTGTGTGGCGGCAATCTCATTGTTTTGCGTACCTCAGACTACGGAATCAACACATTTTTGGTATATTTTTATAACTTACAATCTGTGTACAACCGTATGTTATACAGCGATCAACGTTCCGTATGGCACGCTTTCAACAATGATGACACGTTCCTCACATGAACGTGATCTGTTATCCGTATTCCGCATGTCCATGGCGCCGCTCGGACGTATCATAGCGGTAACACTTACAATGCCGGTCGTTAAGCTGTTTGGAGATGACCAGGCTGCCTGGATCAAGGCAATGACGATGTGGGTTATCATAGCGATGATCATGCTGATCGTATGTTTTGCCCGGTGTAAGGAAACGGTTAATTTTGAACAGGTGGAAAAGAAGGAGAATAAGGCAAAAAAGGCTTCTGCCGGAAAGCAGATCAAAGCGCTTTTGGGAAATCAGTATTTCTGGGCAACCCTGATTCTCTGGACCGTTACATGTGTACATGGAACGATAGTGGGAACTTCGCTTCCATATTACTGTAAATATATTTTTGGAAATGATACATGGATGTACAGCGTTCTTTATCTCGCTGAGACGGGAACACTTGTCATTGGCGCGATATTCTGTCCGCTGCTCCTTCGGAGATTTGGCAAAAAGCAGATTTCGCTGGTGGGATGTATCGTTGCGGTTGTTGCACACGCGGCATTTATGCTGAATCCCGGAAGCTATGGATGGGCTTTGATCACAAGTATAGTTCGTTCTCTGGGCGAGGCTCCTTTGACAGCTATTGTATTCGGTATGATGGGTGATGTCGTTGAGTTTGGCCAGTGGAAGTCACATATTCGTCAGGAATCATTGATCTTTGGCGGAGGATCATTGGGATTTAAGCTTGGAACGGGTATTACAAGCGCGATCATTACAAAGCTGCTTGATGCTGCAGGATATTTGAGTTCGGCAACAGGTACTGCTTCCCAGCCTGATTCAGCGCTTCATATGATCCAGTCGATCTATGTGTGGGGACCGCTTATTATCTGGATCGTTGCAGTTGTTGTACTGTTCTTCTATAAGCTGGATGATAAATACGATGGAATTATGAGAGATCTCGCTGAGCGTGAAGCCCGCGGTGAGATGTAAAGATAAGGAGGATGAATCTATGTTAAAACTTGGTTACAACGAAGCGACATGCAAAGAGAACTCTACAGTAGAGAGAGATTTGGAACTTTGCGAAAAATATGGTTATGATTACATAGAGCTTCGGCTTGATATGCTGAAAGAATATCTGAAAGAGCACACGGTTGATGATCTGAAAGCTTTTTTTGCAAAAAGCCATCTCAAACCATATGCATTTAACTCAATTGAAAATATTAATTTCTGTACGCCGGAGGAGTGGAAGGAGCTTGTAGAGCTGTTCACTTTCGGCTGTGAGATTGCAAAAGAGATAGGAAATCCGTATATTATCGTAGTTCCTACCGTTACAAATGAGATTTGCACAAAGAATGAGAGGGAGGTATTTGAGGATTCCGTAAAGGTTTTGAATGAACTTGCTGATATTGCAGAGCCTTATGGAGTAAAACTCTCCTTTGAGCCGATCGGCGACAGAAAATGGTGCTGCAACAGTGTGCGTCAGGCATTGGAGATCGTGCAGGCAGTTGACCGTGACAACGTGGGAATCACCGTAGATTGTATCAATGTATATCTGCATGATAAATGTGCGGATGTGGAATATATCAAAAAAATTCCGAAGGATAAACTTTTTGTGTTCCACATCAACGATTGTGAGGATCTGCCGCTTGGTATTCTGGATCACTGCCACCGTATTATGCCGGGGCTTGGAACCATTCCGGTTCAGGAAGTGTCCGATGCAGTACAGGAAGCTGGATATGACGGTCCGGCATGCCTTGAGCTGTTCCGCCCGGAGTACTGGGCAATGAATGCGGATGATGTGATCCGCATGGGCGCAGAGACGACACGCCCGTTTTTGTAAGATTACAGCTGATTAAGTTCAAGACTCGCTCGTGAGCGAGCCCTGAATAAAAATAAAACTAATACACACAACACAAAGAAAAATAAGACAATTAAGACAATTAAGAAGGAGTAGATCATTATGAAAAAATTAAAAGTTGGTATTATCGGTGTAGGACGTCTTGGTTATGAACATGCATGCAATCTGGCAAACAGAGTGCCGGCGGCAGAACTCGTAGCTATTTGTGATAAAAATTTTGAACGCGCGCAGGAAGTGGCGGAAGAACTGGGAGTAACTGCCGTATATGCTGACCCGAAGGAAATGTGTGCAAATCCGGAAGTAGAGGCGGTTGCTATCGTTACAAACACAGACTCTCATGTTGAGATGATCAAAATTGCTATGGACGCGGGAAAACATGTATTTTGCGATAAACCGTTATCAGATACTGTTGAAAAATGCCTTGAAGCTGAAAAAATCATTCAGGCTCATCCGGATCTCATCTTTATGCTTGGATTCATGCGCCGCTATGACAAATCTTATCAGCTTGCGAAAGAGAAAATGGACAGAGGTGATATCGGTGATGTAATCCTTGTTCGCTGCTATTCTCAGGATCCGATCTCTATCATCGAGGGAACACTTGAGTATGCACCGCGTTCGGGCGGACAGTTCATTGATATGAACATCCATGATATCGATCTGATCCGCTGGCTTACAGATTCAGAGCCAAGAAAACTCTGGGCAATCGGCGGATGCTATGAGTTCAAACAGTATGCAGACTGGGATGACGGAGACAATGTTGGTACATTGATGCAGTGTGAAAACGATGCAATGGCATTTATGTTTGCAGGACGTGCAGCAGCACACGGATCTCATGTGGAGACGGAAATTGTTGGAACAAGAGGAACCTTACGTATTGCAGGAGTTCCGACCAATTCACTCCTTGAAGTAATGAGCGAGCATGGCGTATGCCGTGAGTGCTACCAGGATTTCGTAACACGTTGGCACGATGCATACGTAACAGAGATGGAAGTATTCTGCGATTGCGTTGCTAAGGGAGTACAGGGAACACCAAACGTATATGATGGAACAAAAGCTACCAATATCGCATTTAAGTGTAAAGAATCATTCCTCAAGAATGAACTGATCACACTGTAAGATTTTTGAAAAAAATGGAGGTATCCTAAAATGTTAGACGCAAATAAAGTACGTATCGGTATTGCTCCAATTGCATGGACAGAGGATGATATGCCTGAGATGGGAGCAGAAAACAGCTTTTTGCAGACAATCAGCGAAATTGCGCTGACAGGATATGTTGGCACTGAGATTGGATGCCAGTATCCACGCGATCCGGCAATTTTGAATAAAGAATTCGGCCGCCGCGGAATTTCCGCTATCACGGCATGGATCAGTACATATATTAACGAACAGCCAATGTGGTGGAATGAGAGAGCATTTGTAGATCATATGAATTTCCTGAAAGCAATCGGTGCAGAGGTAATCAATGTATCTGACCAGAGTTATTCCATTCAGCATCAGTGGAATACGCCGCTTGCAAATAAGAGAGTTCTCAACGATGACGAGTGGGAAGTTCTCGCAAAAGGATTGGATCATCTTGGAAAAATTGCAGCGGACAGCGGCATGAAAATTGTATACCATCATCATATGACGACAACAGTTCAGACGACAAGTGAGATTGACCGGCTGATGGATATGACAGATCCAAGATATGTAAACCTTATTTATGATACGGGCCATCTTACGTTCTCCGGTGAAGACCCGATTGAAATTTTGAAGAAACATCATGACCGTATTAAACACGTTCATCTTAAGAATGTGCGCAGAGCGGCAATGGATAAATGCTATGCAGAGAACAGAAGCTTTCTTCGTTCTATTCCGGAAGGTGTATTCACCGTTCCGGGAGATCCGGAAGGATGTGTTGATTTCGAGACGGTATTTAAACTTCTGGATGAATACAATTACGAAGGATGGCTCGTTGTGGAAGCTGAGCAGGATCCCGCAATTGCAAATCCGCTGGAGTATGCACGGATGGCACGCGCTTACGTGAAAGAGCAGACAGGTCTGTAAAAAATAAGATATTCAAAAGGGGGATATCCCCCTTTTGATATACATACCCGCAGAGGGTGAATCAGATGTAAAGGGTGACGTTCTGTAACAGCTATATCAGATGAGAGATGACTCCCACCTCTACAG
>CAZJSI010000018.1:22836-25614 GCA_964548675.1 uncultured Eubacterium sp. | reverse complement strand
CGGGCCAGAGCTTCGATGTTGTTTATGTCCGGCAGTCCGATTCCACGCTCCCATCTTGATACCGCTTTGTCAGTGACATGGAGTTTTTCCGCAAGAAGAGCCTGGGTCATGCCCAACTCCTTTCTCCTCTCCGCGATAAATGGGCCTAGTTGTTTTGCGTCCAAAAAGATACACCTCCCTTGCATTTCTCATAAGATATATTATCGGAGAAAGGCATTCTGGTCAACCGATGTATCGTTTATTTTTATACTACAGGAAATGGTTCTGCAGTATTTCCGTGATACAAAATCCCTGCGGGAAAACGATGCGCAGCTCTTTTGTTCTGACAGGTAAACGTAACATTTACTTTCCCACGGTATCGATATTTTTTATCCTTTTTTGTTTTATAAATTTTTTTAAAGCTGTTTCATTGCATGAATGCGAAAAATATACTATGCTTTAGACAAGAGGCAGAGAGACATGAATATACTATGCTTTAGACAGGAGGCAGAGAGACATGAATATACTATGCTTTAGACAGGAGGTAGAGAGACATGATAAGATTTAACAGCGATTACACGGAGGGCGCACATCCGCGTATTTTGGAGCGCCTGATTGAAACGAATATGGAACAGACAAACGGATACGGGATCGATCCGCACTGCGAGCGGGCGAGAGAGCTGATCCGAAAAGCCTGCGGGAACAATGAGGTGGACGTTCATTTTCTGGTGGGCGGAACCCAGACAAATGTTACTGTGATCAATTCTGCGCTGAAGCCCTATCAGGGCGTACTCTCCGCAGCCACCGGACACATCAATGTGCATGAAACCGGGGCGGTGGAGGCCACTGGGCATAAAGTGCTGGCATTACCCACCGACGACGGCAGGATCACCGGAGACCAGGTACGGAATTATGTAAAGGCGCATTACGCGAGTGACAGCTTTGAACATACTGTTCAGCCGAAAATGGTTTACATCTCCAACCCGACAGAGTTGGGAACGATCTATTCCAAAGAAGAATTGACAGATATCAGCAATGCCTGCCGGGAAAATAAATTATACCTGTTTTTAGACGGCGCACGGCTGGGCTATGGACTTTGCTGCCGGGAAAATGATCTGACGCTTCCTGATCTTGCGGCGTTGACGGATGTATTTTATATCGGCGGCACAAAGATAGGCGCACTGTTTGGAGAGGCGGTCGTGATCTCAAATGATGAGCTGAAGCCGGATTTTCGTTATAATATTAAGCTCCACGGAGGAATGCTGGCAAAGGGGAGGCTTCTCGGCATTCAATTTGAGACATTGTTTGAGGACGGCCTTTATTTTGAGATTGCCGCCCATGCTGCCGGACTTGCGGAAAGGCTGAGAGATACCTTTGAGGAATGCGGCGTTCCGTGTCTTGTGGATTCTCCGACAAATCAACAGTTTCCGATCTTGCCGGATGAACTTTTGGAAATCCTGAGTAAAAAATTTGCCTTTGAATACCAGGAGAGAATCGATGGAAACCACAGCGCAGTGCGTTTTTGTACAAGCTGGGCGACAAAGGATGTAAATGTAGAGTATTTAATACAAGAGATAAAGAAGTTTTTTCTGATATAGGAAGCCCGGAACCTACTATATTAAAAAAATCAGAAAAATAGTATGCATGCAGCGTACTTTTATTCTTGACCAAAAGGGAACAGTGTGATATATTGATAATCAGATTATCGATAATTAAATTATCAATGTGGAGGTGATACAGATGGCGAAACCGGATCGTTCGCTGGACCCTTTGATCTTAGAGAGCGCAAAAAAAGAGTTTCTTTTAAACGGATTTGAAAAGGCTTCGCTGAAAGCGATCTGTGACGGAGCCGGAGTGACGACGGGGGCGCTTTATAAACGTTACCGCGGAAAAGAAGAGTTGTTCCAGGCTGTGGTGGCAGATACCGTTGAGGATATGGAAGAAATTGTCCGGCAGAAAAGTGTCTATGATTTTTCGGATTTCACGGATGAAGAGCTGGTGAAAGCCTGGGATATGGATGAGGCTTATATGATGTGGTGGTTCCGATTCCTTTTTGACCGGTACGATGGTTTTGTGCTGCTGCTTAAGTGTGCGGGAGGCACCTGCTATGCCAATTTTCAGCATGACTGGGTGGAACGGATGACAGATGCTTCTTACCGGTATTATGAGGAGACCCGCCGGAGAGGTTTGTGCAAAGCGGATATATCGAGGGAAGAGATGCATATTCTGTTGACGGCGTTTTGGACTACCATCTATGAGCCTTTTATCCACGGCTATCAGGAAGAACAGTTGGAGGGACACTGCAGGCTGGTCTGCCGTCTGTTTGACTGGTATTCCACACTTGGATTTCAAAAGGAGGAAATTCAATGTTGAAAAAGGTTCTGGAATATGCGGGAGATTACCGCAGAATGACCTATGCATCCGTCATCGTGATGCTCTGCGGGGTCACGACCGGTATTCTTCCGTACTTTTTTGTGTATCAGTTGATCACGCCGCTGCTCGGGTACGGCAGGATCGACGCCCCGGGAATTGCCTGGCGAATAGCGGCGATTGCGGTCTGCGGCATTCTGTATGCGGTTTTGTATGTAAAAGGATTGTCTCTTTCCCATCATTCCGCCTACCATACGCTTCAGAATATCCGCATTTCTCTGCAGCACAAGATGGAAAAACAGCCGTTGGGTACCATTCAGGAAAAAGGCGTTGGCGTGATCAAGAAAATGTTCATCGACGATATTGAGTCTATTGAGCTTTTGCTGGCTCATGTGCTGCCGGAGGGAATTTCAAACACAGCGGTTCCTG
>CAZJSI010000018.1:8939-22826 GCA_964548675.1 uncultured Eubacterium sp. | reverse complement strand
CGTGTATCTCGCCATGTTCTTTGTGGACTGGAAGCTGGCGCTCTTAAGCCTCCTCGCACTTCCTCCGGGGTTTGTGGCAATGGGCGCTATGTACGGACAGGGGATGGGAAAGATGGACGCCTATTACAGGGCTGCCCAAAGGATGAACAACACCATTGTGGAGTATATCAACGGCATGGAGGTGGTAAGGGTCTTTAACAGGGACGGGGAATCCTACCGCCGTTTCGAAAGCGACGTGAAAAATTACAGGGATTTTACGCTGGACTGGTATAGGGTGTGCTGGCCCTGGATGGCCTTGTACAGCAGCCTGATCCCCTGCATTTCCCTGTTCACACTGCCGGTAGGGGCATGGTTTGTTCTGCGGGGATGGTCCAGCCTGCCGGATCTGGTGCTGGTGCTTTGCATGAGTTTTGGGATCGGGGCGCCGCTTTTGCGTTCCCTGAGCTTTATGTCCACCCTGCCCCAGGTCAATTACAAGATTGAAAGCCTGGAAAAGCTGATGAGCGCGCCGCCGCTTTGCCAGACGGAAAATCCCTTTACGGGAAAAGACCATTCTGTCTCTTTTGAGGACGTCCGGTTTGATTATAAGGCGAATGATCCGGATGCAGGAAGCGTGTCTGCGGATCAGAGGAAAAATGAGAAGAGAGACACGGAGGTGCTGCATGGGATCTCCTTTTCCGCGGAGGAGGGCAGCCTGACAGCGCTGGTGGGAGAGTCCGGCAGCGGTAAATCTACTCTGGCGAAACTGTTGGTACACTTTTATGACGTGACCGGCGGAGCCGTAAAGATCGGCGGACAGGATGTGCGGGATATGAGCATCGAGGCGCTGAACCGGGAAATTTCCTATGTTTCCCAGGAGCAGTTTCTGTTCAATATGAGCCTGATGGAAAATATCCGTCTTGGAAAGCCGGACGCGACAGATGAGGAAGTGCTGGACGCGGCAGAAAAGGCACAGTGCGGAGAATTTCTGGCCCGCCTCAAGGAGGGAATCCACACTATGGCGGGGGACGGCGGCAAACAGCTTTCCGGCGGAGAACGCCAGAGGATTTCTCTGGCCCGGGCGATCCTCAAGGATGCACCTATCGTGGTGCTTGACGAGGCAACAGCTTTCATGGACCCGGAGAACGAAGAGAAGATGAATGCAGCGATTGCGGAAATCATCCGTGGAAAGACGGTCATTGTGATCGCCCATCGCCTGCACTCGATCGTAAATGCCGACCGGATCTGCGTACTTCATGACGGCCGTCTGGCGGCGATTGGAAAACAGGAGGAATTGTTGGAAAACTGCCCGGAATATCAAAGGCTTTGGGCGGCGGCGGAGGGCAGCGCCCGGTGGATGGTTTCTGCCCGTAAGGAGGTGCAGGCATGATCGCTCTGATGAGGCGGATACTTGCTGTATCCGGTAATTATAAAAGAAGAATCCAGTGGGCTTTTCTGTTTTCTTTCCTGAAAGCCCTGTTGTCAAAAGCCCCGATCTGTTTTGCGTTTTTTGTATTTACAGCCTTTATAGACGAAAGAGCGGATAAGAGCCTGTGTCTGTGGATCGGCGCCGCTATGGCGGTCAGTGTAATCCTGCAGATCATCTGCCAGCATACGGCCGACCGGCTTCAGTCCGCAGCGGGATTTATGGTTTTTGCAGAGAAACGTATGGAGCTTGGAACCCATCTGCGGAAAATGCCTATGGGCTACTTTACGGAGGGAAATATCGGCAAGATCAGTTCCGTCCTGTCCACGGATATGGTTTTTATTGAGGAAAACTGTATGACGGCGTTGGCGGATATGATGAGTTACATTTTTGCAGAGGGGATCATGCTGGTTTTCATGCTGGCTCTCAACATCTGGCTGGGCCTGACCGCGGTCCTGATCGCCGGCATTGCGACGGTGATCGCCAATTTCATGCGGCGGGAAGCGCTGGCGGATTCCGCCGCCAGACAGGAGCAGAGTGAAAATCTGACAGAGTCGGTCCTTGATTTCACCGAGGGGATAGGAATCATCAAGACTTACAATCTGCTGGGGGAAAAATCCGGGGAATTGTCGGATAACTTCTGCAAAAGCTGTGAGACGAATATTCATTTTGAGGAAAGTCATTCTCCCTGGCAGCGGCGTTTGAATCTGGTGTATGGGCTGGGCGCCGCGCTGATCATTGCCCTTGCCATGTTCTTACAGTCCGGGTCAATGCTGGAGGTGTCCTTTCTGATCGGTATCATGTTGTTGTTTATCTTTGATCTGTTCGGACCGCTGAAAGCGCTGTACAGTCAGAGCACCCGCCTGACGGTGATGAACAGTTGTATGGACCGCATCGAGGAAGTGTTTGCCGAGTGTGAACTGCCGGATGAGGGGAAAGAACATATTCCGGCGCAGAGCAGCGAACCTGAGATCGTGTTCCGGAATGTAAGCTTTGCTTATAAGACAAATTCAGACGGCGGGGAGGAGATGCCGGACTGTGGGAAAAAGGAGGTGCTTCACGACATATCTTTCGTCCTGAATCAAAATGAAATGACTGCGCTGGCGGGACCCTCCGGGGGCGGCAAATCGACGATCGCCAATCTGCTCGCGCGGTTTTGGGATGTGGGATCCGGACGGATCCTGATCCGCGGCGTGGATATTCGCAATATCCCCCTGTCGGAGTGGATGAATCATATCAGCATGGTGTTCCAGAGAGTGTATCTTTTTCAGGATACAATCTATAATAATATCAGTATGGGACGGCCGGACGCTTCCAGGGAGGAAGTGATCGAGGCGGCGAAAAGGGCCAGATGCTATGATTTTATCATGGATCTGCCGGACGGGTTCGAGACCGTGGTGGGCGAGGGCGGAGAGAGCCTTTCCGGAGGTGAAAAGCAGCGGATCTCCATCGCGCGCTGCATACTGAAGGACGCGCCCATTGTCATCCTTGACGAGGCAACCGCCAGTGTGGACGCGGACAACGAAAGCTATATCCAGCAGGCGATCAGCGAGCTGTGCCGCGGAAAGACATTGCTGGTCATCGCCCACAGACTGAATACGATCCGAAATGCGGACCGGATACTGGTCATAGCGGACGGGCGGATCGCTCAGTCCGGCACTCATGAGGAACTGATGGAACAGCCGGGCATTTACCGGAATTTTGTGACGGTCCGGGAGAGCAGCCGCGGCTGGAAGCTGGCGTGACGAACAGGAAAAAAGACCATAAGAAAAAGCGTAAGAAAAGAACATAAGAAAAGGCCATAAGAAAGGGCGTAAAAAGAGCCATAAGAAGGGCCGGATACGAAATGTTATCCGACTTTTCCTATGGCCTTTTTGGTCAGTCGTTTGTTTTTCGGTTTATGTATTCCGTCTTGTATTTCGAATATATGATCTTCTGGCTGCTGTACAATCCGTAATATCCCGACAGCATATAGCTGAGCGCAATGGCGATTAGGAAATAGGGCATTCCTTCAAACCCAAACAGCTCGAAACAGATCAACAGGGAAGTGATCGGGCTGTTCGTGACTCCGCAGAATACCGCTCCCATTCCCACAGCTGCGCAAAGCGCAGGGGATAGTCCGACAATGTTTCCAAACAGGCATCCGAAGGTTGCCCCGATAAAGAAAGATGGTACGATCTCGCCGCCCTTATAGCCGGCGCCCAGTGTGGCCGCCGTGAAGATCATTTTCAGCAGAAAGGCAAGCGGAAACACGTCCCCTTCCATACATTGTTCGATAATGCCCATTCCCGTTCCGTTATAATCCCGGTTCCCAACCAACAGGGTAAGGGCGATAACGATGCAGCCGCCAACCGCTGCGCGAAGATAGGGATTTTTAAAAAAGTGCTTATACAGTTTTTCGGATTCATGCAGGATAATGCAGAATATAATGCTCACCATTGCGCATAGGACTGCCAGGACGCCGATCAAAACAGCTGTCTTTGGAGCAAATTCCGGCAGCATGCCCAGGTCAAAGGTCTCCGGGATGATGCCGAAATAGGAGGCAATTCCATGGGAGATAAGGGCGGCGATCACGCAAGGGACGAGCGCTGCATAATGCATGATACCGACGCTGACAACCTCCATGGAGAAGATAGCCGCCGCCAACGGCGTTCCAAAAAGGGCGGAAAAGGAAGCGCTCATACCGCACATGATCATAATATGCTGGTCCTTGTCATCAAAATGAAATAATTTTCCCAGGCTGTTTCCGATACTTCCGCCGAGCTGTAATGCAGCGCCTTCCCGTCCGGCAGAACCTCCGAACAGGTGCGTCACCAGAGTGGAGACAAAAATAAGCGGCGCCATGCGCAGCGGAATCTTTTCGTTGGAGTGGATCGCCGACAGGATCAGGTTTGTTCCCGTATCTTTCTCGTCATGGAGCAGATGATACAGCCCAACGATGGCAAGCCCGCCTGCGGGAAGCAGATAAAGGAGCCAGGGATGTGCGATCCGCAAATCCGTCACGGCCTGCATTCCATAGTAAAAGGCTGTCCCGACGAAACCGATGATGATACCGGAGAGGACGGCGAACAAGATCCATCGCACAGACGATTTCATCTGCAGTGCGAATTTTCCCAATATGTGTCTCAATGATCGAATCATACTCATTTTCCCCTTTATAATTGCAAGTAGCGCAAAAATCGTTTATACTTTATTTATTATAAAGAGAAACAAGAAAAAAGCAACTAAGAAATCAGGGCGGAAAGATGAAAAAAAAGATACAGGATATGATACAGGGCAAATTTCAGCATGGGGAACCTCATCTGCTCCTGCCGGACAATAATCTGGAATTTCCGGTTATTGAAAATGAGATTTACGAGGGAAGCTTCCGGCTGGAGAGCAGTACGGATGAACCGGTCCGGGGAATCGTGACCTGTCAGAATCCGAATATTTCCTGTCTCAGCACGGAATTTGATGCGAAAAAGGCAGTGATACGTTTTACATATTATACAGAACAACTGTCCGAAGGTGATGTGGATGAGGGACAGTTTGTAATCACAAGCAGCGCGGGAGAGCATCTGCTTTGCTTCCGTGCCCGTATTACAAAACAGTACCTGCAGTCCTCCATCGGCAGGATAAAGACACTAAATGATTTTACGAATCTGTGTCAGCTGAATTGGGATGAGGCTCTGAAAATATTCCAGTCTCCCCATTTTCCGAATATTTTTCATGAGCAGGCAGATTTCTGCAGTCTGCTTTACCGCGGAATTACCTGCAGGAGCAACGGCGCCCATGAGATGGAAGAATTTTTGATCGGCTGCGGCAAAAAGAAGCGCAGCCGGTTTCATATCGAAAATACGGACAGGACGTTTTTGGTTGGAAGAGACGCCGTGAACGATATCCTCGATATTTCAAAAACAGAATGGGGATATATTGACATCCGGATACGCTGTGACGCACCTTTTATCCGGTTTTCCAAAACGCGGGTGCAGATGTATGATTTTATCGGAAAACATTCGGAAATTTCATATCAGGTCGTGCCCCGGCTTATGCATGGTGGAAAAAACTATGCGGTTATCACCTTGGAAAACTGTTTTCAAAAGCAGGAGATCACAGTTACTGCCGTGCAGAAAGGGGAAAAGCGTGAGAAATCTATGGCTTCGGGAAAAAATCATCTGCGCTTTTTGCTGGAACGAAAGTTCCTTTCATTCCAAAACGGCGATCTGGACAGCAAAAGCTGGATGGAGGAATCTCTGGATCTTCTCTCCAGGGCAAAGGCTCTGGAACCGGATAACCAGTGGAACAATCTTTTTGCGGCATATGTTTATTTGAAAAATGATAAAAAGGATGAAGCGGAAAATGAACTGAAAAATCTTCCGCGGAATCTCCGTTCCCAGCGTTCGCCCCTCTGCGCTTTTTATCTGTATCTGACCACGTTTGGAGAAGATGCGGCATATGTGCGGGATGTGACCGTGAGGACGCGGGAAATCTTTTTGAAATATCAAAGCCATCCGGTCCTGGCATGGATCCTGCTCCAGATTGACGAGGCGCTGCTCCGCAATCCCGAGCGGAAATATAATATGATCAAAAAATTCGCATCGGAATACAGTCTCAGTCCGGTATTTTATCTGGAGGCGGCGATACTCCTGCGGGAGAATCCGCAGCTTTTGTATAAGCAGGATTTGTTTGAAAACCGCTTATTATACTGGATGACGAGGCGGAACATGCTCAATGAAGAGCTGGCCTTGCGTATTTTAGCTTTTTCCCAGTCGAAGAAACAATTCGAGCCGAATTTCTTCCGGGTGCTGGGAAGATGCCATAAACTGCTGCAGGATACCGGGGCGGTGAAGAGTATCTGCGTCTATCTGATCAAAATGAACCGTTATGGAGAGGCGTATTTTCCATGGTTTCAGCGGGGAATCGAGCAGCATTTGAAGATAGCGGGGCTTTATGAGGCGTATATGCTTTCCTGGAGTAAAGCGAATGGGCCGCTGCCAAATGAGATCATCAAATATTTTGCCATGAACAGTTCTCTTCCGGCGAGGAGGAAAGCGCTGTTGTTTTCCTATGTGGTGCGCAACCGCCAGAGGCTTGGGAAAGACTGGGATGCTTATATGGTGATGGTGAAAAACTTTGCTTCGAAAGAACTGGAAAAGGGCCATATGAGTGAAGAACTCGCCATTATCTATGAGGAGGTAAAGCGCCAGTGTGACAGGGAACAGTGGGACGCCTGGAAGAAAGAAGCGGAAAGCTGTTACCGGGTACATACTTCCGGAGAGCGGATCGCAAACGTCCAGGTACTGCAAAGCGGAATGAAGCACAAGCAGAGAGTAACCGTTTATCAGGACAGCGCCTATATCTATTTATACAGGAAGCCTTTTGTCATTCTTTATGAGGATGCTTCCGGGAGTGTCTATGCGGCTAAGGACAGCTTCCGGCTGCGCAAGATGATTTCCGGACAGCACATTTATGCGCCGGAACCCAGCCAAAAGATTCCGGTGACTTCCGGGGAAAAGAGACAGCTGGAACAGAATCTAAGGGAGCAGCTGGAACTTTTTGCGGGCTCGATCAAAGAAATGTACGCACTGATCAGGCAGGCGGAAGAGGAAGGCATGGATGTATTAAAATATAAAGAACAACTGATGATACGAATGTTGTTTACCGGGAATTTTCCGGATGGCCATGAGACTGTATTTCGTGAGATCAGCGAGGATCCGGAATCCGTGCCGATACTGGACGCGTATGTTTCACGTTTTTCCAGAAACTTTATGATCGAAAAAGGGGAACTGCCGGATGCCGCCCGTGTCTATATAGGAGAAGCATTGAAAAAATCCCATGGACTGAATCCATACTGTGAGACGGCGTTTTTGAAGGCTTTTGCAGAACAGCCGGGGGTGATGTGGGAGGATATGGCGGAAAAGATATTACAGAAATATCTTCTGTCAGGCAGCTATTTTGACTATTACAATGAACTTCCGGTGCACATGCTGCGCAAATACCTGCTGATGGGCGTCCGGGTGATACAGTTTTGCGATGTGCCCGGAAAATCGCTGTATGTCCGGATGAAGAGGCAGACATATCAGGCGGGGACACTGGCCTCCGTCATATCAGGCAAAGAACATATGGTTGAAGTTCTGCCGGGTATCTATACATTGAGTGTGAGGCTGCTCGCCGGAGATGTGTTGACGTACAGCATACTGAACAGGGAGGGGGACTACCTGTTCAGCGGCAGTTTGGAACAGCCCGCCTGTGCACAGGAACTGGATAAGACGCGGTATGGAAAAATCTGTGCGTTATCGGGACAGGCAGTGGACAGTAAAACCCAGTATGCATATGCAGAACTGAATGATCTGGCAGAGACATTATTCCTGCCGGTTGAGGAGTAGGAAAAGTGATACAAAAGAAAGAATTATATATCGGAATCGATCTGGGATATGACAGAGCTATGGTCAGCCTGTACCACACTGGGATGACAGAGCCGGAGACGGTCTCGACGATTCCGGGAGAGGAAAAATATCAGATACCGACTGCCATTTTTACAGGGAAAAAGGGCGGCATCTATTACGGTGAAGAAGCAGTCCGGAGGGAGACGCACCCGGACGGAGAATTTTATGACAGGCTGTATGGGCAGGCGTTGGAGGAAAAGGGCGCAGCTCTCTATCACAACCTGTTGGTCCAGTTCATCCGCCGTCTGATCCGCCTGAAGGAGCGGTATGATTTTGAGGGACTTAAGCCCTGCCTGGCGCTGACTGTGCCGGAGATCACGCCTGAAGCGGTGGAGCTGTTCGGGTATGTGCGGGAACAGTTGGAATTTTCACAGGAACAGGCCGTGTTGATGGATTATGGCGAAAGCTTTTTTACCCATACTTTTCATCAGGATCCATCCATCTGGATGCATGATGTGGCCTTATTTGATTTTTCCGGCGACAGAATTTGCTTTCTGCTGCTGCACAGGAACGGACATGGACCGGTACAGATTGTGAATTCGACGAAAAAGGAATGGAAGGTTTCTGCCGCGGCGCTGGACAGACCGGAGAGGCGGGATGAATTTTTTGCCAATGTACTGCGGGAAGCCTTTATGAAGCGGATCATTTCCGGCGTGTATTTTATCGGCGACGGATTTGACGGGGGCTGGCTGAAGGAGTCCCTGCGGGTGCTCGGAGCGAATAAGCGCGTGTTTTTGGGAAAAAACCTGTATACCCGCGGAGCGTGTCTGACCGCTTTCCGCCGGAAAAACCAGGACGGGTGGAATTTTTATTACGACTGTCCGTATAAATTACAGGGAGAAATGAGTATCAAGGTGCAAAATGGCGGGGAAGTCACATTTTTGCGTCTGGAAGAGGCAGGTAAGAACTGGTTTGATCTGACAAAAGAGTATTTTCTCATTTACGACGGCGAACCGGAATTTGAAGTCTGGATCCGGACCAGGGGACAATTGAATCCCAAAATTCGTACCTTTGTACTGGATGATCTGCCCCAGCGGCCGGATAAGACGACCCGCCTTAAGGTGCGCGCCCTGCCGAAAAGCGGCCGGGACGTGACGTTGGAGATCAGCGACGACGGATTTGGGGAACTGTTTGAGAACAGTGGGAAAGTATGGACTTTTTTAATCGATATAGGCAGTACATAAACTTCTGCTGAGGAAAGCCTGTTGATTTAGTAAAATGTCTGTTCACTGGAAACGAGGGATAATATGGGAGAATTCAGACTATGTGAAAACCGCCGTGCAAAAAATCCGTTTTTTCACGAGACGATGGCAGTACATTTATATACAATAGAAGAATTATGTTATTACATGGAGACAAATCTGTACCTGCTGGATGAAAGCTGGATCGGGGATCCGCTTTTCCGCTGGCTTGGTGAGGAACTCAGGATGGAAAAACTGGCAGGCAGGCTGCACCAGACTTATGTAAGGACAAAGGATTTCTATGCATGCGCAGCGCTGATCTTTCAGGAATCCGGCTATTACACGGAAAAAGAACTGGAAAAACTGGACAGTCTGCTTGAGAGTATGCGGGGAAAAACGGCGATGGAGCGCCGCAAGATGCGCGGAGACCGCCTGTTAAAAGCAAAAAAGTACAGGCAGGCGGCGTACAATTATCTGGAATTGCTGCAGCCGGATCATATGGTGCGCATGACGGAGGAACTGCAGGGAAATATCATGCATAATCTCGGCGTGGCCTATGCAAACCTGTTTTTATTTGAGGAGGCGGCGGAAATGTTTGCGTCGGCTTACCGAAAACGAAAATCCGCTGCATCCAGGGAGGCGTATCTTTATGCCCTGAATTATGTACCGGATACCTATCCGATGGATGAGCATGAACTGGAGATTAATTTCGGCGTGATGCGTGACGCTCTGGGGAAATTTACCGATGTCAGTGACAATGCCGATTTTTACCGGGAGCGAAAAGATGCGTCTGCCGCGGCAGCCGCTTTCGACTGGAGACGGCGTCAGACGGATCTGGTGCGCAGGTGGCGTGATGAATATGAGAATATGGTAACGTAAACAGTTATGACCAAAAAATCCCATCGCCAAAGTGAAACGGATGCACTTTGACGATGGGATTTTGGGTCAGCTATAAAAAAGCGTGACTACAGACTCAAATATGCCGTCTTTATAGTTGCACTGTAAAGTACCGTTATAGTTCTCGGCAGCGTGTTCCACATTGCGCAGTCCCCAACCGTGAATCCCTGTCCTTTTGGAAGTGCGCGGCATGCCGTCTTTTTCGATTTTTACAGGTTCTGACGGATTACTGACCCGGATAAACAGGATTTTATTGATGTTTTTCATCCGGATACTTATGTTTTCATTTTGAGAGGGCAGATTTTGAACTGCCTCGATGGCGTTATCTATCAGATTGGACAAGATCGTGCACATATCCGCGTCAGCAATTTTGGCGTCTGTTGGAAAGTATGCATTAATGTGATATGCAATCCCAGCTTTATCCATCGTTTCTGCTTTACTGTTCAGGACGGCGTCCACAATATCGTTCCCCGTCCAGGATACTCTTTTCAATTCCTGGATCGGTCTGCTGATATCTGCGATATAATTTCTGGCAGCGTCTACGGAGTCATTATCCAGCAGATGGTACAGGGAAGTAAGATGGTTATTCAGATCGTGATATAACCTTGCATTTCTGCTGTACATTTCATTCAGGCTTCGGTACTTTTCTTCAAGCAAAGTGATATTCAGCTGCTCACGCTCCATCTGTATCCTCTTTCCCCGCAGGTCAATCTCGAACAGAAGAATGAAAAACAACAATATCAGAGCTGAAAAAACGGCTATCCAGAGTTTTGAAATCGTATCGGTATAAGCCGTAAACGTCTGATTTACCATATAGACAAACCCGGCATATCCGCCAATGGAAATCAGCAGCATTTTTAATGTACGGAATCGTTCCCTGTTTATCCTGCGGATCCAGAATCGGGCGAGGAGAAACAGTGCGACCTTCCCCAGATTGCATGTGGCGATGAAAAAGACCCGGAACCATCCGACCTGCAGTACCGCAGACAGCGTATCCGCCCCAAAGTATGGGATAGTTGTGAGGATGGACACGTAGAAAAAGTCGTAGCATACCAGGCAGAGAACATAAAAGGACGCCATGGAAATAACTGCAAAAAGTTCTTTTTTGACAATTATGCATCCGGCAATGGATATCACAAGGAAGAGATAAAATAAGTTCAAATAAGAAAACAATGCAATATGATTTAATAATATAACAGTTCCTGCAGCGCCCAGGGAAACAATCGTCTCTATCGCATATTTGTGTTTCTCAAAACAGCTTTCGAGCAGCAGGAAAAACAGAAAAACTTCGATAAAGCTTGCGCAAAAATCAATAATCCAACAAAGTAAAGTCATAAAAAAGTCTCCCATAAATTGTATAAATTCTTTTTAATCCGCCTCAAATGCGTATGGCTTGCCGGAAGGATCGTTCCGGTATCCAATTCGATCGCCGTATCCCGGATGGAAACAATGTGCAGCAGGTTGACAATACACCCTTTCTCTGAAAAGGCAAAGTCATTTGAGGATAATTTTTTTTCGACTTTGGTAAGGCTGCCGCGCTCTTTTACGGACGAGTTGTCCGCCAGATAGAAGATGCAGTTTTTGCTTTCCCGCCGGATATACAGGATATCGCGCAGGGCAATTTTTTCAAACCGGGTGGGCGTGGAGATTGTGTAATACTGGTCAGCCTGTTTATGTATCACTATCAGCGCGTCTTCCAATGCCGGGGGAAGCTTTTGCGTCAGGGCGTCCTTTGAAATATAGCGAAAGACGGAAAGCTCAAAGGAGTCCACCGCATATCTGTCATATGCAGTGACAAAGATTACAAGAGCATCCGGCAGACGCCGACGGATGATCTCCGTCAGTTTCATCCCGTCTATATGGGGCATTTTGATATCGGTCAGGATCAGGTCAAAAAATCTACCGTCCTCGACATCCGCCTGAAAAAAGCTGCTGCTGGAGTAATCTGTAATATCTGCTATTTCCGTGTGCTTATTCATAAATTCCACTACGTTCCGGTGCAATTCCTGCACGAAATCAACATGATCGTCACATATCGCTATCCTGAGCAATGCGGTATCCCTCCTTTTACATGAACTAAACTATTGCCATAGTAAATTATGCCCCGGTTTTTGTCAAGGATTTCCGGTTTTCGGAAGCATCTTCCAAAATGCATAGGTCTTTCGGTTTTTCGGGCTGATAGGCCAAACCGAATGAGGCGCATCCCGCCCCCATTTCGGCAATCCGTTCCAGGCATTTTAAAATAAATTTCATAGTCAGTCTCCTTTCTTTCATTTACTGGTGCATCGCTTCAGGACCTTGATCCTGCGGCGATCATTAATATATAAACAGCGGATATGGCGATGAAAGCCATGGCCGCCAGTCCATATTGAATATGAAACATCAAAAGAAGAGAGGAAAAATCAACAGTCAGAAGGATAATTGCCGATATCCGGTTCTTTTGTATCTGTGTGTCAGTAAGCGGCTGACGCACATTCAGGACAGGAGTTCTTCGAATCATCAAGACCGCAGCAGCCACTGTAATTCCCGCCAACAATTTCGGAGATGGCTTATACCGTAATAAAATATAGTATGCAGTTATAACACATATAAAGATTCCGCAGGAAATGAAAAAGCATTTCCGATATGTCGATGCATGGTAGCCTCCGCATACACAGCGGAGGGGAAGAAAAAAAGCAGAAATATAACTCCATAGCGAAAACCGATGGATACAAACGATAAAATAAGGATTGCAACGCACCCAAACAGGGTGGATAAAGTCAGTTCTACTGCATATCGATAAATATCCCTTTTCTCCGGTTCTCCTCCTCTTTGGATGAGATAATCTGTAAGGCGGTGGGCAAGCTTCTCCATTTTCTTTTCATGATTTTTCGACATTATAACACAAAAAATAGTAAATAGAAAATATTGTCCACGAAATCATGGTTTTGTGTCCATCTGATTTTTTTTCCCGCATGTCCAAATCACAGACAAATCCCAAACCAGACGAAAAAGCGGTAATTGGTGGACAAATTCGGCACAGATGGAAAAAATATGATATGGTTACACACACGGAGATGCCAGAAAGAAATCTGAGAAACGAACAAGGAGGAGAGTGGCATGATGAGAAAACTATTTCGGATTGTAATAATTTCTATGATGGTAATGTTGCTAGGGGCAATGCCGGCAATGGCAGGGAATACAGATTATGAAGTGAAAAAAATAACGAATTACAAAGGTACAACGAATTATTATGTTATGGGAAATACCGGAAATACAAAAGCAACGGCAAATGCGAACTGGTTTCTGAAAGTAACCTCAATCACAATTACAGGAGATACATCCGGCTCATACGGGATGGCGTTTACCCCTTATAAGCAGACCGGGAATTATGTGTTTGGCTCTGCTAACGCCGGGGTCATATGGGCAAAGACGTCCTTTTCTTCTTTCAAATATCAGGGTTGGAATGGGAATGGAGCTGCCCATATTACTTATTACCTGGGAGCTAGACTGGATACCGTGCTGACATCCAGCGTCGGAACATCGAGTGGTCAATGGAATTCCAATTAGTACGAAAAACGAGAAACCGTATAATTGATTAAACTTCTTTCTGGTATCTCCGAAGAAAATAAGGAAGAGGAAAAGATTGATGCAAATAAAGAAAAGAATAGTATTTTTGCTATTTTGCGGGATATTTCTATTGTCCGGCTGCGCGGAGCCGGAACAGGAACCGGTTTATGATTCTGCACTGTTGGAAAGTACCTCCGATACCAGCGCCCTGTTGGAGGAACAGGGGCGTTTGATTCAATGTACGTTTGAGACCCCCGAGGAAGTGTGGATGGATCTTGAGATAGATGCGGTTGTCACTGTTCCGGAGACGGCTGTCGAGGCGGGGGAGTTTGAACAGACGCTGCCGACTGTAGAACAGATTGAAAAATTATTGACAGATGGGGAAAAAATGCAGACAAACACAGACGATTTTCTGGAAGAATCGTGGCTG
>CAZJSI010000018.1:0-8839 GCA_964548675.1 uncultured Eubacterium sp. | reverse complement strand
AGATGGGGAAAAAATGCAGACAAACACAGACGATTTTCTGGAAGAATCGTGGCTGATTGATTCTGAGGACGGTACAGGAAGTATCTATTATGCTATAATTCCGAGCTACCATATGAGCCGTTTTGAAAATATGTCCGTGAGGGATATTGTGGATCCATTATATACTACTTCCTATACCGATGAAACCTGTCTGGATGAGGAAATGGCGAATCAAATGCAGGAGCTTACGGAAAAGGCATCATCTGTTTGTGAAGAGTTCGGAATGGACGTCAGGCTTTGGTATAGGGATATTTTGGTTGAAAATGGTTATTATCTGGCAGGTATATACATGTTATCATTGTTGGATTCGGTTCCGCTTGTATCAGACGGCTTTATAACGAGTTACTGTAATCTTTCTGATGAAGGAATTGCTGGTATGTCCTTTGCGGGCTGTTTTACAAAGAAAAATGCGCAGGAAGTGTCTGTACTATCCATAGATCAGCTGTTAAAAATATTGGAAGAAAAGGCGGGGGCCGGAGAAATTGATATGGGGGAAGAAATCACATCGATCACCCTGGCATATCATATGGATTTTACGAACGGAACATTTTATCCTGTCTGGTGCCTGTATGGAGGTACGTTAGATATTCAGGTTGACGCCCAGACCGGCGAAATCCTTTAAAGTTTCAAAAATAAATTTCTTAATTTAGTATTATGCACCTTGGAAATTGACCAAATACTAAAGCGGACAAAAAAGCAGCAGTTGGCGGCCAAAACCGACACAGATGGGAAAAAATATGATATGGTACTGGGAAAACAAGGAAGAGGAAAAGATTGATGCAAATAAAGAAAAGAATGATATTTTTGTTATTTTGCGGGATATTTCTATTGTCCGGCTGCGCGGAGCCGGAACAGGAACCGGTTTATGATTCTGCGCTGTTAGAAGACACCTCCGATGCCAGCGCCCTGTTGGAGGAACAGGGGCGTTTAGTTCAATGTACATTTGAAACCCCCGAGGAAGTGTGGATGGATCTTGAGATAGACGCGGTTGTCACTGTTCCAGAGACGGCTGTCGAGGCGGGGGAGTTTGAATATACACTGCCGACTGTAGAACAGATTGAAAAATTATTGATAGATGGGGAAAAAATGCAGCCAAACACAGCCGATTTTCTGGAAGAATCGTGGCTGATTGATTCTGGGGACGGTACGGGGAGCATCTATTATTATATTGAACCAGTTTACCATATGAGCCGTTTTACAAATATGTCCGTGAGGGATATTGTGGATCCATTATACACTACTTACTATACCGATGAAACCTGTCTGGATGAGGAAATGGCGGAGCAAATGCAGGAGCTTACGGAAAAGGCATCATCTGTTTATGAAGCGTTTGAAATGGATGTAAGGCTTTGGTATAGGGATATTAAGGTTGAAAATGGTTATTATCTGGCAGGTATAGAAATGATATCATTGTTGGATTCGGTTCCGCTTGTATCAGATGACATATTTATGACGAGTTTTTGCAATCTTTCCGATGAAGGAATTGCAGGTATGTCCTTTGCGGGCTGTTTTACAAAGAAAAATGCGCAGGAAGTGTCTGTACTATCCATAGATCAGCTGTTAAAAATATTGGAAGAAAAGGCGGGGGCCGGAGAAATTGATATGGGGGAAGAAATCACATCGATCACCCTGGCATATCATATGGATTTTACGAACGGAACATTTTATCCTGTCTGGTGCCTGTATGGAGGTACGTTAGATATTCAGGTTGACGCCCAGACCGGTGAAATCCTTTAGTGAGGGATGAGCCAGGATTAACATATGGAAAGTTAGGAGTATTATAAAATGATAAAATATATGACGAAGCGGGCAGTTTTAAACAGAGGAATGATATTGGCTGCAGGGATTCCGATCTTTATGCTCTACTATGAGTTGTTTGTTGGGCAGGGTTTTTTATATATCATAGAAGAATCCTGGATATATTGGAACGGCCTGACTCTTATGGGCAATGTATTTGCATTATCTGTTTACATTATTTTTGCAGGAATGTTTCCCGGGATTCCCTATAGCTTTTCGCTGCTCGAGGAGAGGAACAGCGGTTATCTCAGATTTATTTTGCAGCGGATGTCTGCAAAAAGATATGTCCGTTCAAAGATTTTGACGGCGGGGATATCCGGGGCAGTATCAACGCTGATTCCATACCTGGCATTAGTCGTTCCCGTTTGGATTGTGACGGCAAATTCCGGCGTGGAACCATACGGCGATTTATCATTTGTTTTGCAATGGCAGCAGGTAGCCCTTGCCTATGGGGAATGGGCGGTATATGTCCTGAGGGGACTTTTGATGGCGCTGTTTGGCATTTTATGGGCGGAGGTCACTTTGCTTCTCTCGCTTTTTGTGAGAAATAAATATATTGCGTTTGTCCTGCCCTTTGTCCTGTTTCAATTGATCTGGATTATAGTTCCGAACAGTGTGAATCCCGTGTTGCTGATCCGGTCAGATGCGGCGGCGGACGAAGCGGCTCTTGGCTGGTCGTTCTTCTTGTTTGTTTTATATAGCGCGCTTGTGATTATTGGAATCTATTTTGTGTTCAGGAGGCAGGTCAGAAATGAGAAAATTTAAAAAATTATTTTTCCTGTTTTTGCGGCAGCTGCTGTATGCCCTTACAAGGAAGCGGGTTCTGGCAGGATATCTGTTGGGAATCGTGTCAACCCTGATGACCGGGTACAATTATAACCAGTTCCTGGGAAAGCATACGGCAAACCTTGCAGAGGCGTTCATCCAGCATTATGCGACATTCGGACATGTGACGGTGATGCTGCTGGGCTTTATCATCGCCGTGTCGGATGCACCTTTCGTCTATACGGATTCCTTTATGATGATCCACCGGGCGGGACGCAAAAACTGGTATTGCGCCATGTGGGGCTACATTTTTGCGCAGGGGATCCTGTATTATGGATGCAGCTTCCTGGCTGGTGCGCTCTGTCTGTTCCGGAAAGGGTACTTTGACAACATATGGAGCCGTGCGTTGGCAAACTATGCGGATTCGATGTCATACCGGAATAATATCGTGCCTCCTTCCAGGATTATGATACAGGACTATACCCCATACACGGCAGCGCTGCATACATTTTTATTGATTTTTTTATACAGCGTGTTCCTGGCAGGAATACTGTTCGCCCTGAATATGTTCGTACACACGGCGATCGGAACGATTACTGTGGCGGGAGTGCATTTCCTGGGAGTACTGATAAATACGCTGAAAGATTTGGCGATGCGGTTAATTCCATGGTCCTATATCATAAACGCCACATTTGATTCACATATGTATGGGGCTCCTTCCCTGCTGCATTCCTATGTGTATTTTGCCCTGAGCATCTACATCGTCTATCTCATTGGAAGGTTCGGGGTATCCTGCGCAGACTTCCATGTGTTGGAAGGCGGTGAGGCGGATGGGTAAACGTCTTGTTTTTGGCATTGGTATAGGAACGGTTTTGGCGTTATATCTCAGCTTCGGCATATCGGATATTGCGGACCTGCTTGCCGGTCCGGGTTGGACCGAGATAGGGGATTCTTTTGAGCCATGGTGGATGGTGAACTGGATCCTGCTGTTTCTTCCGGCATGGTTCCTTGGGCTGTGGAGCTGTGAAGATGCCCTGAACCGCGCGCATATGTGCGTACACCGTTACCGGAACGCGGGGCGGTGGTGGATCAGGCTCTGGGGATGGATATTCTTGAATGTCACTGTTTCCTATCTGATTATGGGGATTCTGCTGCGCCTTTTCTCCTGGAACGGCTGGACACAAAAGCTTTCCCTGTGTATGCTGCTGGTCACAGTCCATGCACTGTTCAGCGTCGCTTTTGCAGTCTGGATCCGGCTCCTGTCAGGGAATATGATCCTTGCGTCGGTGTGTACCCTTGTGTTGGAAGGGCTTGCAAAGGCAGTTGTGGCGGGCCGGGTGCTGAAACCGGCGTACAGTGTTTTTTCCTGGGGGATGTACAATTACAGCGGCCGAAATTATGGGGCAGATGGTTTTAGGATCTGCGTCGTTATCATCATTCAGCTATGCGCAGCCCTGAGCCTGCTGCTTTTTATGCATAGCAGGGGGAAAGAAATTTTGTTAAGGAGGGTCAACGATGGAAAAGTTCATTGAGGTTATAAACGTGAACAAGTCCTTTAAGGGAGAACAGGTATTAAAGGACATTAACCTGGAATTATATGAGAATCATATCTATGGATTTGTCGGACGGAACGGTTCCGGAAAATCGGTGCTGTTTAAGCTGATCTGCGGATATATGCATCCGGACAGCGGAAAAGTGCTCGTGCAGGGAAAAGAAATAGGAAAGAACCTGGATTTTCCGGAAAATCTGGGAGCACTGATCGAGAATCCCGGATTTCTATGGCATGAAAGCGGGTTGGAAAATTTAACTTACTTGGCAAGGATTACCCAGAAAATCTCAAAGAATGAGGTAAAGGCAGCAATTGAACGGGTGGGGCTTTCCCCGGATTCCAAAAAACATGTGGGGAAATATTCCCTGGGAATGAAGCAGCGCCTCGGGATCGCCCAGGCGATCATGGAGGATCCAGACATCCTGGTCCTTGACGAGCCCATGAACGGTCTGGATGACAGCGGCATGGAGGATATGCGTAAATTGATCATGGAGTTTCGCAAGCCCGGAAAGATCGTTCTCATCGCCAGCCATAATAAGGACGATATCAGCATTTTGTGTGATAAGGTCTTTCGGATGACGAAAGGCCAGTTGGAAGAGCAGGCAAATGAATAAGATAATTATCAGAAATAAAGTGCGTAAGCGACAGCTTATGCGCTTTATTTTTGTATGCCAGGAAATTGTTCGGTAATATTTCCGGCATACAAAATTCCTACGGGAAAACGATGCGCACACACTTTTGTTCTTAGTTTTCTCTTTTATGGACAAATATTGGGGTTTTGCGGACAGATATGACAGTTTGTATTGAAACTGTGTTACAATCAAGGTATAAATGGGGAAATTTCGGTTTTAAGAAAGGAAAAACGGATGATAAACATTGCAATTTGTGATGATTCTGATAAACAGGCAAAATTTTTATATCAAAACGTGTCGGAATATATGAAAAATAGTAAGGAACCGACAGAAATTACCTTGTATCAAAAAAGCCAGATACTGAAATATGATGTTCAGGATGGGAAATTTTTTGATCTTATTCTCACAGATATCGAGATGCCGGAAATAAATGGGATGGAGCTGGTAAATATGGTCAGAAGCTATTTGCCGGAGGTTTTGATCATTTTTGTGACTTCCCACATCAAATATGCCGTGGATGCATTTGAGTATTCTATTTTTCGGTATATTCCAAAAAATATGCTGCAGGATAAATTACCGCAGGCTCTCAGGGATGCGGTGCATATGGTACATTTGCAGTCGGAGGAATATTATATGATTTCCATGCCGAATCACATGGAAAAACTTGCTTTCCGCAGAATTTTGTATATCCTGCGGGAGGGCAAAAACAGTGTATTTTATCTGACGGACGGAACAGATGTAAGGGAACGAAAAAGTCTTATGAGTGTGCAGCAAGGCCTAAGCAGTGATTTCGTTTTTGCAGACAGGGGATGTATTGTCAATTTGGCGCATATTCTATCTATCCGGGATACAAAAATTGAAATGGAAAACGGCGCCTGGATACAGGCAAGCCGCGCGCGTCTGCCCGAGGTGAAACAGGGACTTTCGGATTTGTGGAGAAAACAGCTATGAATGCATGGATATTGGGAATTGATTTTGGATTGTATTTTATTCAAAGTGCGCTTTATTTAAATCTGATCTGCAATATTTACCGGACACACAAAAGTGTACAGATTCTGGCTGCCTCTGCTGTGTGCGCGGGAATATCCGGACTGCAAAACCTGCAGGGAATGACGACACCGGATATGATGCTGACCGGACTGCTCCTTTGCCTTTGCGGATGGATTATTGTAAAAAAAGAAACGTTTGCGATCGTTTCAATTACTTTTTTCTACATTGTTTATCTGTGCGGTTATGAATATTTCATTATTTCTGCTTTTACCAGGCTCGGATTTTGGATAGATGATTTCATGGATTGGATGCAAATGAGCGAAAGCTTGCCGCTTATTATTACGGGCGTCAGGGGAACGGAAATCCTGATGTTAATTTTGCTCCGCATTTTCATTGGCCGGATCAGCATTGTAAAAAATAAAATGTTGAAAATGTTTTTTGCCGCTTTGGCGGGGTATATCTCGCTTCGCATGATCATGCACTGGTCAATGGTTGCCGTACATGACGTCTCAACCATAAAATTGTCAATCTTATGGTTGGGAGCCATGACGATCGCATTTCTATTCCTGATGTTTGACCTTGCGCTGAGCGGAAAAAAGTACCGGATTGAAAACGAACGGGAAAGGCGCCGGATCCTGGAAGAAAAATATCGGAATCTGAATGAAATATACGGCAAAAACGCTAAACTTTATCATGACCTGAACAATCATCTAAATTTGCTCTGGCAGCTTCTGGATGAGGGGAAAATCGAGGCTGCCAAAACATACATTTCCGATATCAGCGAACCAATCCGGAATATGCAGAAAGTGGCGTGGACAGGCGTTGATCTTGTGGATGTGGTATTGAACAGTAAAGTGGAAATGATGCAGGAAAAAAATATTGATTATCAGATTAATGTGGAATTGCCGCAAAATACAGGCATATCAGAAGCGGATATTTGTACGATTTTTTCTAATCTCCTGGATAATGCGATTGAGGCGGTAGAAAAACTGCCGCGGCAGGAAATGCCGATTAAGATTACGATGCGCAGTATCAAGAAAATTTTGTTCATACAGATAGAAAATCCATGTGGTGAGGTTGAGATACCGGAGGGCGGGCTCCCGGAGACATCGAAGAAAGAAAAAGGAAAACATGGGTGGGGGTTGTGGAATGTTGCGGATATTGCGGAAAAATATCAGGGAACATTTCAGGTTGAAAGCGAAAAAGGGATTTTCCGGTCGGTAGTCATGTTATTTTTTGTGTAATATGGTCCGGCATTTTGAGGGCCCAAAACAGGCGATTCACGGACACAAGGTACACAGAGGGATGTTAATAAGATATGATAGGGGATGAAAGCAGAAAGAGCAGGGGCGTTCGGTCAAATGTACGTTGGAGACTTTGGAAGAAACACCCGATATCGAGATACAGGCGACGGTTACAGTTCCGGAAACAATCGTGGAAACAGGGGAGTTCGAGTACAGCCTGCCCTCGGTGGAGCTTATTGAGGAAGTGTTTACGAATGGAGAGAAGATGGAAAAGGACGTTTCCGATGCATGGAATGACACATCATGGTGTATTTTATCGGAGAAAGACGGTGAATCGACATATAAAAAGTATTACCATGTAGATTTGCCCCATCATTATGCGATGTTTGCGGATCAAACTATACAAAATGTGGTTGGCGAGTCCTATACAGATGAGACCTGTCCGGACGAAACGACAGCGGGGAAAATGCAGGAGTTGACAGAACAGGCGATATCATTTTTCGAAAAATCAGGAATGGATTTTCGCTTTTTGGACAGGAGCATTGAGATAGAAAATGGCAGGTATATGGCTGATGTGGATGTGGTATCCGTGATTGATGATATTCCCCTTGTATCGGGATTACACTGGTATATTGCGTGGATTATAATACTCAGACCTTTCATCCGGTTTGGTGCTGTACGGGGATACCGTTGAAGGTATGGATATTATGATCAATGCTCAGACGGGAGAAGTTGTGCCATATAGTAATGGGAATGTCTGGTATGAAGGAATGTAAAACGGCTTCCTAAATTTACAGAGAGATCAGGAGTGTTATGGAATGATGCGATATATGACAAAACGGGCAATTTTTAATAAAGGGATGCTGTTTGCAGTGGGCGTTCCGATCCTTATGTTCTATCAGGAATTGTTTTTCGGATGGGGACATTTTTTTGATACGATCAAGACATCCGGCGTATATGAAAACGGATTAACGATTATGGGCGATGTATTTGCTTTATCCATTTATATTGTTTTTGCCGGAATGTTTCCGGGAATCCCATATGGTTTTTCCCTGTTGGAAGAACGAAACAGCAGTTATCTGAAGTTCATATTGCAGCGGATGTCGGCAAAACGGTATATCTGCAGAAAAATAGTGACGGTGGGAATATCCGGCGCAGTATCAACGCTGATTCCCTATCTGGCGTTGGCGCTTCCCGTCTGGCTGGTGACGGCACATTCCGATGTCCCGCCGTACGAAAACCTGACATTTGCTCTGAGATGGCAGCTTGTGGCGGCGAATAGCGGGGAATGGGCCGTGTATCTGCTGAAAGGCCTTTTAATGGTCTTATTTGGAATTTTGTGGGCAGAAGTGACATTGTTTTTGTCATTGTTTGTAAAAAATAAATATATTGCTTTTGTTCTGCCCTATATTTTATATGAACTTGTATGGATTCTGTTCCCGGTCAATAACTTGAATCCGGTTGCTCTGATCCGGTCAGATGCGAGTGTGGATGGCTTGCCTCTCGGGTGGTCTTTTGCAGAATTCATATTACTTATTGTTCTCGTATTTTTTGGGATATATTTTGTGTTTAGGAGACAGAGTGGAAATGATAAATTTTAGGAAAGTTTTTTATCTGATCTGGCGGCAGATGAGATTCACATTTGTAAGGAAACGGATCCTGGCAGGATATCTGGTGGGAATCATATCTTCATTTGTAACAGGAAAGAATTATAATGAGTTTCTGGGGATACATCACTGTACAGGGAATTTTATATTATGGATGCAGTTTTCTGGTCAGTGCACTCTGCATATTGAAATAGGGCTACCGCAATCCCACTGGCT
>CAZJSI010000017.1:0-25647 GCA_964548675.1 uncultured Eubacterium sp. | reverse complement strand
AAGCGGATCCCAGGAGAAAAGGGCAGGCTATGAAGAAATTTACCTTTCAAAACTGGAAAACGGTGGCTGTACTTGCTTTTGCTTCGCAGAGGATGTATGATTTTATGTATGGTTTAGAAAAAATGCCTGATTATTACAGAGAGGATGACGATATGCAGATCTCAAGAATATGCGCAGTTTATTTCAGCCCCTGCGGCAATGTCAGAAAAATTATATCAAATATGGCGGAATATGCGGCAAAAAAACAAAATGTTTTTGTGGAGACATGTGATTTTACCCTTCCGGCGGCCAGGGAAAAGGAGTTTGTCTTTGACGGGAAAGACCTGGTGTTTTTTGGAACGCCCGTTTACGCCGGGCGGGTTCCGAATAAGATCATGCCATACATAAAGGCGGCGTTTTTCGGAAACGGGGCTATCGCCGTCCCGGTGGCCGTGTTTGGAAACCGCAATTTTGACGATGCTCTGGTAGAGCTGAGGAATCTTCTGGAAGAGAATTCGTTTCATACAATCGCGGGTGCGGCGATAGTTTCAAGGCATAGTTTTTCAGATGTCATAGCGCCGGAACGCCCGGATGAGACGGACCTTGAAGATATACAGGGATTTGTCGACCAGGTTTTGGATAAAGTGGAAGCAGCTGCCGCAAAGGAAGAGATACTTTCGGTTGAGGTTCCGGGAACAAATCCGCCGGATAAGTATTATGTACCGTTGGGAATCGACGGACAGCCAGCCAGATTCTTGAAAGCGCGGCCGAAAACAAAGGCGGAGAAATGCGATCACTGCGGCATCTGTGCAGAAAATTGTCCAATGGGGTCGATTGACAGACAGAATCCGGAAATGGTTACGGGACTCTGTATCAAATGCCAGGCCTGTATCCGGAAATGTCCCTCCAAAGCAAAATATTTTGATGATGAGGCATTCTTATCCCATAAACAGATGTTGGAAAAAAATTATATCAGACGTACTGAATCCGGATTTTTTGTGTAAATAGAATTTCAGGTAATATAAAAAGAAAAACAATCCTGGTTTTAAAATTGCCGGGAGATAAGGAGTAGAAAAATGAAGATAACGTGGGTGGGACATTCCTGTTTTAAGGTGGAAGATAAAGGGTATACGGTGATCTTTGATCCGTACGGAGACAATACGGTTCCGGGCCTGAACGGAATCAAAGAGAGTGCGGATCTGATTCTGTGCAGCCATGAGCATTCGGATCATGGAGCAAGAGACAGGGTGGCACAGATCAATGGCTTGAAAAATCCATACACAGTGACAGAGATACCGACTTTTCACGATAATAAAAAGGGTACGCTGAGAGGGAAAAATATAATTCATCTGCTGGATAATGGAATTTTCAGGATTGCACATTTTGGAGATATCGGGTGCGAGCTGACGGGAGAGCAGGCGGAACTGTTATCTGATCTGGATGTCGCTATGATCCCTGTAGGAGGATATTATACGATTGATGCTCAGGAAGCAAAACAGATGGTTGACAGGATTCATCCGAAAATTGTGATTCCGATGCATTATCGGGGAGAGCATTTTGGGTTTGAGGTAATCGGCACCGTAGATAAGTTTACGGATTTATGCCGGAATGTGATCCGGTATGATGGATGTTTATTGGAGATCAATGTTGGAACCGAAGAGCAGGTGGCCGTTTTAGCTCCACAGAACAGGAGAATGGAGGATATGCGATGAACAAATATACAGTTGCTGTCTGCCAGATGGATTCACAGGGGGATAAAAAAGAAAATCTTCGGCGTGCAGGGAGCATGATCGATGAAAATGCCGCAAAGGGTGCAAAAGTGATTGCTTTTCCGGAAACCATGAATTTTATGGGGAAAGGCTATCGCCATCAGGCAGAACAGATTCCGGGGGAGACGACGGATTTTCTGTGTGAAAAGGCAAAGGAGAATCATATTTGGTTGGTGAGCGGGAGCTTTCCGGAACAACATGGCAGCGGCAAGCCGAAAAACACACTGGTTTTGATCGACCCGCAGGGAAATATCCGGTGCAAATACAGTAAGCTGCATATGTTTGATGTGGAGGTTGAAAACGGTCCATCCTATAAGGAGTCGGAGTATAATACGGCGGGGGATGAAATTGTACTTGCAGATACGGAACTTGGCCGTTTTGGCTTTGCAATCTGCTATGACCTCCGCTTTGGCGAGATGTTCCGCCTTATGGCGCTTCGGGGGGCGCAGGTCATATTTATGCCATCCAGTTTCACAATGAACACGGGCAAGGATCACTGGGAGGCGCTGCTTCGGGCCAGGGCGATTGAGAATGGCGTGTATATTGTGGCTCCGAACCAGATCGGGAAAAAGACAAATATGATCGCTTACGGGAAATCCATGATCATTGATCCCTGGGGAGATGTGATCGCCAGGGCGAGCGATCAACCATGCAGTATTATGGCAGAGATAGATCCGGACTATATAGAGAATGTCCGGCGTCAGATTCCGTCGTTGGAAAACCGCAGGACGGATATGTATGAGATTGAAAGTGAGCGGGTGAAGATTTACTAAGTTCTTGCATTATAGTAGAAAATCACTTTACAGTATTCCTGCTATGATACAAAATTTTCTCGGGAAACGATGCGCAGCTGCGCGCGCGGAACAAAAAATAGTTTGTTAAATATAGTTAAGAGAGGATTCCCGGTCAATGGGGTTGATCGGGGAATCCTCTCTTATTGTACTTTTTATTTTAAATGATATTGTTTCATTAATGCCGCTCTGTAGTCCGGATCAGCGGCCACTCGTTCAATTTCAGAACTGCGGTTGTCGGAGATAAGCTTCAAGATCAGGCTTGAAAGAAGATTTTCGCCATTTATTTCGCCGATTTTAATACCACGTTTTTCACCATTTAGTTCTCCAATTTGGACGCCTGCTTTTTTCCCAATTTGAATTCCATCGTTTTTATATTTTATCAATTCGTCTGCAAATAATTCATATAAAGCCTCACACATAAGCTCAACATCCTCCTTTGCTGTAAGATTTGCGCGAATGATCGCATTCATGATAGTTTGATAGGGTTCTTCATTTTTATGTCGTGCATATTCTCTGCTGAGGTCAGATAATGGCCAGTCAGCGCATAAATGCTTTCCAAGACAGTGCAGCCAGAGATATTCTTCCGGTGGAAGAAAGGGCAGCACTATAATCTGTATGGGAAAAAGAAAACGTCCTTGCATATTTATATGATACAGTCCGGGTATTATTTTTTCAAGCGGAGATTCATTCTGATGAAGAATATTTTCTTTGATGTGATTTACCAGTTTTACAGGAAAGCTGTGTGAAACAAGTGTAACAGTCGTTTCTGATAAGACGCTATCCAGGTGAAAAAAATCAGGCAGGCTGTAAGTATAAGAAAGAACTTTGTAAAAATTAGTGATATTCATTGATTCGGCGGGACTCTTATAATCTATTACATTATAATGAAGAAAAGAAGCGGCAATCGGGGAATCAATGGGAGCATTGTCTTTCTTAATGATAAGAGCATCAATTCGGCGGGGATTTTTTGTTAAAGCGTACTCACTTTCAATAGACAAGATATCCTTATATGCCTCAAGCTCGACCTTAAGACCGGCTATAAATGCCGGATGCCATTGTATTAATTTCTTTTGTTTCATTTTCAACTTGTGTCGGAGATGTGTAATCGGAATAAAAAGACTATATACTATATAACATAAAAAATTGAAAAATGCAATAAAAAATCGTAAATACATATTTGAATAAGCGTTAGATGAAAAAATGATACGGGATGATCGCTTTTAATTTCCGGAACAGATAAAAACAGAAAGCGCACTTGCATGAAAAGAAATGATAGTTTCACAATCGTGCAAGTGCGGCAAGGCTGCGAAGTGTCCTATGGAAAAGCTGTACATTCCACCGCGTTAGTTTTTCTTTGCAAAATGTTCTTTAATGAGCCGGAACACAATCGGAGCCAGCAGAAATACGGCAATCAGGTTTGGGATCGCCATCAGTCCGTTGAATGTCTCCGCGATACTCCAGATCAGCCCGAGATCCACGGTCGCTCCGACAATTGCAACCAGTGAGTAGACGATCATAAATGGTTTTAATATCCTGCTGCCCAGGATAAACTCGATGCATCTCGCTCCGTAAAGTCCCCAGCTGATAATGGTAGAGAATGCGAAGCAGCACATGGCAATGGCGGTAAAAATAGATACCCAGTTTCCGTAAACGCTTGTAAATCCGGAAATCGTCAGTTCTGCTCCGGCAGCTGCGCCATATGGAACCTCGATGCCGCTTAACAGGATGACCAGAGCCGTCAGTGTACAGATGATAATGGTATCCATAAATACTTCAAATATGCCGAAAAGCCCCTGTTTCACCGGTTCCTGTGTATCGGCGCAGGCATGGGCAATGGAGCCTGTTCCAAGACCGGCCTCGTTGGAAAAAATACCCCGGGATACGCCTTTTTTCATACTGAGGAAGAAGCTTCCCACAATGCCACCCGTTACGGCAGACGGACGAAAAGCGCCTTCTATAATGGCAGAAAATACCGCCGGAACATGGTTGATGTTCAGAAAGATCACGCCCAGGGAAAGTACGATATATAATACAGCCATAATGGGGACTAATTTTTCTGTAACACGCCCGATCCGCTTGATGCCTCCCAGCAGGATCAGGGCAATGAGGACCGTGATCACAATGCCGATGATCAGATTACTGACCGACATGAAAGACTCAGGAATCACATTATAATTGACTAATGCGGAATTGATCGCTGCAGTGATCGTATTGACCTGTGTCGCGTTTCCGGTTCCGAATACGGCGAGTACGCCGAAGATTGCAAAAAGGTAAGCGAGCCAGATCCACTTTTTGCTCAAACCGTTTTTGATGTAGTACATTGGTCCGCCGACCCAGTCACTGTGCTTATTCTTTTCGCGGAAATGTACGGCCAGAGTCACTTCGGAAAATTTCGTACACATTCCAAGCAATGCGGAGATCCACATCCAGAACACGGCTCCCGGACCGCCGATTGCGATTGCCCCGGCAACTCCTGCGATATTTCCGGTGCCGACCGTCGCAGCGAGTGCTGTACAGACAGCTTGAAATGGTGTGAGGGAGCCGCTGGCTGCTTTTTCTCTGTGGAACATTTTGCCAAGGGTAGATCTCATGGCGTAGGGAAATTTGCGGATCTGCAGAAACCTTGTCCGCAGGCTGAGATAGAGGCCAACTCCGATAATACAGATCATGGCGGGAACGCCCCAGATAAAATTGTTTACAACATCGTTGATTTCTTTAATTATTTCTAACATAAATCTTGTCCTGTCTTTTCATTTGTTTTTATAAAAATTTATTTTACGATTAATTTTCCTTGGCGGACAACGATGAAATATCGCTTCTCCTAAGGGACTAATTTTATCAGACATTCAATAAACTCTTTCGGTTTTTCTATGTGAATGCCATGTCCGCAGTCAAAGCGCATGGTCTGAAGATCGGCGATCAATTCTGATACTCTTTTCAGATCATCCTCACTGAGTGCCGCCATCAATATTCCGTCCTCGCTGATATTAGTTTTTGCTTTCATAAAAATTGTCTTACACTTAATGTTTTTCAGCAATTCCTCATGGGGAATTCCAGAGTGGAAGCTGTCGGTATAAAATGCTTCTCCAAACAGCGGGTCATACCTGTTCATGCCCTGAAATCCGCTGAGTGCGGCTTTCGGCCAGAATGGCACCTTCAGATTTTTGTCAGGGCGCTTTTCTCTGTACTTTGCGGCCATGTCCGTCATTTTTCCCTTTACTTTTTGTCTGGAATTTTCGGGAAACAGATTCCAGGCGTATTGGTTGATAAAATAATACAATACAAAATCCCTGCACTCAGTCTGACGTATAAAGGAATGGCAGATCGTAGACAGATCGACATAATTAAAAGTGGACTTGCGCCGTTCCCCCTGGGATGAGAAAAAAGGCGGATCTTCCAGGATCAGATAGCGGCAGAGGTCTGTGTTAGAGGCGATATATGCCGCAATTAAGCCGCCGGAAGAATGTCCTAAAAGAAAGACATCCTGTTTTATTACGTCTTCGATAAAACGGATAACCGCTTTGCCAATATCTGCAACATTGTATTTTGCTGCATCGTGCAGGCTGCCGCCATGTCCATAGCAGTCCACGGCGTATACATGATATTTTTTTGCCAGTTTTGCCCATACATTATCAAAGCTCGTGGCATCAACCCCTTGTGCGTGAATCAGTACAAGGGGCTGTAAATGGTTTTCTATTTCATAGTATTTCAATTCAATGCCCTGATTTTTATAAAAATGTTCCTTTTCTATTATTTTCATTCCATTCCTTTTCCAAAGCGGGATTTTATTCCGTTGTATGCATTTGTCAAAACTTTACTGTTCAAGAATGCTCCAGCATTCTTGCTGCGAGGCATGCATCGGCTCTGCCGATATCATTCCTTTGCATGCCTCTGCAATCCTGCCGGAGGCTATATCAGATGGGAGATTGAACTCCCACTGATACAAGTTTGTTTCTCACCACCTGTAGAGGTGGGAGTCATCTCTCATCTGATATGTGCTTCATTTGACAGATTTCAATTGTAATCAAATCCGCTGGGTTCCCCCAGAGGCGTTTCCAGAATTTCCGGGTGGGCAAAAATATGTTTGATCAGCTTCAGGCTCCTTGCAAAATAGAAACCGTCCGCGATACGCTCATCCAGTGTTGCGCCGATATCGACCAGATCCCGGATTTCTGTGTGCCCATCCGGCATCAGAACAGCCTCTTTATGTAGTGTTCCGATCGTTATCATAATACTGTTTGTACCATAGTTATTCAGGTGATGATACACAGCGGGGCATTTAATGCTGCCAAGATTGCTGCAGAGTATCGTCGTGTAATTCGGATCTCCCGCAGTGATGAAATCCGGATTGATCCCCCAGAAATCCATCCATCGTATGATGCGGATGATCAGCATCAGAATAGGACGGGGAATCTTTTTAAAACTGTCCAGAAGTGCATCCACACCACCTGTGGAATGTTCACTCTTTCGTGTCTCCTGAACATCGCCGATGATTTTTTTGCTGATGGTATCCAGTACATCTGTGTCCGTCGGAACCAGGACCATCAGGGCCTCCTCGGAATGGTCGGTAAAACGGCGTTTGCAGACAAAACTCAGGCTGATCTCATTTCTCTCATACATCTGATGGCCCTGGATGAAGCGGTTCATGAGAGGACGCTCCCGTACCATACGGGCAAGGCCGGTAATGGCACAGTGGAAAAGCGTCGTCTTATAGTCGGGATGTTCGGCATTTCGCTTTTCCAGATATTTTAAAAGCTCTGTCGCGTCGATCGTGTCATTCAGATAGACTTCGTTGTCAGTCCGGTTTGGCATCAGATGAGCCATGACGGTCTGCAGTCCGGGGGCGTCCACCCGTCGGGCATCTTTGCGGTCTCCCCGGCGCCTTTTTTGTTTTTCACTCATTCTGTTTTCCTCCTTCGGATTGCGGTTTTAAGATCACGGTTTCTCCCCATTTCAGTGGTCGGCAGGGAATACCGAAACGTTTTTGCACGATTTTTACAAATTTTCTGCTGTCCACAGTGTCGGTAAACGGTGGAAAGGCGTCGTCGTAATGATCCAGTAAAATGGATTTTGGTTTTAGTCTTTCCACAAATTGTAATGCATAAGTTTCTATATGGCTGCGTCCCTGCAGGGGCAGGATAAGGACGTCGGCCCCTGTTGGATATTCCACATCTTTTGCCAGATTCAGGCTGCCCATGATCTGGATTCGGAGATTTCCCGCGCTTACCTCATAGAAAAGGATCTGTCCGCATTCGGGATAATGGGAGTTAATGGACAACAGCTCCAGCACGTGCAGAGGATATTGCCAGAAACGTCTGTTTTGCATCTTATTCAGTATCAATGGTATATCATATCTGCAATGACAGCTTTTCCATGCCTGAACGGTGAAAGGCCCCGCATTGGCACAAAACCCCGGAGCGATCCGGCGCAGCTTTTTTCCCGGTATGCGGTGTTTTGACAATGTGCGGCAGACGATGTCGGTACAGTGTATCGTGGCGCGGGTATTCCGGTAAAAATATGGAATATAATAAATATGGTCAAAATGCCCGTGCGTGATAAACACATGACGGGCAGAGGAATAAATTTTTTTCATCTCTGACAGAGAATCCCGGGAGGCCAGGCTGTCTTTCCCGAAATTGCAAAACGGATCAAAGGCAATAGAGGTCTGTTCTTCGCGGAGAACAAGACTTGCCGTTCCGTACCAGGTTATTTCCATTGTTCATACCTCGCGATTCTATTGATCATTTGCTGCCTCCTCCAACTGACGGTAGGCAACTTTTCCCACCAGTGTTTTCGGGAGCTCTGCGCGGAATTCAATTTCGCGGGGCAGAGCGTATTTCGCAATATGCATCCTGAGATACTCCATGATGCGGTCTTTACATGCCTGATCAGGTGTCACTCCTTTTTCCAGAACGATATATGCTTTGATTCGTTTCATCCTCCGGGGATCTTTCACGCCGATCACACAGCTGTAAGACACGTCCGGATGGCTGTCGATCACCCGCTCCAACTGGCTGGGATAGACATTATAGCCGTTTGTGATGATCACCCGTTTGATCCTCTGATGAAAATAAATATATCCGTCCTCATCCATATGCCCCAGGTCACCTGTATAAAGCCAGGTCCGTCCGTCGGGAAGTATCCGCAGCGCATCGGCGGTTTCCTGTGGGGCGTCCAGATAGCCCAGCATAACAGTGGGGCCGGTCAGAATGATCTCTCCCTCTTCACCCCGGGGAACTTCATCGTCTGTTCCGGGCTTTACGATACAATAACTCATATCTGCAAATGGAAGGCCGATACTTCCCTTTCGGTAGTCGCTGAAAGGGGTAAGGCAGCTTGCAGTTACGCATTCGGTGAGGCCATAACCTTCCCGGATCTGGATCTGTGCACCATGTTCTTTCAGAAAAGCGTCCATTTTCTGCTTGAGCTCCACAGAGAGGGAATCCCCTCCGCAGAAAACTCCTGACAGGCAGCTCAGATCGGCGTTTTTCAAAGCCTCAATATGCAGTAAAGCTTCGAAGATCGTGGGTACGCCTGCGATGAAATTTGGCTTTTTCTTTATCAGCATTTTTGCGTATGTTTCGTTCGTGAATGTCGGCATAAGAATGCAGCAGGCGCCGTGGATCAGGACTGTATGCAGATTGATGCCGAGGCCAAAGCCGTGGAAACAGGGCATGCAGCTGAGCATTTTATAGCCGCAGCGGAATTCCAGGCCGATCGTGTTTCTTGCCTGCATGGCACAGGCGTTAAAATTCAGATCGGACAGACAGATCCCCTTTGGAGTTCCGGTAGTACCGCCGCTATACAGTATGACGGCGGTTTTTTCCGGGTCAAATACCGGTTTTGGAAGCGCCTGAGTTCTGTCAGCTTTTTTTAAAAAAGTTTTCCAGAGCATTGCGTGGTCCGTATTGGGGAACCGCAGATAGTCTTTCCCTTTTTTCAAAGTATAGACCGCCGCCAGCGCGGCATTCAGTTCCTCCTGCATGCGCGCCACCAGTATCGTGACAGGGTGCATGACGTCATTTAAGGCTTCCTCCGTTTTTTCATAAAAAAGATCGACGGTCAGGATGGCTTTGCTTTTTGAGTGATTTAAGTAAAAAGAAATTTCTGAGCGCGCTGAGAGCGGATGGATCATATTTGCTATGGCGCCGATTCGGTTCAGAGCATAAAAGCAGTCCAGCGCCTGAGGCGTATTTGGCATGCAGATAGTGACACGATCTCCCGCTGTGATACCCATTGCAAGAAAAGCCCGGGCCGCCCGTTCAATCTTTTGGACAAAAGCCCGGTAGCTCGTTTTTTTTCCATAAAACTCGTAGGCAGGCTCCTTCGGGTACTGCCGTGCGATCTGTTCCACCATCTGAAACATGGTCAGTTCCGGATATTCCAGATGGTCCTTTTGGACAAACGTATTCATATAAAAATCCCCTTGTAAATACAATTTCAGGAATGCAGGGCACTCTTGATTGTAATATGTAACTACTATACCTTTTTCTCATCAGAAATTCAAGCAAATTCAAAGCAGAATCATCGGCAATGGCGGTTTTTCGCTGCTTTCACACCCAATGTCAGCGAAATGTAACGATTACTCATATTTTTTGTCAGATACAAATGTAATAATTGATATTACAATAAGAATATGGTATAATGCCTTTCAAAATGAAAGGCAGTGATCGTAATTATGATGTCCATCAAAGAGATCGCGAATATGTGCGGTACGTCAGTTGCTACCGTTTCAAGAGTTCTGAACAATCCGGATTATAAATGTGCGGATCCGACTATGAAAGAGAAGATCTGGGCGATTGCGGGAAAATACGATTATGTTCCCAATGAAGCTGCCAGAAATCTCAAGATGAGCAAATCCCGTACAGAAAAGGTGTATCATATAAATGTTATATTGACGAGAATAGGTGCGGATGAGGCAGATCCTTTTTATAATGAATTGTTGGGACACGTATCGACAGAACTGCATCGGCATATGTGCGTCATGAGTAATTTGTGGTATATGCCATATTTTGCTTCGGACAAAAAGTATAGAAAAAAGGAGATATATGACAATCTGAACAAGATCCTGGATCAATCTAAGGATAAGATGGATGGCCTTATTATCATGGGAAAGTGCAAAAAAGAAGTGCTTGAGATACTGAAAGAACATTTTAAGGGGATTGTGATGATCGTCAGAAACCATGCCGATTCCGGCGTGGATGAGGTATTGTTGGATGGAAATCAGGTGGCGTCCACAGCGTTGGAGTATCTGATATCTCTGGGACACAAAAAAATAGGGTACATTGGCGACTGCAAGTTTGATGAATGTTTTACCGGATATATGAACACTATGAAAGTTCATCAGCTTTCCATCAATATGGACTTTGTGTTTGAAGCACCGAGAAGTGAGGATGGAGGCTATGCCGCCATGGATCAGATCCTTAACATGTCGAACCGGCCAACGGCTATATTTTGTCTGGTGGATGCCATCGCCGTAGGCGTATTAAAACGCCTCAATAAAAGGAAAAATAAATTTTATATGCCGTCTGTGATAGCATGTGACGGCATTGAGGAGGGAAAGTATACGAGCCCCATGCTGACGACAGTGGAAAGTCCAAAGGAAGATATGGCAAAACTTGCTGTATTGCTGCTGCTCAACAGGTTGGAAAAAGGCCATAAAAGCCCTGCCAGGGTGTTTGTAGACGGAAAGCTTGTGATCAGAGAGAGCTGTAATAAAGTCCCGGAGGAAGAAGACAGTATCGAGTATTATATCTGATGTGAGATAACTTCCACCTCTATAAGTGGTGAGCAACAATACTGTAAACGTTTTCGTATAATATTAATTTTATTGAAAAAAAGAGCCATTAAATGGCTCTTTTTTCGCGTTTTTATTCTGAAAAACAGAAAAATACTGTAAACGTTTACAGTAAATTGCTTTGTAATTTACCTTATTAGAAATTATAATCGTGAGCAGATTATCAAGGAGGTAAGATGATTTATGAAAAAAATAGCAAGAGCACTTTTTTTAATTTTAATTTTATCAGGCCTTATTTCAGGTTTGGCTGGGTGTAATAAGACAGAAGAAGCGGATGAGGCACAGAGCAATGTGATCCGTCTGGGAGTGCAGCCGGGAGTTGCAGTAACCGAAGTGAGTCAATACACGGGGATATTGGAAGATTACCTTTCCGAGAAAGGAATAGAGCTTCAATATGTGGAGTTTACATATGGGCCCTCCATGGTAGAGTCTTTGACGGCGGGAGAGCTTGATATTGCTATGATGGGAAACCTTCCTCTTTTCACAGGAGTATCCAACGGTACACAGCTCAAAGCGATTTATCTTACGCTTTTGACAGAGAATGGCCTCAACGGGATCATAGCGGGACCGGATAGCGGTATAGAATCGATAGCTGATCTGAAAGGAAAGGATGTGGGGGTTCCGATCGGGTCTGCGGCTCATTTGGCCCTGGATCTCATTTTGAATACAGAAGGCCTGACGCTTGATGATATCAATCTTGTAAATATGGCGGCTGTAGATATAGCAACTTCCCTGTCAAATAAGGAAATTGATGCGGCCGCACTGTGGGAAACAAATCTGACAAAGGCGGTTCTCCGGTCTGGCGGAACACTGCTCGCAACTTCCAAATCTGTTATGGAGGATCAGACTTTTGCAGTGGCTGCAGAAAGCTTTCTAAAAGAGGAACCGGAGGCAGCAGAATATTTTCTGGCAGGGCTGATACAGGTTGAGGACTATATTGTTGAACATCCGGAGGAAAGCGTGAAAGGAATTGCCGATCGTACCGGGGATGATGCCGAATCGTGGAATTATGTGTATGGATTGACTAAAGCGGAAGGTTTTACAGAGGATACATATGAAACCGCGAAAGTGGCAAAGGATTTTCTTGAGAGAAATGACCTGATACAAAATGATTATGATTACGAAAGCATTTTTGATCAGTCATACTGGGATGCGGCGTTGGAATTGTTAGAAAAATAAAATTGGAGATGAGATTATGGATTTGATAAATGTGATTGATGAGTCAAAAATTGATAAGCTGCCAAAGGAGACCCTTGTGGGAATAGACATCGGTTCGAGGCAGTCAAAGGCGGCAATGCTGCATGACGGACAGCTTTTTGTGGCCATTATGCCTACCGGCTATGTGATGCAGAGTGTGGCGGACGATCTGTTAAATAAGCTGATAGAAGAATCCGGTATTAAAAAAGAGGATATAGATGGTATCGTAAGTACCGGATACGGGCGTGTGGCGTTGGATTTCGGTGAGATACCGAGCAAGATCGTGACGGAAATTGCCTGTCATGGTATGGGAGCCCATTTTTTGGGTAATGACATACATACGATCATTGATATCGGCGGTCAGGATTCAAAAACGATCCGGATCGATCCGGAGACGGGAAAAGTCATTGATTTTGCCATGAATGATAAGTGTGCAGCGGGAACCGGGCGTTTCCTGGAGAGGATAGCGAAGGTTCTGGAGCTGGATGCAACAACAATCGGCCCGATATCCCTGCAGGCCAGAAATCCGGTTGACATCAGTGCGCAGTGTATCGTTTTTGCTGAATCTGAGGTTGTATCCGACAGGGCAGAAGGACGGGATGCGGCAGATATTGCAGCGGGAATCCATGCTTCTGTCGCCCGGAGAGTATACAGCCTGTTAAACCGGGTGGGGATAGAGAAAAATGTCCTTTTCACCGGGGGAGTTTCCAACAATCCGGGCATTGTTAAGGCGTTTGAAGATCTGCTCGGTTTTCCGGTTTCCACAGCAAAATTGGATACTGTCTATGCGGGAGCGCTGGGGGCTGCTATTCTGGCAGGACAATATCTCGGTGAAAAAAGAGAAGATGAGGATGTCAGCGAACAGTTTACTCTGGATATCAGTTCCATAGAAAATGCAATGGAATATGAGAGGGACCTTATCATAAGAAAGCAGACAGGGAAGAAAAAGACGGTGGCGTACACCTGCGCTTATGTGCCGGTCGAGCTTTTGGCGGCGGCAGATGTAGCCCATTACAGGCTTATGCATGCCGGCAGCCAGGATGAGGTCATGGCCGGGGAGTCGTTCACTCAGAGTGTTTTTTGTGATCTCAGCAAAAGTGTGATCGGCGGATTTGCCAGCGAGACGCCTGTTTTCAAAGCGGTGGATCATGTATATAGTTTTTATACCTGCGACTGTATGCGCAAGACGATAGAGGCAGTGGACAGCAATTTTGTCCCGGCGACCATATATAATATGCCCAGACTCAGAAACGATGAGGAAAGCCGCAGATATTATCTGACAGAGCTTGAAAACTTTAAAAGAGATCTGGAAAAACTGACCGGTGAAAGGATAGATGATTCGGAGATCCAAAAAAATATTGCACTTTACAATGAAGCCAAAAAGCTGCTGCGGGAGATCTCTTCATACAGAAAGTCGGACGCATCGCTTGTCACGGGAAAGCAATTTGAGAGGATTGCCAGAGCATATTATTATCTGCCGATCGACACACTTCTGTCAGAATTGAACAAAATTCTTGTACAACTGCGGGATCATGAACAAAACAGAGGGAAAAGCGGAAGATACAGGCTCATGCTTTCCGGAGGCGTTTTGGCGGATGGGGATGAAAAAATCACAGGTCTTTTGTATGAGATGGGAGCAGATATTGTAGTGGAGGATAACTGTACGGGATTGAAGCCGTTTCTTCATACGGTACCGGAGACCGGGAACTGGGTGGAAAATCTGGCGGACGGATATCTGGGTCAGGCTCCATGCGCAAAGATGAAACCGCTGAATGATATGGTGGAACATTCGGTAAAGCTTGCACAGGAATATCAGGCGGAAGCAGTCGTACTCTATTATCTGAAATTCTGCCCATGTTACAGCATGATCCTTCGTAAAGTTACGGATGCGTTCGAAGCTGCGGGCATTCCGGTGCTTGTGGTGGGCAGTGACTACTCGAAAGGCGATGAAGGCCAGATTAAGATTCGTGTAGAGGCATTTCTGGAAATGCTGGGACAGAACAGGGAGGTTTAGGATCATGCAGCAAAATAACACATTTGAAAACAGAACGCAGAGAGATCATGTATTATACAGCAGAAATGTTGTCCATGCATATTCTCCGGCTATACAGAAGATCATAGATTTATTTTTGGATTATATTCCGTATGTAAACCGGAAACACAAAGAGGGTGAGAATGTAATATGGCAGGAGGCGCTCGGCATAGACCCGACATTGACATATGCCTGCGGAGCGCTGCCAGCCTCTATCACAGAACTGGGACGGCTGAGTCCGATGGAAGCCATCGAGGTAGCGGAAAACTACTTTCAGGTACCAAATGAAACCTGCGCTATGGTAAAGAGCGATCTGGGACTGTTTTATCTGGAGCGGGAAAATATATCAAAACGTATTTTTTATGCAAGCAAAGCCTGCGAGCCATATAATCAGTGTTTTGAGCTGTTAAAAGACTATGGATATGACGTTCATGTTGTGGATGTGGGTTTTAACCCGGTGGGCGGCAATGAGGACAGAAAAAAACAGATGCGGATTCATTATGCGAGAGAATTGGAAAAGACTGCCGAGTGGATATCAGGGAAAAAACTGGATCTCGATAGACTTCATGAAGAACAGGTGTATTATAACCGTATCCAGAGAAAAATAAGAACGGTTTTAAATCTGAGAGTTTATCATCCGATGTACATGGGGAGCCTTCCAACGGTGCTTATGCTGCTGGCAAACGATCATTTTTTTGCAAAGCCTGTGGAATATGAGGAAGCGTTGGATGCTCTGATAGAAGAACTGGCAGCCCTGGAGCCGGGCAGCTACAGTGATGTGAATGCGATTCTTGCATGGTCAGGGGCGAGAGGGCAGGAGTTCAATATTTTTGAGGCAATAGATGAAGCTGGCGGTTCAATCCTTTCCTGGCAGATCCCTAATAATACCGTTCATTTATTTAAAACAGATCTGGATCCCCTTGAGGCACTTGTGGATTTCGAGATGAGGGAGATTCAGGGAGGAACGAGCGAGAGGGCGTGCCAGAGCCTGATGAAAGAAATGAAAAAATATCACTCGAAAGGTGTTATTTTTTACAGCTATCTGGGATGTTCCTTTGCGACCATTGATGTGGAACTGAAGAGAAAATACTTTAATGATCATGGCATACAGGGATTGTCTCTGATCGGCTCCTATGATGTGGGAAGTGTTACTGGGCAGGTGACGACCAGAGTCAGGGCATTTATTGAAATGCTTTCTAAATTGTAGAAATGGGAGATTGGAAATATGAAATATGAGATAACAAAAGTTCTGGACAGATCATTGTCGGAGGGGATGAAAGAGGCCCGGGTGATCGGAATTGATATAGGTTCGAGGGCGGCTAAGGCGGTGCTTCTCCATGACGGCGCTCTGTATACGGCGATACAGCCCTCCGGGGTTTCCAGTATAGAGACTGCAAAAGAAATGACGAGAGTATTAACGAAAGAAGCGGGCATACCGGAAGAAGAGATACAGTATATCGTGGGAACCGGTTACGGAAGAGTTGCGATGGATTTCGGAGACATCCCGTTTAAAGGACTTACGGAGATCACATGCCATGCATTGGGAGCACATTATATGAATGCGGAGACAAGAACCATCATTGATATAGGCGGGCAGGATTCCAAAGCGATCAAAGTAGATCCGGAAAACGGGAATGTTCTGGATTTTATTATGAATGACAAATGTGCGGCAGGCACCGGGCGTTTCCTGGAAAAGGTAGCGCAGCTTTTGGATCTGAGTTTGGAAGAGCTGGGAGAATACGCGATACAGGCAGATGCGCCTGCGGAAATCAGCAGCCAATGCGTCGTGTTCGCGGAGTCGGAGGTTATTTCCCTGAAGGTTCAGGGAATTTCAAAAGAAAATATTGCGGCGGGGATCCATTTTGCCACCGCCAGACGTATTAAAAGCCTTTTGAGGAGAGTAGGCTTTGAACAGGATATTGTATTTACCGGAGGGGTAAGCCAGAATCCTGGAATGGTAAAAGCACTGGAAGAAACGATCGGGGCTTCGATCTCAATGACAGCTCTCGATCCTACTTATGCCGGGGCCCTGGGGGCTGCGGTGAGTGCGGCACAGTCAGCATGGGAAATAATGCAGAGTTATGGAGGAAACCTATGAAAAAAGAGAGATTCCCTGGAAATAATGCGGCAGATTATGTGTGGATTTTTCAATAAAAAAGACAGCAGTATAGAATATTATCTGTAGTTCTGGCCAGTCTTCCTTTTTCTGTGCTAAAATAGAAAAGACGAAGGAGGAAAATCATGGCTTACGGAAAAAATGTGAAAGAGATTTATTACGGCGGAGATTACAATCCGGAGCAATGGCCGGAGGAAGTGTGGGCGGAGGATATGCGGTTGTTTAAAAAAGCCCATATTAATCTTGTGACGCTGAATGTATTTAGCTGGGCGGCGCTGCAGCCGGACGAGGAGACATATTCCTTTGATAAACTGGATAAGATCATGGAGATGGTAAAGGAGAACGGCCTGAAAGTCTGCATGGCGACTTCCACCGGAGCTCATCCGGCATGGATGGCAAAACGCCATCCGGACATTCTTCGGACAGAGTTTAACGGAATGAAACGGAAATTTGGCGGACGTCATAATTCCTGTCCGAACAGTCCGACTTACCGGAAATATGCTCCCCGTCTCGCAAAAGAGCTGGCGAAGAGATATAAGGATTATGACAATATCGTAGCATGGCATGTGTCAAATGAGTACGGCGGAGAGTGTTATTGTGAAAATTGTGAGAAGGCATTTCATAAATGGCTGAAGAATAAATACGGCACGGTGGAGGAGATGAACCGCAGCTTCAATACCTCTTTCTGGGGACATACTTTTTATGACTGGGATGAGGTGCCGGTACCGAATCTTTTGAGCGAGCATTTTGATGTGGACAGAACTATGTTTCAGGGGATATCGCTGGATTACCGCCGTTTCAATTCCGATAGTATAATGGAGTGCTATAAGCTGGAATACGAGGAGATTCAAAAAGAAATGCCGGGAGTGCCGATCACCACGAATCTGATGGGCTTTTACAAACCCCTGGATTATCAGAAATGGGCGGAGGAGATGGATTTCATTTCATGGGACAGTTACCCGCAGCCCACGGACAGTCCCGCAGTGGTTGCCCTGAACCATGACCTGATGAGGGGGATCAAAGGACAGCAGTCTTTCGTGCTGATGGAGCAGACCCCCAGTGTCACGAACTGGCATCCCTATAATCGCCTGAAAAGGCCGGGGGAGATGGCTCTGCTGAGTTATCAGGCGGCAGCGCATGGCGCGGATGCGATCCAGTTTTTCCAGCTTCGCCGCAGTATCGGTGCATGTGAAAAATATCATGGCGCAGTGATCGACCATGCGGGCAGCGAAGAGGCAAGAGTATATCGCGAGGTGGCAAAACTGGGAGAGGAACTGCATCGCCTGGGAGATGCGTTTTTGGAGGGACGCACACCGGCGGAGACCGCGATCGTGTTTGACTGGGACAACTGGTGGGCAGTAGAATACTCCGCAGGCCCGAGTATCCGGATGAAATATTTGGATGCGGTGCGGGATTATTATTCGGCGGCGTTTGAGCAGAATGTACCGGTGGATATCATCAGCGTGAAAGATGACTTGAGTCCGTATAAAGTTGTGATAGCGCCTCTTCTCTATATGACAAAGGCGGGGGATGCGGAGAAGATAACGGCTTACGTGGAGCAGGGAGGAACATTTATAACTACCTATTTCAGCGGTATTGTAGATGAGCATGATCTGGTGATCGGAGCCTATCCGGGCAAATTGCGAAAAGTTCTTGGAATCTGGGTGGAAGAACAGGATGCCCTGCCGGAGGGAGAACAAAATCATTTTGTGTATGAGGGCGTGACATATCCCGCAGAAATTCTGTGTGATATGCTGCATACGGAAGGGGCGGAAAGTCTCAGCCGGTATGAGCAGGATTTTTACAGGGGAATGCCTGCATTGACGAAAAACTGCTTCGGAAAGGGAACTGCATATTATGTGGCAACACGGTCTAACCCGGCGTTCTATGAGAAGTTTTTAAAGGATGTTTTTTCAGCGTCGGGAGTCGGGGCAATAATGGAAACACCGGGCGGAGTAGAAACGTCGGCGCGGGATAACGAAAGGGGAAGAACCTTATTCCTGCTGAATCACAATGCGGATCGTGCAAAAGTTACTCTGGAAAAGGATTGCGAGGATCTGCTTTCCGGAAACAGGTATGGAGCAGGAGAAACGTTGGAGATAGAAGGAAGAGGAGTATTTGTTCTGCATGAACAGGTAAAATAATATTTGTATGAAGAAGGGGCTGTCGCACTAAGCACTGGATATACGGGATATAGTTTTAGGGTATAGATACCTGCTGCTATATTTAGTATATGCTTTTCTTAATGAGACAGCCCCGGTGTTGTTTAAAGGAAACTGCAAATGTAAAGATATCGGAACAGGAAATTTGTAATAGCTGCCCTACCTGTTTTCGTGAAAGAATACCTATTGTGCTTCCGATTTTTGGGAAAATGATCCGGCTGAAATTGTATAAGTTTCACCGGATATCAGTTCCGGGCTGCTGAAAATAATGACGTTGAACGGCAGCTCCGGTGAAAATTCCAGAAGGGTGGCGCCGTTGGCGTCCGTGATGGTGATAGTTGTTCCGGCATCCTGACTGCCTGCATTGACAGACAGGACACTTTGTTTTGAATTGCTGAAAGTCTGTGCCATGTCGGATGCACCGGTACCAATAAAGACACCTCCTGTAATAACTGCACTGGTGTCATAATCCAGAGTCGCCGTGTCGCCCTGTACGGGGCATGTTACTACAATATATCCTCCGGAGATTTCAATGGAGCCGTTGGCGTCAAGACCGTCACCGGAAGCGGTGATATATAGTGTTCCGCCGGAAATGACAATGCTGCCATCGGAGGATGAGGATGGAGCGCCGCCGAACGTATTGTCGCCAGGCATACCGCCATCTGTGTTATCGCCGCCGGACGTATTGCCGTCTGGTTCATTGCCGTCAGGCATACTGCCGTCCGATCCGTTGCCGCCGGACATATCGCCATCGGGCATACTGCTGTCCGGTCCATTGCCGTCAGGCATACTGCCGTCCGGTCCATTGCCGCCGGGCATATCGCCATCGGGCATACTGCCGTCCGGTCCGTTGCCGCCGGGCATATCGCCATCAGGCATATCATCGTCCGGTTCATTGCCGTCAGGCATACTGCCGTCTGGTTCATTGCCATCGGGCATATCGCCGTCCGGTCTATTGCCGCCGAACATGCCGTCGCGGCCGCCTGACGTACCGCTGGCATCCACGCCGCCCGCAGCATTCAGCCCGTCATCGCTGGCAGTCAGGGTAATTTCGCCGCCCTGGATGCAGACATGCAGCGCCTCCATTCCTTCATAGCTCTCTGTAATGAGGATTGTGCCATCGGTTACCGTCAGCATATCATCTGCGTGAAAAGCATCATCCCCGGATGCAATCTCGAAAGTTCCTCCGGTCAGAATGATCGATGTATTGGAATGAAAAGAGTCATCCGCGGAATCAATCAGGAAGCTTCCGCCTGAAACAGACATGTCGCCGCTTGATTTGATACCTTTCATGCTGGTGCTGCTGTCATTTCCCGTATTAACTGAATTCACAGATTCTTTTCCGGTCGGGAAAACAGAAGTATTAATGGTTCCGTTTTCATAACCTCCGCCTGCAAGAATCCGGAAATTGCCGTTTCGAATCTGCATATAAGATCCGGCGCTGATCCCATCTCCTTCTGTCTCGATATCCATTGTGCCGTTGGAAATGTAGACAAATCCGAGAGAGGTATCCTCATCGTTTTCTGCGTGCATACCGTCTTTTCCGGCATCGATGGTGAACGTTGTTTCACCGGTGATCCGGATACTGTCATTGGCGTCCAGACCATGGGAGGCAGATGTGACGGCGTAGGTTCCGCCGGTGATCTTAAGGTCATCCTTGCAGACGATTCCATGCCCGGCGGGAGAGAGAACTGTGAGCGCCCCGGAACCGTTCAGTGTCAGGTCCTGTCTGGAAAAAATCGCCCCGTCAATGTTACTGTCGTCGACAGCGGTAAAAGTCCCTCCGTTGGATAACGTATTTTCTGTCCCGTCGGCCAATGTGACAAAGACTTTGTCTGCTTCGGAGATATAAAGTGCAGCCGAAGTTTCGCTGTAGATGTTTACATTGTTTAGTATCAACTGCAGTTTGGCGGTATCGGGAGCATCTACGATGATCATTCCATCATCCAGTGTACCTGAAATTATGTACACGGCTTCTTCCGTGAGCGTAACGGTTGTACCGGAAATCCGGACACTGTCAGAGCTGGCTTCGGCCGAATCCTGGTTTAACTGGATATGGACACAATTGGATTCGTCGTATTCGGTTTCATAATCCCGCTCGGTGAACATATCGGAATCTGTCAGAGAGAAATCTGTTGCCTCCGTATCGTCAGTGTTTTCGGAAGTTTCAGCGCTTGTATACGCCGAATCTGTCCCCGGATTTGCGCATCCGCTTAATATAGCCGGAAAGAGCAGTATTGCCAGAATAGCGTATATCTGTTTTTTCATGATGCAAGAGCCTCCTTTTTATAATTCCGCCATGGTGTTTCCCTGTCTGGAAACAGCTATTTCCAGATTCCCGTTTCTGCACCGGAGCTTATCAATCATTTCTTTTTCTTTTGTAATATCGCGGAGCGTCACATGATAAGTCAGCCGGAACATGCTGCCCATATTTGTGGTCTTGATGTGCACAAGATCATGAAAACTGGTGTATTCTCCGAAAATATCATCAAATATATCGGTGTAGTCCAGATCCTCCGGAATTGTTATGGTGAAAATTTTATATATTGCGGCATTCTTTTTCTCCCCGAAATCCAGGCGGCTGTACAGCAGGAATACCGCGCAGAGTATAAGGGTGAAGAGTATTGCAAAACCAAGGTATCCCATTCCGGCAATCAGTCCCGCTCCCATAGCGAGGAAAAGTGTGCATATTTCCTTTGCGGTTCCGGGAACAGAGCGGAAACGCACCAGGCTGAAAGCTCCCGCTACCGCCACGCCGGTTCCAACGTTGCCGTTTACCAGCATAATCACTACGCAGACCACAGAGGGAAGCAGCGCAAGTGTAACAACGAAGCTTTTTGTATAGCGGGTGCGGTACATATAAGCGAAAGCCATGACAAGGCCGAGTATGAGAGCGCATCCCAGGCATAACAGAAAATCTGTTACATGGATAACAGTGGTGAGATCGGAATCAAATAATCCCTGAAAAAGTGTATTGGACATTGGAAACAGTCTCCTTTCTGTGTTTGGGGTAGATTATAGTCTTATAGGCGGTTCCGTATTTTGAAAATGAGGTTTTGTAAATATGTTCTTCTGACAGTGTGTGGACCATCCACAGAGGAATTCCGCCCGAGCATTTGATCTCCATGAGAACCGTCCCCGGAGGAAGAACAGGCGTACCGTAGATTTCGGATTTCAGGGAGAGGTCATCCTGACGGCAGAGGATCGTGTCGTCAAAAGTAACGCGAAAATCAGATCCGTCATTCGAATAGTAGGCCTCCCTTGCATAGGAGAGAAACACCATCGGTTCCGGAAATCCATAATAATTCAGAAAATAGTCGATCTCTTCGGAAATCTGGCTGTCGCTGCAGCAGTGATGTCCGCCTGCCAGCCATTCCATCGCTTCCGCCTCCGGCAGGGCGATCCGGCGTTTGTAGACTACTTTTTTGTATTTCTTTTTCAGTTCCACAAATACGGTGCTTTCCGGTTTTGCCTGACCGTAACTGCGGACACGAAGCTTTTCCTTATAGGCAGGTTTTTCAATGGAATGACGGATCAGCCGGTAGCTGTCCGTATCAAAATAGATGTTCCGGATAATTGTCCTTCCGTATTGATCGAGCGACATATACGGTTTCATTGCGCGCAGCACGTTTTCTTTTTGCTTTTCGGATAATAAATATTTTAGCTCATATCGTTTGAAAACGGTTTGAAAAGCCATAAAAATACCTCCTGTACTTTTGATGGTGTCAGTGTACAGGAGGAAGATTGAAGTTTGATTGAAAAAAATGTTAATTTTTGCGGTTTCGGTTTTGTATGGGGAATTTTGTGAGAAATTCTATTTTCCCATCATAACACCGGACGCCGATGTTTCCCTTATTTGCGATGGTAATGGCTCTGGCTATGGCGAGCCCCAAACCATAATGATTCATTTCATCCGTTCTGGAAGTGTCCGTTCTGTAAAAACGCTCAAACAAATATTTTATCTGGTCCGGAGGAATTTCTTCTCCTTCATTGACAACGGTAAGAACAGCGCTGTTTTTCTTTTCCTGCAATGTAAGTATAATCCGTGTCCCGCCCGGACTGTGGCGGATGGCATTGTCAAGCAAAATGGAGACAAGCTGTCTGAGCTGAACCGGATTTCCGCAAATAAAAATATCCTCCTCAATATCCAATGTTAGATTCAGATTATTTTCGTATGCTACAGTTTCAAGGGGGAGCGCTTCGCCATAGACCAGACGGCTCAGATCTATCGTCTCCATGGGAGGTACGGTATTTTCGGCCCTTGCCAGATCCAGAAGCTGTGATATCAATCCGGACATTCGCTCATTTTCATATTGAATATTGGACAGCCATTGATTTGCCCCGATTTGGCGGGAGAGAAGCTCTATATTTGCGTTCACTACCGCTACCGGAGTTTTCAGCTCGTGACTGGCGTCGGAAATGAACTGTTTTTGTCTCTGATAGCTTTCTTCCAGAGGGGTCACAATTCTGTTTGCAAGATGGCGTGCCAAAAAGAACAGCAGAACAAGTGTGATACTTCCGAAAATCAGAGTGTAATTTACCAATGTACCTGCGCTTTCTTCCATCATTGTATTGTCCAGAAATGCTGCCAGAACATATTCTCCCTTATCAGTAATGCGGTAGATCAGATGGTTTTCTATGCCCTCACTTTTTCCGCTTTCAATAATGTCCCGGGCAAGCTGTATGAGTGTATTTTCATCGAGAGTGGAAATATCGGAAGTATCGACATTTTGTATCTGCCCGTCTTTGGATATTGCCACGGAATAAAATGTAGAAAGCTCAAGTACCGGGGGCTCCACGGGGCGGGGCATAGGGTTTTTACCCGGATCTGCCGTATTTGGAAATGCGGTTGTATCTGCTTTTACCATACTTCCCGGTTCGGGTTCCTTTTTTTCCATTTCTGTCGGGAGAGAATAATTTTCTGTATATTGTTTTAAAAGCTCTCTGTTTTCCTTTGTCATTTCAGTGTAGCTTGCCAGATAAATGATACAGAGAGTGCCAAACAGCAGCACCGCCAGTACAGACAGGAGAGCGGCAACAATTTTTCTTTTTGATTTTTCAAACATTGTGATACCTCAGTTCATATCCAATACCGCGTACCGCCTTGATCTCGGTTTCGGACTTTACATAGTTCAGCTTCTTGCGGGCAAAAGACATATACACTTCCACATTGTTATATTCGGCGTTGCTGTCATATCCCCAGATTTTGACTGCTAATTGCTCGCGGGTTAAAATATGCCCCTGATTTACAATCAGATATTCAAGAATTCGGAGCTCTTTTTCGCTCAAACGTACACAATTTTCGCCGCAGCATAGAGTTGAGCTCTCCCTGCTCAGGGTAATATCGCCAAAGGTAAGTGTTCCATCCGGACTGTTTACAGTTCTGCGGCAAAGAGCACGAAGCCGGGCAAGAAGTTCTTTTACCATAAAGGGTTTGACGAGATAATCATCCGCACCGCAGTCCAGCCCCGCGACCCTGTCATCTAATCCGCCTCTTGCGGTCAGCATGAGAATCGGCGTCTTTATGCCCTGTTTTCTTGCGTTTTGGGTGATCTCAAAGCCGTTTTTAGATGGAAGCATGACATCCAGAATGGCAATATCATAGGTTCCCGTTTCCAAAGCGCTCAAGCCGTCCAGTCCGTCTGTAAAGTGATCTACATCGTATTTTTCCTGCCGAAGTATTTCACATAATGCCTGTGCCATTCTTTTTTCATCTTCTACAAGAAGAAGTCTCATTTTTTTCGTCCCCCCAATTTAATATCCGTATGCTGCGATCGCTAAATGATACAGACTTGCTGCCTGCCACCTGCAGAGGTGGGAGCCATCTTACATCTGATAAATTATTTAACAGCTTGTATTATATCATGAAATATTGAAAAAACATTGAAATAAAAGAGCAGATAATGCAAAATATAAAGGAAATGGATAAAATATCGGAGAGAGTGAAGTGCAGCGGCTGAAATGTTCCTGTAAAGAAAATCTGTATACAGATGTTGGCGGGAAAATTTGTCAATAGTAAAATAAGCTGCTTTGTGCATTACAGCGGATATAAAATTGAAAATTTAATTTTTTAAGGAGGTAGCGGAATATGACAACATTGGAATTACGGCAGCGGGGAGCCATATTTTTTGAAAAAATTACAGAGGGATTACATGATTATGCAGATGTAAAACTTGTTTTAGATGAAAAGAAAGCTCTGGCTCATTTTAAAAACTTAAAAAAGGAGTATGGTGCGGAAAATTCTTTTGCAGACTTTTATTATTATCGCCTGGATGAAGATGCCAGGGAAATGGTTGACGAATTGCTGACAGAAGAAGAACGGTCTTATCTGAGTTTGGTGAAACCGGATAGCGAGGATGAAATCATATTTCCATTAGATGATAAACTGTTAAAAATCATTGTGAAGCTGAATGCAGAGGAGATGCTGTTTTCCACGATCTATTTTGTGGAGGGAAAGGCAGGCGGCAGAAAACGGACAACCTGGTGGGGGAATTATGAACATGCGTATATCTGTTTTAGGGATAAGTAGAACTCGGGTAAATATACACACAATTCACACAATTTGACAAAAATTGACAAAAAGACGTACTTTAAAAAAAGTGGAAAATAGTGTTGACTTTTGTTTTTGAGGGTGATATTATAGCCAAGTCGCCGCGAGAACGGCACAGAAAAAATGAAAAAGTTGTTGACAAACGGCAAGTGATGTGATAACTTATAAAAGTTGCTGATGATAAACAACAAATCAGAGAACCTTGATAATTGAACAGTGAAATAACCTTGAAAGATTTTAATGAGTAGATG
>CAZJSI010000016.1:10499-26274 GCA_964548675.1 uncultured Eubacterium sp. | reverse complement strand
GAAGGATTCAATGTTTCTCCGGCAGAGGAGCCGCAGCCCGCCAAAAGTCCGATCGTTATGACAGACACCAGCGATACTGCCGTTAATCTGCTTACAAAATTCTTTTTCATACGTTCACCACTTTCCTTATCATGATATGCTTCGCTATATTATAGGAACCGACAATTCAAGACTCGCTTATTACAAATTATAGCAAATAAAAATACCTGCACAACCCCGCTTGGGGGTTATACAGGTTTCAGATTCTCTGATTCTGTTCCTTTTGCACAGAAAGGCGATTCATACATTTTCCCGTGCACAAAATAATTGTAGGATCTGCATCCTCCGGCACAAATATGTCCGTGCTCGCATGTTTTGCACTTTCCCGTAAGCATCTCTTTCCAGAAGTGTCTGTTATAAGCAAAGCTGTCCGGTGATTCCCAGATTTCTCTCAGCGTCTTTTCTCTCAGATTGCCCTCCGAAAAACGTTCATCATACAATGCTTCACATCCCTTTACATTTCCCACACTGTCGATGCCGATCGATGTCAGCCCCGCCGAGCACCCGGAAAATACCCCGCCTTTATTTCCCCGCAGGGAGCCCTCCTGCCCGGTATAATAACCGATATTGTCCGCAATTCCGATAGAGAACGGTGCGCTGTCCTGATGCCAGTACACAAAATCAATCGCTTTTCTAAAATCAAAGCGGTACAGATCTCCCATTTCCGCCGCATTTCCCATCGGGGAACACGCCTGAAGCTGCCATGCATACAGCCTCAAATCCCGGATTTCCTCATAAAATTCCTCCAGTTTATCTATATTTTCACCGTTTAATGTACTGATCACTGCCACAGGGATATCATTCTCACTCAAAATCTCAATGGCCTGTCTCGCCCGCTGATAGCTCCCGGGCTGGCGGTATTTGTCGTGGATATCCTCCACTGAATCCAGGGAAACAGCCATTGATTCTATCCCGCAGGCTTTGATCCGGGATATCAAATCCTCTGAGAACAGAAAGCCGTTCGTGATGACAGATACCCTGATGCCGTGGGCGGATAACTCTCCCGCTATCACATCCCAATCCGGGCGCAGAAAGATTTCTCCGCCGATTAGGGTGACTCTTCTGCATCCCAGTCCGGCAAGCTGCCGGGCCGTATCGATGCATTCCTCTGTCGTCAGCTCCCTCTCCCGCGCTTTTCCCCCTTTTGAGCCGCAGTAGCGGCAGGAAAAACAGCAGGAAAGGGTCAATTCCCAGACGCATTTTTTTAATCGGAATCTCATCTTGGTTTCTCCTTTAAACAGCGCGGACACCGGGCACTGAACGAGCCGTTTTCTTTCTTTTCAGCCTCCGGCTGCTCATCCTGCGGGAAAAAATATTCCGGCGGAGCGTAAGCAAGCGTCATCGGTGTTTCCATTACTTCCCTGCAGGGATCTGTTTCATCCTCCACAAAATTAAACGGATAATCTTTTCTCATTTTTTCTCCTTTCCAACTCCGCATCTTTCTAACTCCTGCGAAAACTACGGAATAATAACCAGAAACCTGCCAATATGATCAAAATAACAGCCAGGCCGCCGATAAATCCTCCCATGGAGCTTTTCACAGCCATCAGGATTTCCTCGCGGTTTTTAACAATTGTAACGACAAACACTGTCACAAATATTCCAATCCATAATAACATAAATCTGCGTATGATCGTTCCCATATCTTATCCTCCTCTTCCCGTGCACAAAATAATTGTAGGATCTGCGTCCTCCCTCCGTCAGGCATCATAATTGTGAATCTGATATAACACTGACGGCATGCGCATTTCCTCATAGCGCTGTCTCTCCGAAAGATATCTCAGCGGATTCAGTCCGTTTAAAATTGTGGTCAATGCTTCCTCCGCCCCTTTTCCGATATCCAGATCCGTATTCACCATAAACAGGAAAAAGACTCCACAGCGCTCTGCCTCCCCATACAATCTGCCGATCCGGCGTACTGTATCCGCATCCAGTCCCCCGGGGAAATCCCAGAAAGCAACTCCCCTATACGGAATGGGTTTCTGCGGATGGTCTCTGTTGTATTCCCATATATTAGAATACCCGCCTGCTGAAATCTGTTCTCTCAGTGACTGACAGTAATCCTGGATCTGCCCTAACTGCTCTGCCGTTTCACACGGTTTTATTATTTTAACCAGCTTTTGTTCCTCCGGCCTTTGCCTTTGTAGAAACGGACGCTCATCCGCGCAGACGGCCGACAGCTCATACCCGAATTTTTGATGAAGCAGTATCTGCGCCGCACACATCGTCTGAAAATGCTGCCATACCTCATCCCTGCTCCTGTCACGATACAAAAATGCCTGATATACGGCCCGGTTTCTGCTGATCACATACGGCACTTTTACGGCATTTCCGCTCAGCAGGGATTGATACTTTTCTGCTATGCTGCGGCTCTCAGTCGTTCTGCACACATAGGACATCGAACCGACAGTGCATTGCAGCAGATATTGCGGCTCTCCCTGTAAAGCGGAAATATCATATTTCCTGAGCGAACTGACCGCTCCCCCGGTCAAAGCCGGCGGCAGAATCTCTTCCATCCCGGCGCAAAGCCGCTCAGTATCATTTCCGCCGCTTTCTCTCAGCCTGCACTGAAGCTCATTCTGAATCAGGCCGATCCGACTTTGCAGCTCCGACTTCACGTCCGCGATCCTGCGGTCTGACGCTGCCCGTTCCCCCGATAACTCCTGTATTTTATGATCTTTATTCAGGCTCTCCGCTTCCAGTCTCTGCTTCATATCCTGAATCTCATCGGAAAGCTCTCTGATCCGGTTCTGTATCCCGGGCTGCCCTCCTGCTCTTTGAATCTGCTGCTCAAACAGTTGCTCTATCTTTTCCATCCGCTGCCGTTTTGACATTAAATCTTTCCGGATGGTATCAATCTCATTATCAATATGATCGATCCGCTCCTGTATTTTGCGGATATCCTCCCCGGCCTGCTGCTCTGCCCGGGATTGTCTGGCATTCAGCTCTTCCCTGATCTGTTCCTGCTCCCCGGCGTCCGGCTGTTTTGCCGCTCCCGCCCTGATCTGCTCATCAAGCTTTGAAAAAACCGTCAGTATTTGGCGCATAAACTGATTCTTATTTTCACTTTGTAAAAACTCTCTCTTGTCAAACAGTGGGCCGTTCATGCTCCCTCCTCCTCATGGATCCAAATAACTCATACATTTCCAATCTGCAGCTATTCTTGCCATCTGTTCTTTTTTCCTGCCTGCGGCTGTCTTTGCCATCTATTCTTTCCAATCTGCGGCCGTTCTCACCATATACCCCACCTCCGCCATCTGCGGGTCCGGAATCGTACTCTCAATACCACGATCGCGATCAGCCCGACAACGATAATGATCTTCAGGAAATTTACCGCCAAAAACAAAAATACCGCCAACAGGATGGTACTTATCGCTTCAAAATTGGCAATGATCAAAATCAGCATTATGACCGTGACCACTGACAAAACGATCGTCAGCAGCCGCTCCCTGTCCATATCTATAAGAATTTGAGAAAAACGCCCTGTCCGGCGCGTTCCCTGACGGTTTGTCCCTCTGCGGCTGTCTCTTCTGCGGCTGCCGCCCGGACGGCCGACCGGAACTCCATCTATATTTTCAATATTCCCCGTCTCTGTATGATCCTGTTCCAATCCCTGAATATGGATCCGGCTTTCCGCTCCCTCGGGCCGGTCATCCCCGTAATGAATGACAATATGAGATTTCTTTCCTCGATGAATGTCATCCATCGCCTGCAGTTTCTCCAGCATCTCATCCATTTCCCGGTCTAACGTATCAGCCATATGCGCAACCTCCTCTCAGTACTCCATTCGTGGCAAATTCCATTCCTCTCAGCACTCCATTCGCGGCAGGTTCCATTTGTGTCCGCCGCATCCCGCGCCAAGACTCACGAGCGAGTCTTGAACTGTTTTCCTCTTCAGTAATACTCCACACGCTGTACAAAATAAATACTATGGCCTCTGTGGCCCTGTAATATTGCCGCCTCCGCCTGCATCTGAGTGAGCTCATCCGCTTCCAGTCTCGGATATTTCTGCTTCGGCTTTCCCTTTGCCCTCGGTTTTATGATCGTCCAGGGCATGGTTGGCGCTGTGATGTCGTGTCTCACTGTCTTATCATAGCATCCGGCAATGTCCGATATTTTTTCTGCAGCCTGCGCGTCCGTATATCTCAGAATGAGCTTTTTCTTGATTCTTCCCCGGACCGCCTGATATGTTTTGTCATCGTGATCCAGAAACATACCGTAAATCTCTTCGGAACACAATCCGATCGCATAGTGCGCCGATGTCTTCGTCAGCAAATTTCCAAGACCGTTTTCTTCCTTTACCCCCAAATCATAAACGACCACAAGAAACTCCTGATCTTCCAGCAGGAGCAGTTCCCCGGACAGATACTTCAAAAGTACGTCCGTGTTGCCGGAACCAACCGTGATTGAAATGACCTGTCTGCCGGAAGGATTTTTCAAAACAGCGGTTACACTGTTTTCCATGCCGACATTGGCGCTGAAGATATTTTTTGCGGAACCGGACAGATTGCTGATCACCCTGCGAAACCGGATTCCCCCGGTAACGTTCTGGGTGATTCCGCTGGGCTGCCCCAGTCCTGCCCGGCGGGCCAGCTGCAGTATTTCCTCGTCGCTTTTCCCGCATAATCGCCGGATATTATGCAGACCCAGAGATTTCTCATAGCAGGCCAGAACATTCAGAAATGCTTCTGCGTAAGCTTCCACTTCCAGCATACCGTCACACAATTCCCTCAGCACTTCCATGATCCATTCTTTGTTCATCCCCGCAAAGGGTTCATATGCCTTTGCAGGATTCCCGAACGCCCAGTAATTTATTTCCGGGAAGTGCGCCTTAAGCTCCGGGTAGAACGTGGCGTCCAGATTTTTATTGTTATGCAGAATGATGACCGGGCGGCCTTTCTTTTCCAGATAATTTTCTACCGCATAGTACAGGCCCCATATCTGTTCGTTCTGGCCTCCGCCCGTGATCAGAAAATTCTGATCCGCCGATCCGCTGCTCCAAAAATCACTGATCCGGTATTTCCTGTGCCGGGCCACATCCCTCTCTCTGTCATTTTCTTTGTCTGCTCTGTAAAATGCCATATCTTCACTCTCCCTGATACTTTTTAAACCGGACTAAGAAAGGCTCTGCCGGGGGATCCTGCCACAATCCGACAACCGCCTGTCCCCGTCTCAGTCTTTGTATATGCCAGTGCTCCACAATATGGCTTTCACGCTGATAGTATTCTTTCAGTTTTCCGTCATGCCATATCGGAATCTGTGTATAATTCCTGCCAAAATACTCGGATACATACTCCCTCGTATTATGATCCGCCGTGCGGAAACAGATCATATTGGAAAAGCCTGCCATGATCGCCTTTGCCCGGTGATCCCCGTAAATATCATAGAGCTGTTCCACACTCTGCAGCCCCGAAATGATCTTCACTCCCAGCCCTCTTCCAAAATTCAGACCGTCGTCAATGTGATTTAATTCTCCTAACATTTTCATCTCATCACACATCAGGTAAATATCTCCGCGCTCGTTCCCGGAGCGCCCCAACGCTTCCTTCAACGCCTGATCATACAAAAGCTGGTAGATCGGTCCCAGGATCTCTCCCATGCGCAGATCATATTCCACATACACAACGCGATTTCCCTTGTTTTTGACCAACTCGCGCATCGCAAACTCCGGTCCGCTGCTTCGGTCTCCGAAAATACCGATCAGGCAATCAGAGATCATGCTGTTTATATAGGCAAAGACAGCCAGAGCCTGGGGCGTTGTACCGTCTCCATAATACTGTTTTGCGTAGGCAAATCCCGGCTCGCCCAGCACATAACTGTCATACGCCTCCACGGTGGCGTTTGCGAAAAATTCTTTCAGTTTATATGTATGCATCTCGGAAAAATTGCCGTGTCTCATCACCTGTATCATCTTCAATGCGATCAGATCCGCCGCCGCATCTGCAAAAAACGGCTGTGTCGATGATCTGCGGGACTTAAACATGGTCTTAATAATTTCTCTCGCATTGCTCTCCCATTCCTTTTTATAGACATAGGGTTTTGACGGATCCAAAAGCTCCCCCATCACTTCTCCGTAAATGTTCCAGATCGCGCTCCTTGATTGATATTCCGGCCCGTTTCCGATCAGGATATCCTGCGGGCGCTTCGGGAACTCCGCCTCATAGTCTCCCTTTGTGTCAAATATGATCATAATGTCCCGAAGAGTCATTTTCCTCCTGATGGGTCCGATAAACTGATAAAAAACATTTGTTTTTCCGCTTCCGATTCCGCCGATTAGCAGAAAATGCATACTGAGCTGTTCCCGGCTGACAGAAAAAGCCTGCCCGTCCTCCGTATAAAATGTCAGCAATGCATCCCGCGAAACGCCGGGCTTTCCTCTTCGCAGATCCTGTCCCAGCAGGACCTCCATATCCCTCTCCGAATCGGAAATTTGCGGATCCGCCATCGCGGACCGGCCACTTCGGCCATTGTCAGGCTGACTTCTCCGGGAGCCGTCCGCCTGGCCGGCCTGTCCGTGAAGCCTGATCCGCCCCGGCAGTTGTACCCTGTCACTTCCCGGCGCTGCTCCCCTACTCTGATTTAATGGAATTCTATCGTCCAATGACATTAGCAAGCACCTCCGCCCATGCCGCCGGATGCTCCTCCTGAACTTCCTCCGGCAGCTCCTCCTGACGCTCCGCCTGAACTTCCCCCGGCAGCTCCTCCTGACGCTCCGCCTGAGCTTCCCCCGGCGGCTCCTCCTGACGCTCCTCCCGAGCTTCCCCCGGCGGCTCCTCCTGACGCTCCGCCTGAGCTTCCCCCGGCAATTCCTCCTGACATTCCTCCCAGGCTTCCCCCGGCAATTCCACCCTGGCCTCCGGCAATTCCGCCCTGACCTCCGGCAATTCCGCCCTGACCTCCGGCAATTCCACCGCCGGATTCACCTGTGGACATATTTCCGGGCCCTACACCTGATCCTGCACCGGCGCTTTCGGCGCTGATACTCATAGCTGCCGCCTCAGATGCATCCTGTCCCTCCGCATGGTCCGGATCAAACATCTCACTCAGATGAATTTTATTCTCTTCCTCCTGCTGGGAAAGATTTATAATCTTATTGCTGCTTTCTACATCCGGCCTATAAATAAATCCCATCTTTTTTCCTCCTTTCGACGTTCTGTGTAATTTTCTTCCATTGGCTTTCTATATGTTTGGGCGGAACCCCCGCCATGAATGTTCCCTGACTGTCCGGATACATTTCCACTTTCCGGCTGGTAGTTTCCCCATACAGGTACAGATCATCCCGATAGCGGTCTGTCAGGCAGTAATTCTGCTGATTGACAGATCCTTTCCAACCGTAATCAAAATTCTGCTCCTGCACATACGGGCCATCGATCAGCATATCGATCTGCGAAAGCATCTGTCCGATTTCCGGAAAGCGAAGCTCCATCTGCTTTAGCTGTCCATAGTAAAATCCCGTATATACGATGATTCCCAGACTGCTCCTTTTTCGTATCTCCTGAAACAGGGATGCCAGTTCTGCCGCCTGCAAAAATGGCTCTCCGCCGCTCACGGTAATCCCCTCCAATCCCGGCGTACCGAGTATCGCCCCGGTCAGGGAGGAGACGGGAATCAATTCTCCACCGTCCGGAGATCTCATAGATTGGGCGATGCACCCGGAACAGGAAAAGGGGCATCCCTGTACCCAGATTACAAACCGTTTCCCCGGTCCTAATACCTGACATCCGCTCTTATATGAAGCCACGAGCAATTCCATATCTTCCATCTGATCTACCTCCCTGCGCTGTTATCCTGTATCATTCATGCCATCGTTCCAGCTCTGCGCTGTCATTCTGTATCATTCATACCATCGTTCCGGCGCTGCACTGTCATTCTGTATCTTTATGCTGCCGTTCCAGTCCTGCGCTACCGCTCTGTATCGCCCCGGGCAGCCGTATATCTCTCCTCCGGAACAGGTACCTGTTTTTTTGTCACCAGATAATTTTGTTCCGGAATGTCATAGGCTTTCCGATAACTTCCAAAAACAGCTTCCACTTTCGAGAGATTGATCACAAAAATGAAATGCTGCATCCGGTTATGTTCCAGCTCATGCAGAAAGGCCTGGTGAAATGTCGTCAGAATCTGCTCATGCTCCGGACACAACAGCAGCGTCTCCATATCGTCCACGACCAGCACGCCATTCTTTGCCGCGGCAAACCAGATTTTGACTGCCGCCGATACGTTCTCTGCCGCCAACTGTCTCAATGCCGCGCCCCGAATCACCGTCGGGACATTTTCGGTCACTTCGCCGACATAATACAAAAAATCTGCCAACGCCAGCGCCGCTTCCGTGCGGTTTGATCTTTCAATACCGCTGATCAAAAATCTTTTTGCGGTATCAATACCTGACCGTTCCGATCTTGTAAACCGGATCAGATCGTAAGGAGACCCGGTATGATCCGCCAGCTCCGCATGTTTTTTGAGGATCATTGCCCGATGGTAAATATCTTCGGCATGATCCAGCTCCTTAAGTCTCTGCCACGGCAGATACCTTGGCAGCACTTTCGGAAACATCTGCTGTATGGCCGTCTCATCAAAGGATATCTTCGTTCCTTTCCGGCTGTGCATCCATTCCGTCAGAAATCCGTTTAAACTGCTCAGGGTATTTTCCCCTGATACCGTCATATACTGCTCAATGAGGTATGCCATATCGTTCAATTCACGAACCGGATACGCCAAAAACTTCCGCGCTCCCGCTTTTTCGCTGCCGTAAATGCGGTAATGCTCCAACAGATTTGCGATCTCGTCCTGCCCGGGACGTTCAAAGGATAAAATTGCCTCCCGGTTATATTCCAGGCGCCCGTTTTTTTCCTGAAACAAAACGCCCCGCAGGATATCATCATTTGCCGCCTCCGCATAGATCTGCTGCAGATCCTTATTCATTGCCAGGAAAATAACGCGATTCTGGTTATCATCCAGGGAATCCGTCAGCAGATAATGCAGTGTTGCGCTGAACTGACTATCGTATTCACTGTTTACCCTTATGTAATCGGCGATGCTCTCAAATACGAAAGCAATCTTATGATTCGGGTCTTTCAGTCTCGCATCCAGCATTGCGATAAAGTCCGTCGTTTCGATCCGGGCAGTGTAAACCGTCTTTTTTTCCGTCCGGGATTCCGGCAAAGCTTTTTCTGTCAGCACGGCAGATCCGGTATATTCCCTGCCCTCAATATCCTCCCCATCATTTCCCGGGTCAAAATCTCTCTTCAGATTTGATTCGTTTCCCGAATTGGAATCCCTCCTCGGATTTAATCCGTTTCCCGAATTGGCGTCCCTTTTCGGATCCGCTCCGCTCTCCGGATATAGTTCATTTTCCCAGGCAAATTCTGACTCGTCAAAATCGTCATCCTCATCGTATATAAAATCATGATCCCGTCCGGCAGAATCCGCATCCTTATCATATATAAAATCACGATCCTGTCCGGCAGAATCCGCATTTTCATTCACCGGAACATTCTCTGTCAGCAGTTTTGCGCTTTCCTGGTCATACACCCGCATTCCCCGGGCAGCCAAATAGAATACAACGGTCTCAAACTCCATTTTATTCCGTAAATACTCACTCAGAAATTCATTGAATTTTTCTTTGCGCAGGTTACTTGGGCAGATCATATCTTCCAGATTTCCGTGAATACAGAAAATATGTTTTGACTGTTCGGTAAATGTGTGTTTCATCTGTTCTCAATTCCTTTCTGTCAGCGGGCTGTTCTGCGGCGTTCCACCGTGCGCCGTGTCACCGCATCCAGGTTCGCCGCCCCGGTATCCCCGGACAACCGGCCTGCGGTAGCCGTATCACAGGCCAGCATAGTCTGTGTTCCCGGCATATTTGTGTTCATATAATCACAGATGCGTCTGCGGACAGCTCTCCGCTTTTTCTCACTGATTTTTTTGTCTTTGATAGATTTCACCTCAACGGCAGTCTGGAAAACGGGTTCTCCGCTGCCATCCGCGCCCCAGCCGTCGTTTTTGAGGACTACACAGATCTGCTCTTCCGGATCGCCGTTGCGTTCAAACAGTATATGTTTTTCCCCGTTGTGGCAATTCCCGCCCCGGGCGCTCCCGGCGGAATGATAACCGCCCCCGAGAGCATCGTTGATCTGTTCCTCGATGCGGTCGATCAGGAGAGCTTCGTTCAGATTCATCCTCGCCTCATACATCAGAGACCGCACATTGGCTCCACAGGAGACGGTCAGGTCATCCACGATCACATACAGATCATCCAGGCTTAACTCCCTGCCGTCCTCCTTATGTAAATTATTATATATCGTCAAAAAATCTTTTTTTATGTCAGAAAGTTCACCGTATACATAATCATCTGCTTTCAGCGCAAGCTCCCCGGAGAAAGGAATCCCTTTCTCCTCACACAGTTTCTGTGCTTCCTCCTCTGTCTGCACATATTCGCCCTCCACCAGATATCCGAGTGTACCCTCATACCGAAATACACAGTTGATTTCCTCCGCAAGCTGAAGAGCCATCCGGTACTGCATCATCCATTCCTGCTGCAGATTCTCCGCCTTGTTGATGGCAAGGAGCGTCTTTTCCACCGCCTCCCAGATCACCGCATAGGAAGCGCCCGGAGCGGTCTCCTCCATGGCGCGGCATTTCTCCATTAAAACGGAGATTCCCTGCAATTCATGACTGCAGAATTTTTCTCCCTCATACTCCTTTATGAGAAGGGCATATAATTCCTCTGCATTCTTATAATATTCCCGTGCATAAGCCGCACCCTCTGCAGCCTGCATCCGGATTTTTTCGGACATTCGGCGTATCTCTGTCTGAAGCTTTCCATTTGCCTCATCCAGTGCAGCGCGGAGTTCCCGATCCTCGGCATCGGCAAGCTCCGTGATCTTTCCGCAAAGAGCCGCCGCTTTGCTTTTTTCCAGTTCTGACAGATCCTTTCCCATCTGTGCGGCCAGCTCCTGAAACTGTATCTGATGTTTCATACTGTCAGAGGCCAATGTTTTTTCCCACTGGCTGCGGGCATTTGAAATTGCATCGGAAACCGTCATCGACTGTTTATTATAGATCGCGGAAATCTCCCGGTTTGCCGAAGCAAGAGATGTATACATATCCGATATCTGTTCCATCACGCCGCTGTCCTGAAGTTCCTGCAGCTTCTGAAGCTTATTCCGCTGATGGGCGTCATGGGCCGCTGCCCCCAGGCGAATCGCCCCCCGTACCGCCAATACAGTCCCTGCGATCGCCGCTGCGGGAATGACGATCGGCGCCGCTATACATAACGCGATCGGTGCAAAAATGATTCCTCCTGCATCTCCACTCATATTATTTTCCTCCTTAATCTCTGTTCTTTGTGTGCTTCATTCCCCGTAGGGTCTGATAACTGTTCTCTATGTGTTCAATTCTCCTGCACTGCCTGGTAACTGTTGGGTATGCTTTACTTCCTTACACTGTCTGATAACTGCTTTTTCTATATCTTGCTCTCTCTGTCGCTCCCGGCGTTTTTGTATCCCGGACCGGAGCATCCTTTTCGGCGCTGTGCATGCCGCTACTTTTTAGGTGTGACAGCGCCTCTCCGCGCCCGGACTCTGCCGGTCTTAAAATATATGCCTCGTCAGCACTGCCCTCCAGCACATCCGGAGTTGTCCCGATACCCACGGACGCATGTTTTACTCCGACGGTTTTCATCAGATTTCGAATAAATCTGTACTCGAATTTCTTCTGAAACTCCACATTCCCCTGCCGAAAATCCATATACAGACGGATGTGATTCTCCGTGGCACCGTCCTCCACCACCGGCACGATATAGAACACATAATGATGCTTTTTCCCATCCGCGACCGGCTGGCAGAATTTCATGCAGTACAGATTTTTCTCATCCGCATCCTCCCCCTCCGATCCGAATCCGTCGTAGACGGCCGCCCCGGTATTGTGCTGGTTTTTCATATATCCGGCAATCTGCCGCGCCCATTCCCTGCGCTGTGCCGAGCAGACATACGCAGTGGCAAGCTCCGTCCTCATACGCCTCAGAAGCCCCGGGATCTGATATTTCAATATGCGGTAAAGTTCCTCCAGCTCCCTGCTCTTCGGCGCGGTTCCCGTGCGGATATATCTCTCCGCGCCATCCTCCGCGGCCGCTTCCTCTCCGGTGTACCGGGCGATCCCGTCCACAACATCTTTGCATCGGCCCAGTGTCTCGAATACAACATAATACTCCGGGCTGAGCCAATGCATCGCCGTGTCTATGGAAATATGCTGTCCGTCTATCGTCAGCACTTCTTTGTCCACACGCATCGATATGGCCGTATAATTTTGTTCCATCCGCACATAGCTCTTCAACCACTGGTCTATCTTTTCCTGAATCTGATATTCGAAATCTTTCAGTTTTACCGCCAGCATGACACTCGTCGCGGCGGAAGCTTCCATCTGATTCTGAGCCATCATCAACTGCGCCTGATCCAGAGAGCGTCTGTGGATATCAAGCCGTCCGGGAAACAGCTCCTCATGGGCTCTCCCGGAAACGGCTTCAAACGCCGCCAGCGCCGCCGCATATTCTTTTTGGGCGAGGGCCGTTTTCTCCTCATCGCTGTCCTGCAGGGATGAAACAATATTCTGATCGATATACTGCTGCATCCGCTGATAATAATCTTCAATCTGCTGCAGAAGCTCTCTGTGACGGTTCAGCAGATCCCTTGTCAACTGCTGCTCCAGCTCATCGTAATTACTCTGAATCTGCTGCGACAGGTTCCGGGTAAGCTCCTCTGCCTGCCGCTGCAGATTTCTTACTTCCTGCTCATTATGGCGATCCAGCGCCCGCTGCATGGATGTGTGCAGCTCATTCAGCCTGATCCTGTAATCCTCCTGGAGCCGCTGTTCCCGCTGGCGTGTACTTTCCCTCACCTCTGCGATCTGCCGTTCCAGCTCATTCGCCTGACGCCTTAACCTTCTGATCTCATTACTCATCTCATATCCCTACCGTTCTTCACTCGTCCTTGTCCGGTCGATCGTTCCGGAAATCTCACTCTGATCCGGAGTTACATGTCTCAATTTCATATGGCGCTCTTTCATGTGTTCCGGAATAAATTCCCCGTCGTTGCACTCCACCAGGGCCAGATCCTCCATCTGCCGGATGTTGCCGTTCTGAGCGGATATCATAAAATTCTTTGCCCGCACCAGGGCTTCCATCCCGCCGAGGTGATCCTCTGACCGCCATACCAGCTCGCGCGCCTTTACCACGACCGCCTCAATCTCCGCCTGGGTATAGCCCTCCGTGTCGGCCACAACTTTATCCAGCACACTTTCATCGTCCACTTTCAGATCCGCCTTGGATAAATGAAGCCGAAAGACATTTTTCCTCTCTTCCGCGTTCGGGGCAAAGAAAGGTATCTTTTTGTCAAAACGTCCGGATCTTTTTAACGCCTCGTCCACGCGGTTCGGATAATTTGTCGCCGCAAGCCAGAGGATCTGTCCTCTGTTCTCCGCCCTGCCCATCTCTGCCAGAAGCATTCCGAGCAGATTAGCGCTGACACTGGATTCCGTGCCTCCCCCCGTCCGGGTCGGAAATGCCTGATCTATCTCATCGATAAAGACACCGACCGGCGCCAGCGCCCGGAATACGGAAAGCGCGCGTTCCATGGATTTTTCCGATTCCCCCACATATTTGCCGAGAATCTTCGACATTTTAAATTCCAGGAAATTGATGCCGGCGCTTCCCGCCGAACAGCGGGCAAAGAATGTTTTTCCGGTTCCCGGAGGTCCCACCATAAGGATCCCTTTGGGAACGGGCGCATCCTCCGTCCTCCTCGCCTCATAGAATGCGCGGATCACCGTATCTTTGAAATATTGTTTCAGGCTCTCCTGCCCGGCATATTTGTCCAGATCATAGCCCTCTGTGTCAAAGATCTCGATCACATCGCCATACTCTTTGCGGATGACCTGTTTCTTGCGGTCCATGACCATATTTCTGCTGATGCATACATGATCCGCCGGAAGGTCGCCCGCCTTTTTCTTTCGTTCCTTGTTGAAAGCTGCCAGAAGCACGTCCTCAACTGCCACCAGCTGCAGCCCGGCCGTCAGATTCACCAGCTCATCAACGCCGACCGGCCAGTTTTCCACACACTGTTTATATGTACTGTCTTTCTGATACTGCTTCTGCAGATAATATTCGATAAACGCTCTGCGGCTCTCCTCTCCCGGCAAGGGGATCTCGCACACAGCCGTCTTGGAATTTGCCCCTGTGAACATCTGATTGATATCCCGCGGACTTTCTGTGATAATGAAGACCACATTGTTGGAGTTGATAAATTCAGAAGAATTTAACACCCTGTGCAACGAAACAATATTTGCCTGCTCCGTCTCATACACTTTATTTTCCTCGGGAATGAGGAACCGGGGATACAGAAACACAAACGCATTCCTCCCTCGCTTATCCTGGATCAGTTCCATAAATTCCCGCCAGGATATACCGCTTTCGTCCTTGCTGTCGGAAGCCACCGGATATACGCGGCGCCCCATTGCCTCCACATCATAAAAGTAAACTTTCTCAATGCGCATGTCCCGTTCGCCTTCCCGGGTGATAAACTCGCTGAGAAATTTATTCAGATCCTTGTTCTCCGCACAGTAATCTCCGATATTTCCGGTCAGGATAAAGGCATTCGCCACCGCCGTCTTATACATTTCCTTAACTTCCATGATCCAATCTGGTATATATTCCATTTACGCTCCTCCTTATAATCTAAAATTCCTTATGATTCAAAACTTCTTATGTTCCAAAATTCTTTATGATCTAATACTTCTTATGATCCAAAACTAAAATCGATCGTATTTTTTATTCTGAGAAATTTTTCCGACACGTCATACATCTGCTTTAATGTCTTCTCATACTTCTCCAACAATTCCTCTGCCTTTCTTTTGCATTCCTCCGTGCTCATCTCTCCAAGAGTAACTTCCTCCTCCTGCGATATTTCTGTTCCCTCCGCCAGTTCTCTCATCTGTTCCAGGATCTCAAAAACTCTCTGTCCGGCCTCGTCCAATTCGTTTACCAGATCTGTGCTTCGGAAAACATATGCTTTTTTCAGGCCCTGATCCAGAACTTCCCTAAGCTCGTCATGGAGTCCCTCAAGCTTTTTGCGGAACAATTCCAGTCCGTCTATTTTCTGTGCAGGCAGCTTCTGGTAAAACTCAACGTATTTCAGATCCTTTTGGCAGCGGAGATTTAACTCTCTCAACTGCTCCAGCGCCGTACCTTTCTCCTCCTCCATCTCACTGATCTGGGCCCGGATCTTTTCCAGTTCTTCCTGACCGGCCTGCAGTTTCCCGGAAGCCTCTTTCAATCTTTCATAGGACTCCAGCGCGGATCTTGCCTCATTCAGTTCTCCGGTTCTTTCCTCCCGTTCCCTGACGGCTTCATCCCTCTCTCTGGCGGCCTGCTCCTTCTCCCTGCGGGCTTCGTCACGCTCTCTGTCCGCCTGCTCCTTCTCCCGGACAGCTTCGTCACGCTCTCTGACAGCCTGTTCCTTCTCCCGGTCGGCTTCGTCACGCTCCCTGACAGCCTGCTCTTTCTCCCGGACAGCTTCGTCACGCTCTCTGTCCGCTGTCTGCCTGTCCCGAACCGCTTCATCACGCTCCCGGCAGACAGTTTCAAAATCTCCTCTCATGCGCTGCGGCCCGTCCTGCCCGGCGCCGCTGCCAGAATTGACCAAACGTTCCAGTTCCGCGATGCGTGCTCTCTGCTCTGCGATAATGC
>CAZJSI010000016.1:0-10399 GCA_964548675.1 uncultured Eubacterium sp. | reverse complement strand
GAATTGACCAAACGTTCCAGTTCCGCGATGCGTGCTCTCTGCTCTGCGATAATGCTCTGCGTATCCTCCAGATCCTCCGGAGTGATCACCTCCGGATCCGTCCTGTTACGGGTTCCGGCGGCTCCCGTTCTCCCGACGGACGGATTGTTTCCCGTTCTTCCGGCAGACGGATTGCTTCCCGCTCCCCTGGCGGGCGGGTTGTTTCCCGTTCTCCCCGCAGACGGATTGTTTCCCGCCCCGTATCTGTTCTGACCGAGCACAAAATCTGCTGCGCGTTCATTTCCCTCACACCGATGTTCCTGCTGAATATTCACAATTCTGATTCCCATACAATTTCCTCCCTCCTGTGCTTATATGGATCTCTTTCCCATGGGATGCGCCGCCTGAAATTCCGGCGTCATGTATTTTGCATCTCTGATGTGATCTGTAAAATCCTCGGTGTTTTTCAGGAAATACCTGTTTTCGCTGATCAGTATTTTCCTCACCTTTTTAACCTGCTCCCATGTCGTATCTATGTTGTACCAATATCTGCCGTGCTTTACGATATTCCATCCATGGCGTACATTTGCTTTTTCCGATATTCCGCTGATATATTCCACCGGTATGCTCAGCTTTCTCATAAAGAGATAAAACAGGGTCGCATATCCCTGACACACGGCGCATCTCTCTATCATTGCATGGTATGCGGTGTAACGCTCGTAAGTCTGGTCATATACCACATGCTGTGAAATATATCTGTATACCGCCACGATCTTATCATGTACGGATACATCCGGGGCCTTTAACCCCATCTCCTCGATTGCCTGATCCACTGCCCGATATAATTGAAGCTCCTGCTCATATGTCGTGCGGTATTCCAATTCATAGACTGCGGCAAACAGCCCCATAAATATATAAAATCTAATATTTTTGATATTTTTTATATGTCGTTCCAGATAAATGCCGTCATTGAAACTTCCCTCCCGGTGCTGTCTGTCCATCTCGATCCATTGATTTCTCTCCTCCGGATATTCCGCACTGTCATATGGAACGACGGCGATGATATACCGCTTTCTGTGAATTGCTTTTTCCCTCAGGATTTCCGGTATCTCATCAACACTTTCACAAAAACTGCAGTATTCCCGGGTGAATGCTTCTCTTCCCACACTCAGAGTATCCCGATACCGAAACCGGACGATCAGCTCGCCTGTGCCCCATGAATAGGAGACAATTGCATATGAACAAACGATCTCCAACATCTTTGCGGCTATCTCCGGATGGTTCCGGGCCTCTCTGCGAACGAGATAGTGCAGAGCCGCCTCTCCCCCCGGGATTGTCCTGCGCTCTGCACTATCCAACACGAACCGGATTTCTGACTGTCTTTGCAGAATCCGCTCAAAGGGATCATCCGTTTTCAGGGGTGCGGCTTCTGTCATCCCTGCTATCTTGATTCTTCCCATTTATCTTACCTCATTTGAAAATTTATTTTTTCCGGAGAAATAACACGCCGCAGATCACACATCCTGCGACCGCCCCGCTTAAAATTCCTGCCGTCAGCATCACTTTTTTGCGGCGTCTTAAGGCTGCATTTCTGTTCAGCACGAACCTCACACGTCTTTGCAGGGTACACCCTTTCATCAGCTTCTCAATGTTGCTGACTTTCTCAAAGACCTCGCTCTCCGGCTCTTCACGGCCTTTTTTCTTAAAGACTTTGCTCGCGGGCTCTTCACGGCTTTCCTTCTCAAAAGCTCTGACCTCCGGCTCTTCACGGCTTTCTTTCTCGAAAACTTTGCTCTCCGGCTCTTCACGGCTTTCTTTCTCGAAAGCCCCGCTCGCGGGCCTTTCCCCGCGTTCTCTTTCGACCGCTTCGTTCTCAAACTCTTTTGCTGTCATTTCCCCCTCACGCTTATCTTTCTTTGACATGACCCATACCTTTGGCGTGATCCGGCCCGAATCTGTACCGGAAGCTTTCTGCAGCGCTCCGCCGACCACACGAAAACATGCGATCGTCCGTTCCGCATTTTCCGGGGAAAATCCTGCCTCATTGACAAGGTATTCCAACGTTCTCGCCTCCACAAAGGCCGGATCTGACTCATATCTTTCATACTCTGTCCCACCATATGATACTTCCATATTTTCTAATTTATTCTTCATCCTGTTTTTCACCTTTATCACCACTTCTTTCCACATTCCAGACATCGAAAATGGTATCCCTCCACATTATAATTTACAACTCTTCCTTCTGTTAAACACAGGGGACAGCGGGAAGGGAGTTCATATTCACGGATCTGTATCTTACCCTGTCCTGTATGGATGTACTTTTCCATATTTGCTCCTGTTGCCACCACTTTCCGTTTCAGCACATAATCCGCCGGTCTTTCGGGGCCGACCGTTGTATTTACAATCCGGATTCGTCCCATATCATCATCCTCCGATTTTTACACTGTTGTTCGTCAAACGATTCTTTCCATATTCGTCTATCATTGCCTGATCGATCAGCATTTCCGCCTTTGTGTCATAGCAATCCTCCGCCCGGTAACATTTCCAGATCTTTCTGTGGGGATTCAGTACAATTGACAGCGACTGATCCTCTGAAAAAAGCGTCTTCTGTGTGTTGCGGTCTGTACCGGACATATACACATCCAGGAAATTCGGATGTGTATGAAACCATCCCGCCTTGATCAACTGATCCTCCGGAGCGCGCCCCTCATTCAGACGATCCAGATACCTGTGCATTTCCCTCATATCCTCCGCGGTCATGTATAAAGTCCCGCTGCTTCCCACCGCACCGTTTGCCGGAACCGCCTGTTCCACAACTATAATATTCAGCTCCTTTTCCTGATCCGCCATCCTCCTGCCGATCAGGAATCCCCCCTGCTCCACACAGTTTTCCCTGCTGTTTTTCCCCCAGCCTATATGATCAAAAATCTGTTTTACCGCCTCCGGTGCAACATAAACACGGTATGAATTCTCCGCTGCCATATAGTTATCGCTGAATAAGATCATCTTTGTCTGATATGTCCCGTCTTTTTCATATTCTCCTCTCTCAAAATCCACTTCCGGTATCGGAGCCTCTTTCACTTCTATTATTTTTATCTTTCCCATCGCTTTCTCCTATCCCACCAGCCAGCTGATATAGCAGAGAATCAAAGAACAGATCATTCCCTGCACAAATATGGACCGGCGTTCTTTTCTGATATGTGTTTCCTTTGTAAAAACACTTACTGCCAGAGACGTGAGTGCGATCACCATAACGATCATGCCCGCCGCTGCAATGATATCCTGTATATTCATCTGTAATCCCTCCATCTGCATCCTGCTTTTTATCTCAAAATCTTGTCTATACTGTCCGCGGCAGATTGTACGGCCTTTTCTCCCAACAATTCCGTATCCGCCGCTCCGTCCGCAACGGAGCTTCTCCCCTTTGCGAAAGAATCTTTCACCGAATTTCTGATATCGGTGAGATTGACCGCAGCCGAACTTCCGGCTTTCTGCAGCTTCTGAACTATTGTCCCCCGATAATAGCCGGCCGGCTTTCCTGTCAGCAAGGACGAGGACGGCACCGTCTGAAAAATGGTCAATCCTATTGCCGCTATGATCAATCCTGTCGCCAGTTTCGGGAAAACCCGGGAGCAGGCACAGAAAAAGCTGTCAAATGCCTTTTTCCATCCTGCGGACGCCCCGGCGATCTTTTGAGATTCGACCTGCCTGATATGTATTCTGTGTGTCTCACCCAACTCAAATATACTTTTTTGAAAGGGGCGGGTCTGCGTAAACCGGCAGCTCGTATTCGGGCACCGGCCTTTCACTTTCCAGCTCTCCACAAACCACACTCTGCGGCATTTGCCGCATACCACAATGTGATCCCCGGCCCGGAATGCGTCTCCCGTAATGCCCTCGTTCCGACCCTGCTGCAGAAACCATCGATCCCTTTTCTCTGACAGCACGTGTTCATTGTTCATCATTTTTTCATCTCATCTGTTTTCAGCGATATTTCTCCCAGCATCTCCGGCAAATCTGCGGAAAGCTCATAATAGCAGCATTCTTTCTCATCCTCTGTATTGCGGACAGTAATAATGTGGCCTTTCGGTATACCAAGCTGCTCCAACGTCAGATCCGCCAGCCGGCAATCCTCCGCCCTGAGCTCTGTCAGATCCTCACTGTCCACCCGTATCCCCTTTGTATTAAACCTCTTTTGCCTCATACAGTCTTCACAGTAGATATCATCCACATACAGCTTATACTCCGGTTGAAACAGGGAAATTTCCGTACCGCATGTTCTGCATTTTGCCGTTGTTGTAAATTTATATTCTCCCAGAATGTCCACAAAGAATGTTTTTCCCCCGTGATCGGCGCTGACCTTGTGAAGAAATTCCTTCAAAGTCACTTTGTTTGTGAAATCTGTCTCTGTGATCTCATCAAAGGTGTCATGATAAAGGCAGTTGTCATTGAACCGGATCTTCACCGTCTCAAAGCGATTGAGCATGCCTTCGTACAAATATTTTGTTCCATAGGAAACATATTCTGTCTGTCCATTGACGATCTTTGCCGCCTCCTGAACCATCAGCGCTCCCACCGACGCGGATGCCACCTGTATGGTCGGCGCCTTTTCCTCTGCAATCTGTCGAAGCTGCTTTGTTCCGCAGGAATATCTCCGCTTTCTCTCCGCCGCCAGCATTCCGGATGAAACTCCGCAGGCCAGGCAGGAAGATTCCGGAAAATGATGTACCTCGACGCTCCATGTCAGCTCCCATATACCCCCGTCAATGTACGGAATACCAAGCTGGTTGCACCGATGATTCACACTGAGACGGCATTCATGATTATCCAGACAACCCAGCACAAGGTCAAACTGCCGGAACACGCCTGTCCCCAGCTCATGGACGATATCTCCTGTGAAATATTGGATCTCGGCATCCGGGCACACCGACATCTCTTTCGCCCTCTCCGCCGCTACTTCAGCCTTATATTTTCCTACATCATCTGCGGTAAACAACACGGTCCGGCTCAGATTTGTCGTGGATATCCTGTCCATATCAGCGATAAAAATATGTCCAAAACCGATCAGGCATAGATTTTTGATCACTTCATTTCCTATTGCTCCCGCACCGGCCACCAGAATCCTTGCATCGTGCACCGCTTTCTGTCCCCACCAGCTTATGCGCTCCTGACGGTCTGTCATAGATTCCGCCAGGCTTCCGTAACCTGCCAATTTTATTCTTCCCATAGTTCTCCTTTCATTTCCTTATAAAGCTCTCAAATACATATCCCGTATTTGTGCCATCCTCGATATTCCATAATGTCAGATAATCCATATTCAGTCTTTGCAGCAGCTGCATCAGCTTCGTATCATCTCTGATATATGCAGGATTTCCCCGGTATATCAGGATTCCCATGCATGTTCCGCTGCTCTGCGACTCATAATCCCACAGCTCTTCTACGGAAAACAAATACATGCTGCTGTCCGGAATCATTTCGCTGTATTTGGAAATGTTGGTTTTCAGCCCAACCGTCAGCAAAATTCCCTCCAGGTGATATCCGATCTGATCCAGAGTGCACAGATTATGTTTGCTCCATTCCACGCTCTTTTGGACATCCTCCTGAAAACGTTTCGGAAGGTTTGCACCCACCCGATGTCTGGTGTATGCACCCGGCATGGGTCCGTTTCTTCGAAAATCATACCAGTACCAATCACGTATCCAGCCGGAACCCGTCTGTTTTTCAGACATCCGCTCCTCTCCGGACAGATGCCTTTCTCCGGATGTCCTCCCTTCTTCGGATGCATGATTCTCTTCGGGATGTCTCCTTTCTTCAGAATGTCTCCTTTCTTCGGATGCACGATCCTCTTCGGGATGCTCTCTTTCCCCGGACATGTTCCGTTTATCCAGCAAAAATTTCCCCTGTCCCTCTCTGCATTCCGGACCGCAATATACCGTCCACTTCTTTTTGTGAGGGTTGAGAACGAGCGCCACACTGTAGGGATAGGTAAACACGCTTGACTGAGTCTCCCTATCTGTTCCGGAAAACGTAGTGGGGATATTTCCCGGATGAGTGTGATACCATCCCACTTTCACCAGCTCACAATCCCGGTCACGGTTCATACGGTCCAGTTCCTCATACATTTCATTCCAGTTATCGGTGGACATATAAATATATGCCTCTTCACTGACTTCCGGATGACAGCATGGTATGATATGTTCCACCTCCGCATAGATCTCCGGCGGGTCTCCTTCCGATGCCGTATCATAGAAACGTCCGACCAGAAGTCCGCCCTGTTCCGTTCTATTTCTCTGAATGAACTGTCCCCATCCGATATTTGTAAGCAGCTCTTTCACAGCGTCTGCATGTACAAATACGCTCATCGGATTTTCCGGGAGACAAAACTGGTTGGAAATCACCGTCTGTCCCCCGCATTCCGGATAGGGCTTTCTTTGAATATGGTTCAAATCTTCTACTTTTCTTATTTCTATCCTTCCCATAATCTTCCCTCTTGAGTTTCAAAAATATTACTTCCGGCCGCTGCCTGCTCCGGTGCCGTTGTTCAAACGGATCGTGGAATTATTTCCCACTCCGTTTTCCTGCAGCGTTTTGTTCAGATCCATGTTGACCGCCTCCGGCCCGTCCTTTAAAACAGCGTCATACTTATTTCCGCCTGCCAGCGGTTTGATAAAATCGGACTCGATCAATTCATCGATCACATCCTGTACCGTCATATCATCCGGAATATCTACATCCACTGTTCTGTTCTCCGTCGGGTGCATAATTTTTACTCTCATTAAATTTTCCATTGTTTTTCTCCTTTTCTTTTCTGTTATTTTTTAAGTTTTTTCTGTTAAATTACGAATCTGATCCGGCTCTTCTTTTTATCACCTACCGGCAGATTCTGTCTGTCACAAGGAAACCAGCTTTCCCTTAATCCTTTCTCCCATAATGAAAGGACCTCCGAGTCCAGATTTGCCCTGCTATTGACATTCGTGTATTCCGGCGCAAACTGAATCGTTTTTGCCATCCTTCTCACATAACTCCACAAAGGCTCCTCCACATCCCACAGTCCGTAACACCATGCTCCGTCCGGATACCAGTTCACATGATACGGCTGTTGATCCCTCATACACGCCCGCGGCGGTGAATAGGGATAATCCTGCGGCAGCGTCAGATCCACCACGCTGGTATCGCGGCAGACCGGCTTTCCTGATCTATCCTTTCCGATACAGGTCCTGATATGAAATGTGATCACATACTTTCTCGGGTTATCCTCATCGTCCACCGTGAAATCCATGATCGGCCCTCTCATAAACTTCATTAACTCATAGTCATTTTTTACCCGGGTATTCCCGACATCTCGTGCTCCCATTTTGCTTCCTCCTTTTTCATAATTATTGTTTTTTGTTGAGCTGTTACTTTGCTGCACCTCATATTTACATTATACGAAGCCAAAAAATTATTTTTTTACATGATCGTATCTCTGCCGGAAGGGATACGTTACCCCATATCCATCCCTCCTCCCTGCACGGCTCCGCCGGATTCCTCGGCGCCGGAATTTTCATGTAATGCGCTCTGGAACAGGACATTCTCCACATCACTGGCGGATACCTCGTTTTCATAGGAGACATGGTCAAAATAGTTAAGTTCATTCATCTTATTTTGAAGTGTATTTTCAATATCCATATCTCCGTAGCGCATCTGAGCCATCTGCAGATTCCTTTCATAACTGCCAGCCTCAATATTCTGCAGATAATTTTGATAATTTGCATCTTCACCGTATTTTTCGTTCAGAAAAGCAAATGCCTGCTTCGTGTTTGTCTCGCCTGCATCAAAGGCAGTTTTCTCGAGACCCTGGATCCGGTATAAGTTCCCGTCAATCTCCGGGTCTACATATCCCAGACGGTTTTCGTTGGCGGCCCAGTTCCGGACAGTCTCCTCCGAGATTCCCATTGCCTGCAGGGTCTCCTCAGAGATCTCTCCCCTTACGGCCTGCTGCTGAAAAGAATGGTAATCCTCGTGGAACAGCGTATCCATCATCTGAATATTGGCGTCTTTTACGGAGTAGGTCAGCATCTCTTTATTGCCGTCTTCATCTGTGACCAGCGCGTAAAACTTTGCGTCATCCTGAAGCAGATGATTATTGACCACGATTTTTTCTCCGTCAAAGTACCCGTATGTATTTCCATTCATATCCTTCGCCACCACCTGGCGCACCGCCGAATGATTTTGTCCGGCGGAGATCGTCTCCAACTCATTGAGGGCTTCCAGACGCTGATCCGGTGTCATATTCCTCCAGTTCTCATCCGAGAACTTACTGTAGATCTGCTCGGTTCTTGCATCCATCTGTCGCACCTCCTGTTAAGAAGGTCCCGAAACCGTACGTGCGCTCTCATGCAAGGCGCGGTCCGGTTTCCAGATTGCCGCTTCCCCTGCCTGCGGATCACTTTTATACAGATTCAGAAGTTTTAATGCTCTCAAAAAGTCCGTTGAGCCGCCGATCTGCATGATGATTCCGACGCTATACTTACCCACTTTGACTGACGGAAGTTTCTTCCCATCGATCCATGCCTGCACCAACGGTTCAAACATCTCATCTGTATCGCGGCAGAATTCTTTTGCATATGCTCTGCTGCTGGCCGCTGTCTGATGTCTGTAAGAATTTAATATCGCTTCCGCAAATGTTTTTTCATCGATATTCTTCAACATGTTTTTTCCCTCCTTTGTGGTTCATTTCATTTCTGTGATTCTATTATAGGTACCCTGAAAATTATTTTTTTGCAAAAAAATACCTGCTGAGGGACATGCACCAATCCTTTCTGATCATGGTGTCATAACCCTTAACAGGTATTTTTCATTTTAAATATATAGATATGCGATTTTCCTGATTAAAAATGAGGTGCCAAAGATGTAGGCAGCAGAAATGACAGTACAGGGCGGGAACCCGAATTTTTCGGATTCCCGCTCTGTATTTATTTTCCAATTAAAATTTTCTTCCCCTGAAAAGCGAAACCATATTTTCGGATCCTTTCCATGGGTATTCCTCTGGCTTCCAATGCAGCAGCATAGTTTTTCTCATCAATCTGCCGCAGTGCTGTCTGTACTGTATCAGACAATGCTTTCTCATCGTCATCCTGTACCTTGAATTCAAGAATAATTGCATCATCCGTATTTTTTTTCGGCTCCAGCATAACATCGTACCTTCCAAAACCGCTCTCACGATTCGATGTTACCACATAGCGCTCCTCCAAATCTACGATCAATCCCAGGACAAAACCATGATAAAACCGCTCCGGCTCACTTTCAGCAGACGCCTTTTTCCCGCTATCAAAGAAACTAAATGTGGCCTGCGCCACGCGATTGATATAGATATTCATTGCCCTTACATCATCCTGCAGCAGCGCTTTAATAAAATCATTGTATCCGCTATCATAATCAGAAAACCAACCATGTATCATACTTTCAAACATAATCCGGACTTCTTTATTTGTAAGAGCCAACCGATAATATACACGCCCCGTCCGCTCTACGAATCTGGTCTCGACTACTTTCAGATACCCGCTTGCAAGCAATAAACTCCATATAGAACTTTCTTTTACAGATAACTGATCATACGCAATCTGCTCATCGATCAGCACTTCTATATTTTCACCTTTAATCAGCAATTCAAAATCCTGCTTGATATCCTTGCTGCTCTCACAGATCACTTTACCTGCCAGGCTGTTTGAACTGGTATTTGCCCAGTAGGTTCCTAATTTGCCGGTATCTAAATAATTCAGGATCGACCATGGATTATAAATATCTTTACATTTTCCAAATGAAAAGCCATCATACCAGTCTTTCACTGCCGGTATTCTGTCCGTCATTTTGTATTCTTTTAATGCGGAAACAACTTCCTCTTCAGTAAATCCGAAGCAATCCGCATACTCATCAGATGTAGTTGTCACCACTTTCAAATTATTTAAATCCGAGAAAATAGATTCCTTACTGATTCTGGTTATACCAGTCATGATCGCTCGCTCCAAATATGGATTTGTCTTAAATGCTGCATTAAACATACTTCTCATAAAAGAAGACAGTTCATCCCAATATCCGTTTACATATGCTTCCTGCATAGGAGTATCATATTCGTCAAGCAAAACGATCACTTTCCTGCCGTAATAGCGGGAAAGAAAATCCGATATTTTATGAATCGATAAGGTCGCGATCGTTTCATCCATATCCATTGTAACACTACGGAAATACCTTTTCTCTTCTTCTGTCAAAAGATCCCCCTCTAAAAGAAAAATATTCTTATTATACAGATCCGTTAAAATCTGACAAATACGCTGCTTTGTCATTAAAAAACTTCGCTCTTTCACATTCGCAAAAGTCAGGCTGATAACCGGAACCGTTCCCTGAAGATTACGGTATTTCTCTTCTTTCCATATATTTAACC
>CAZJSI010000015.1:0-27357 GCA_964548675.1 uncultured Eubacterium sp. | reverse complement strand
TTGGCACTAACAATCAATGCTAATTCATATTTGTTCATGCTAATCTTACCTCCTTCGGTCTTATGGCCCTCCACAAACGGAGAGCAAGGTATTGTATATCACAATTGGATATGTTATCACATTTTCGATTGTCAGGCAAGTGTTTTTTTCAAATCTTTCGTATTTCGTATTTTTTCCACGAGCTTCCCCGACTCATCATCACCTCAATTGTCCGGCAGGTGTTTTTTTCAAATCTTTCGTGTTTTTTTCCACGAGCTTCCGGCTCATCATCACCTGATGGCCACAACCAAGACATTTCAGACGAAAATCCGCTCCCACACGCAGAATCTCCCATTCAAAACTGCCGCAGGGATGTTTTTTCTTTAATTTAACAATATCCCCTACTTCATACTGCATACTCTATACCTCCAACTGGGAAAATACATCCCCGATGGAACCCTGAATAAGCAGATCCGCACGGCTGTCCATCGGCGTTGCAGATTTATTTACCAGTACCAGTTTATTTCCTCTATAATAGTCGATCAGCCCTGCTGCCGGGTATACGGCAAGGCTTGTGCCGCCGATGATCAGTACATCAGCGTGGCTGATATGCCGTATCGCCTCCTGTATAGTTCCCGAATCAAGCCCTTCCTCATATAATACCACGTCCGGCTTAATCTGACCGCCGCAGCTGCACCGCGGCACTCCCTCCGAATTTTTGATATAGTGAGCATCGTACAGTTTTCCGCATTTCCGGCAGTAATTGCGGTGTACGCTTCCGTGCAGCTCCAGGACTATTTTACTTCCCGCTGCCTGATGAAGCCCGTCTATATTCTGGGTAATGACCGCCTGCAGTTTCCCTGCTTTTTCCAGTTCCGCCAATTTTAAATGGGCTGCATTCGGCTTTGCTCCCAGTTCCAGCATCTTGTCTCTGTAAAAGCGATAAAATTCGTCTGTTTTATTCATATAAAATGTATGGCTTAAAATTGTCTCCGGAGGATAATCATATTTCTGATTATACAGGCCATCCACGCTCCGGAAATCCGGTATCCCACTCTCCGTGGACACCCCTGCCCCTCCAAAAAATACGATATTATCCGATTCCTTCACCCACTGTTTTAACTGTTCTATCTGATTCATATATTTCCCCCACCTTTCCCAATTCATTATTTGTTCAAACAATTTACACTTTTTTCTACTATAATACAGAAGATTGGCAGCACATGCAAGCGTGATTTTGCTGAGATCTGTTTTAGAGAGACAATTTTTAGTTGACATATTTTCTTTATTAGGATTTAATATAGGTTAGGTAAAAATAACGTAAAATCTTGGAAGTGCTTGCTGTACTTCTATTGTTTTGGAGAAAAAATAAGACTGGGAAGATAAAAAAATGTATATTCAATTTTCTGGAAAAAAAGTCCGTCTGCTGGCGCTGGCAGTAACGGTATTTATGATTATTTTCGTATCGGCCAACTGGAGGCTGTATCTGTCCCCGGAGCTTGAGCTTCCCCGGGGAATGGCGCTCTTTGTTTTATCTCTGCTGGCAGCGCCGACCGCAGGATTTTTGATCATTTTCAAGCCATCCGTAGATGAGAAATATAAAGCCTTTGCCAACACGGCATTGTTTTTTCTTATGCCGTTTTTATCCATTCAGATGGTGGAATGTTTCAACGCCAACTATATCTGGTGGTTTTCCGTACCTACTTTTTTGGCAAACTATATGATCTATCTCGTATTCTACCTGTTTTTCTTCCTGATCACAGGCAGATACCATATGGTAGGACTGATCGTAAATATTTCCCTTTACGTATGGTCCCTTTTAAATTATTTTATTGAATTGTTCAGGGGATCTCCTTTTATTCCATTGGACGTCCTGAGTTTCGGCACCGGCCTGACCGTATCCGATGGATATACTTATGAACTGAGCTGGCAGCTTATCTTAGGCTCCATCATGTTCTTCCTGACCTATCTCGTGAACAAAAAAAGCGTAAACATCAAACCGAAAAAATTAAAATTCAAAATACTGGTAAAACTGAGCGCTGCAGGATATCTGGCTGTCATACTGTTTTCATTTTTCTTTACGGATTTTTCTGCCAACACAGGATATAAACCGGACTTCTGGGATCAGTCCAGGGGATACCACAACACGGGTTCTTTCTTTAACTTCTGCCTGAATACAAAGTATCTGGTTGTGCAAAAACCCGCTGATTACAATACGGAAAAAGTCAGCGCATATATTGAAGATACGCTGGAAGAAAACGGGGTTGACCCGGATGGGGATATTTCCACTAACCTGCTGACCGGAGAAAATGATTATATGCAGTCCGCAGACGGTACTCTCCCGAACATCATCTGTATAATGAATGAATCTCTCGCAGACCTGGGGGCGTTGGGAAATCTGGAAACAAATGAGGATTATATGCCGTTTATCCACAATCTAACCGAAAACACGATCAAAGGAAATCTGTCCATGCCGGTATTCGGTGCAGGCACCAGCAACAGCGAGTTTGAATTTTTATCCGGGGATACAATCTCATTCCTTCCGATCGGATGTAATGTGTACCAATCCTATATTAAAGATGAAATTCCATCCCTCGTGTCCACACTAAGTTCACTGGGATACTCAAAGCTTGCATACCATCCATATTACGGAAACGGCTGGAATCGGGAAACAGTATATCCTCTTCTTGGATTTGAGGATTTTATCAGCATCGAGGACTTCATCGACAACGACATTCTGGATATTTACAAAGAAAACAACAATGTTACGGAATATGAAAACCTGTTGAAAGCGCGGTATCCTGATCGCGACATGCTGCTTCGCCGTTTTGTCAGCGACAGCTACGATTATTCCATGGTAGAAGATATGTATGAAAACCGGGATACGTCCAAACCATTCTTTACTTTTAACGTGACAATGCAGAATCACGGCGGCTACAGCGTTTCCTACACTAACTTCTTACAGGAAATTTATGTAACAAACATGGAAGGAATTTATCCGGAGGCCAACCGCTATCTTTCACTGGTGAAAAAATCCGATGAGGCATTCCAACAGCTGACCGAATATTTCAGCCAGGTTTCCGAACCGACTATAATATGTATGTTCGGCGACCACCTTCCATCCATTGAAGACGAGTTTTATGAGGAGCTGTTCGGCGCCGATCTGGACAACCTGAGTATCGAACAGCAGCAGGCCCGCTACACAACGCCGTTTGTCATTTGGGCCAACTACGATATCCCGGAAGCGACGATCGACAAGATGAGCGCAAACTATTTATCCACGCTGCTGCTCCAGACTGCCGGCCTTCCGCTGACGCAGTTCAACAAATATCTTGCCACTATTTACCAGACCCTGCCGGTTATCAATACAGTGGGATATATTGACAGTGATGATACGTATTATCAGCTTAACGAAAGCAGTGAATATGACGATCTGCTCTATCAATACAACTGTATTGAGTATAACGGTCTCATTGACCGGGATAACAGGATTCGGTCACTGTTTTTCCTGAACGAGTCTTAAATATCTGAAAGAGCTATAAAAAAACCGCTTAAGACTACGGCTTAAGCGGTTTTTTTATAGAAGCTTCCGGTATTTTTTTATTCGTTCTCAAAAAGCGGTGTTGAGAAATACCTCTCTGCCGTATCAGGAAGAACCGTAACCACTGTCTTTCCCTCCCCCAACTTTTCCGCCAGTTTCAACGCTGCCGCCACATTTGTCCCGCTGGAAATCCCACACATAATCCCTTCTTTGCACGCCAGATCCTTTGCCGTCTCAATGGCCTCCTCGTCTGTCACGATATAAATATCATCATAAATCTGCTGGTTCAGAATATCCGGGATCACTCCGTCTCCGATCCCCATCTGAAGATGTGTGCCGATGTTTCCTCCCGCCAGAATGGCTGCATTTTCCGGCTCCACCGCCCAGATTTCAATAGCCGGATTCTGCGCTTTCAATACCTCGCCGATTCCCGTAATCGTTCCCCCGGTTCCGATACCGGAACAAAATCCGTGGATCGGTCCTGCCACCTGTTCCAAAATCTCCAGTCCGGTGTGATGGCGGTGTACCATCGGATTTGCCGGATTGGCAAACTGCTGGGGCACAAAGACATTGTCGTCCTCCTCCGCCATGCGGAGAGCGGTCTGAAGACATTCCTCGATACATTCACCGATATTTCCCGCATCGTGGATCAGTATCACCTCCGCACCATAATGGCGTACCAGCTTTCTGCGCTCCTCGCTGACTGAATCCGGCATGATAATGATCGTACGATACCCTTTCACTGCGCCTACCAGCGCAAGGCCAATTCCCTGATTGCCGCTGGTCGGCTCCACAATGACGGTATCCCTATGTATCTTTCCTTCCCGCTCCGCCTGTTCGATCATATTAAACGCTGTTCTCGTCTTGATAGAGCCTCCCACATTTAATCCCTCGAACTTCACAAGAACCTGAGCATTTCCCGGTTTGTTCATTCGATTCAGGCGCACCACGGGCGTATGCCCGATCGCCTGCAATACATTGTCATAAATCACTATTTTTCCTCTCCTTTATAGGGTTTTCTCACTTCGATATAGTATAACGCGTAAACCCAAAAAACTCAACCCATAAAGGAATATTGTGTTATTAACTTGTGATAATGTCACCTATAAAGAAATATTGCAACGCACTTTCCTCTGATACAGGAAAGTGTGCCACGAAAAGATACAGGGGATCGGAAAACTTCTCCTGATCCCCCGCATCTTTATTCACTATTCAATAATGATCTCAAATTCATTGCCTTTCTGTGTCGTGGTTACTTTTTTCCCTTTACTTTTGGCAGCCTTCTCCACATTTGCCCTCTGATGCGCCTCATCCACCAGTACTTTTACCGGACCATTTGCATTTTTCAACGCCTCTTGCGTCATCATCATCGGTTCCGGGCATGAAAGCCCTCTTGCATCTATTTCCAACATATTTTCTACCTTCTTTCTACTACAATATATTTATAGTTAATGCCCTTACAGCCAGTAAGGATTTATCCATCTTTTATTCAAATCCGTTTATGTTGCTGCACTTTTACTTTTTTACCGCTTTTCTCTTATTTGTAAAAGCAATGATAAAGCATACCGCTATGCAGATAATGCAGGCAATTTTGCCATTTGTGGTCACTGCTCCGGCTGTGATCTCCTGTGTCTCGGCATTTAATGCAGTACCGCTGGAAGCCAGTCCAAAATTATGGCAAAGCGCTGCTCCCGCAAACAAACCAAGTACTGTCACCGCAGAATCGGAAGAACCCTGTCCTGCAAGGATCAGCTGCCGGAGAGGGCATCCCCCCGCCAGGACTGCGGCGAACCCAACCGCATACATACCAAGAATATTCCACAGATGTTCCGGTAGCCACGCCTCCGGCAAATCCGATCAGGGCAACCCATGCGTTTAAATCGCCTGCTGACATACGGATGACCATGCGCAGCGGGCAGCCAAGGAAGATCAGAGATCCGATCATGATGATCATTCCCAAAACGAAACGTATCATCGGTGATGAACCGCCTGTGGAGCGATACTCCTTTGTAACCAGTGAGATAATAAAAGCGCCCAGAACAAGACCGATGATTTCCGGTCTCGCGTACTGCACAACCTCTGCCTGGTGCATTCCCAGAGCCCCTGTCATATCCCGCACAAAACATGCAATGCAAAACGCCATATTAGCGGGATTGCCAAAATATGCAAGACAGGCTGCAACAATTCCGCACAATGCACCTGCCAGAGCCAAAGTCTTCTTTGAACCTGATAAATTCATTTTCATTCTCCTCCTTTGTTTTTTGATTGTTTAATCTAATTTTGTTTTAGTATACCTATTTTGGCAGATTATGTCTAATTGTAAATTGTAAACTATTTTATCCTTTTATAGATTTTTTCTATAAGCAAACAGTTTCCGCCAACCTCCCGCTGCGCCGGGGCGATCACATTCAAGACCCGCTCGTGAGTCCCGGCGCTTTACCGAAGGCGGCCTGATTGATATAGTTTTCAAAACTACATATAGCGGTTTTTATATCAATTATATATTGACTTGTAAACTCCACTGCTGTACAATAAAAATATATTTTGATTTTCAAACTATTTAATTTTCAAAGTAATGAAAGGATGGATTTTACTATGATCATGAAACCAGTCAAATTGAAACATAAATTATTAAAACTGCCCATCATACAGGGTGGTATGGGAATCGGCGTCAGCCGCTGTCGGCTGGCGGGCGCTGTAGCGAAAGAGGGCTGCATGGGTGTCATCTCCACTGCCCAGGTCGGATATGACGAACCGGATTTTGCCCGGAATCCGGAAAAAGCCAATTTGAGAGCATTGCCGGAACAGATCAGAAAAGCAAAAGAGATCGCACATGGCAGCGGCATGGTAGCCGTAAATATCATGGCTGTCACCCGGCTCTATGAAACCTATGTAAAGACGGTCTGCGAAGCAGGCGTGGACGCAATCATTTCCGGCGCAGGGCTTCCGACCAATCTTCCGGAATATGCCGCCGGTTATGATGTGGCTCTCGCTCCCATTGTCTCCAGCGAAAAATCCGCGAAAGTCATTTTGAAATACTGGGATAAGAAATACCATTGTACGGCTGATTTTCTTGTGATCGAGGGACCAAAAGCCGGAGGGCATCTCGGCTTTTCCAATGAACAGTTGGAAGATATTGAAGATCTGGATTACGATGAGGAAATCAGAAAAATCATCGCAGTAAAAAATACATATGAAGAAAAATATCAGACATCCATACCGGTATTTGTAGCCGGCGGCATGTTTACAAAAGATGATGCCGTGCATGTACTGGATCTGGGAGCAGATGGCATACAGGCAGCCAGCCGTTTTGTTGCCACTGAGGAATGTGACGCCAGCGACGCCTACAAACAGGCCTATATCAACGCCCGAGATGAGGATGTCGTCATTATCAAAAGCCCGGTTGGAATGCCCGGCCGCGCTGTGCGCAATGCATTTATCGACAACATCACTGAAAATTCCGGTAAGATCAGCCACTGCTTTAACTGTCTGAAAGCCTGCAATCCGGCAACAGCGCCATACTGTATCACTCAGGCATTGATCAACGCCGTAAAAGGCGATCTGGACCACGGTCTGATCTTCTGCGGTTCCAGAGTCGGTGAGATCAATAAAATCACAACAGTTCCCGCTCTGGTAGCCGAGCTAACGGTGTAACTCGGATACGCCCCGGCGGAATTGCCGCGATACCGGACAAGTGCAGAGTGTGTGGCAGCTTTGCCAGCCTCCTCTGCACGTCCGCAGGCCTCCGAAGGCTACAGGCCTGCCAAAAGGACGCTGGCTGTCATCCCCGCAAAAGTGGCCACGAGTGCCCCTGCCAGTGTCCATCTTGTCTTTTTCACTTTCACTGTCATAAAATAAATACTCATCGTATAAAAAATTGTCTCGCTGCTGCTCATCATAATGGATGCGATCGTACCGGTCCGGGAATCCGTTCCATACTGCTGATAGACATCCACCAAAAGCCCAACCGCCGCCGATGAGGAAAACATTCGAACCACTGCAAGCGGCACCAGCTGAGAAGGGAAACCTATCCTGTCCGTCAGAATCCCAATTCCCCCTGCAATCCAGTCCAGGAATCCGGAAGCACGCAATATGCCCACTGCAACCATTAACCCGGCGAGAGTGGGCAGAATGTCCGCCGCCGTCTTCAATCCGTCCTTTGCCCCTTTTATAAAATCCGAATAGACATTTCTCCTTGCAAGCAATCCCGCCGAGACAATGATGACTACCATTAACGGAATGATCAGTTCTGAAATTACCAACAATGTTTTCTGCATTTCCCCGCCCTCCGCTAATATCCGAGCCGTTTATCCCGAATAGACATTATCTTTGCAAAGAATACGCCGACCCCTGTGGATATCGCAGTCGCCACAATGGCCGCTCCCACAATACCTGTTGGGTTAGGAGAACCATACTGGCTCCGATAGGCAATGATCGTAACCGGGATCAACTGCAGGGAAGAAATATTCAAAACCAGGAATGAGCACATTTCCGTGGACGCGGCTTTTTCCCGGTTATCCACATTCCGATGAATCCGATCCGATGCGAAATCATACCTATGTTCATAAGGACTATGTACCGCCAGCGTATACGTTCTCTCCTGCTCCAGCTCATCCAAATCCTTCATCGCCTGAAGCCCGGCGGGCGTAGCCGCCCATCCCAAACCGAAAAAGTTGGCAATGCAGTTCGCTGCTATCGATCTGCAGGCAGGATGTTCCTTTGGAATCCGCGGAAATAAAAAGTGAAGCAGCGGATAAATCTTTTCCGCCGCTTTTTCCATAACCCCGGCGCCCTCCGCAATCCGCATCAACCCCACCCAGAAAGCGAGCACGCCTGCCATCGTGATGCACAGCGCCACCGCTTCCTGAGCAGAATCCAGCGCTGCGTCCGTTACCGCGGAAAGATTTCCGGTGAAAGCTCCATATACAATTCCTATCAATATCATAAATGCCCATAAAAAATTCAGCATAACATGACTCTCCCGTCAGGGTTTATACCATGTTATGCTGAATTTCTGCATTTTATAACATTTTCTATTTTCCATAATTACGGAAAAAGGAGCCAAGATTTGTGAGCGCTTTCACAAGCACCTCTGTCTGTTCCCGGTTCAAACCATCCAGAGTCGCCTTTATCATCTCATCGTGAAAATCTCTGTGATGATAAAAGGCTTTCACGCCTTTCTCAGTCAGAGATATCAACACGACTCTGCGGTCTTTTTCACTGCGCACACGTTTTACATAGGATTTCTTAACCAGATTATTGATCGCAATCGTCAAAGTACCTACTGTGACAGATAAATCTTTTGCTACAGAAGACATACTCCGTGATCCATCCAGGCCTATCGCCTCGATAATATGCATATCATTGTTTGAAATATCTTTAAATTCTTCTGTTATAATCGCTTTTGCTTCGATGTCCATGATCTCGTTAAAAAGCTTTACAAGTATATCGTGAAGTGTATTGTAACCGTCCAAAAGCCCCTCCATATCATAAACGATAATAAGTGTTAATTATTTTGTATATAAAATATTTTGAATATAGAACAATCTTATTATACAATAAATCGGGAACAAAACCAAGTATGATTTTCATGAACTGTACTGAAAACCGCTTTTCCCGCATACGATAATAAAAACAAAACAACGGACAGCCCATGAAACGCTTCACAAGAAAAATCAGTTTATCCGCAGCAGCCGCTTTTATCCTTCTGATATTCGCTCTGCTGTGCACAATAATCTCAAAGAACTGTGACAACGAGGATTCCTTATCCAAAAAAGTTCCTCTTCCTGACAATTCAGGTACATATTCATCAGAATACGGCAGCGCCGACCTTTCTTTCTCTGCCTGCACAGATGAACTGTTCCGCCAGGAAGCTGCCGCCAATCTGTTAAACCTGCACTACACGCTTGAATCCCCGGAGAGCTTCGGCATCACCGAATACAGCACATCTCTGGGAGAATACTCCGCAGAAACCCCGCTTCAGACGGCTGCATTTGCAGAAAATATCAGCCAGGTCCTGGAACAATTTAACGCTGACGAACTCTCTGTGAATAACCGCCTTACACTTGACATATTGAATGATTCCCTGGCGCTGGCAGAAGAAGCCGCCTCTTTCTCTTATTATGAAGAACCGCTGCGGCCTTCCACCGGGATTCAGTCGGAGCTTCCCATTTTACTGGCAGAATACACTTTTCAGGATGCACAAGATGTCATGGACTATCTCTCCCTTTTATCCAGCATACCGGACTTTTTTGCAGATATCTGTCAGTATGAACGCGAAAAATCAGAGGCCGGACTCTTTATGTCCGATTTTGCCGCAGACAAGATCATCTCCCAATGTACAGATTTCGCCGCATCCGGAGAGGAGAACTATCTGATCTATACTTTTAATGAAAAAACAGATTCTCTCAAAGCTCTGACAAAAAACGAAAGAATTGATTATCAGAAACAAAATCAGGCCATTATTCTGGAAAAAGTGCTTCCTGCTTTTCAAAATATAGCAGAGTCTCTTACCGAGCTAAAGGAAACAGGCACAAATCCGGCGGGGCTTTGTGCATTTAATGACGGGAAATCCTATTACGAATACCTGGTACGCGAATCAACAGGGAGCAGTGATTCCGTCGATGAATTGAAAGAAAGAACGGAAAACCAGAGAATTTCCGATCTGGCTGAGGCTGCGGTTCTGCTCACGGCCAATCCCGGATTGGAAGATGAGATCAAGGAAGCCGACGCTCCCTGTACCACACCGGAAGAAATGATAGAACTTCTGAAAAACGCTATACTGGATGATTTTCCGGCTCCGCCGGACTGTCAGAGCACGATAAAATATGTGGATGAAGCAATGGAGGATTATCTTGCCCCTGCATTTTATCTGACCTCGCCAATGGACCATCTGGAAGAAAACTCCATTTACATTAATCAAAAGAATGGTTATGAAGGTATCCGGCTGTTTACTACACTGGCACATGAAGGGTATCCGGGACATCTGTACCAGAATGTGGTATTTCATGACTCGGCTCCTGCCCCCATCCGTTCTCTGTTTGGATGTGCCGGATATTCCGAGGGCTGGGCAACCTATGTGGAGATGAAATCCTATCAGTATGCAGATATACCGGAGGATGCCGCCGCGCTGCTTGCCCTTGATCAGTCCGCTATCCTGAGCCTGTACGCCACCGCTGATATGGGCATCCATTACGATGGCTGGTCTTACACCGATACTTACGGGTTCTTTTCTGATTTTGGAATCACCGACGAGTCTGCTGTTCGGGATATTTTTGAACTTATCGTGGAAGAACCTGCCCACTATCTGAAATATTATATCGGATATCTGGAATTCCTCTCACTGGAGAACTATGCCAAAGAACTGTACGGTGAAAATTACTCCGCCAAAAGCTTCCATCAGGCTGTGTTGGAAATCGGGCCGGCGCCCTTTGACATCATCAAAGAGTATCTGCCATCCTATTATAAATCTTATGAATCAAATGAATAAAACGGACACAAAAAACTACCGGCTTATGTGAACTTCTTACATCTGTATTCTAACGTTCACGTCTGACCGGTAGTATTTATCTGTTACGCCGTATGATCATCTCATCTCTGTTCTATCGTCTGTATCCTCTTTTCCAACCGTTTTATTATGGCAAGGAATACCGGGACAACCACCGATGTGGCCGCGATCCACGCCAACTGGTCAGTAAAGCATACTGCAATAAAACCAAATGTCGGAATGACAAAAAGCGACATCACTCCCCGGGCTGCCAATTCACTGCACCCCGCAAACATTGCTACCGCACTGTAACCTAAGCCCTGTATTGTCTGTCTGGTACAATTCAGGATAGCCAGGAAGAAATAAAAGAATCCCGCGCAGGTCAGAATTTTCTGTACATATCCCAAAACTTCCGTCTCGCTTCCGCTGATAAAAAGCATCGCTATTTTGGATCCGGCAAAGATAAGTACAAGGCCTATGCCGATGGAATAAATAACAGCGACAAAAATACCGCTGGTTAATCCCTCTTTAATACGCTTGATCTGACCGGCTCCCAGGTTCTGACTTCCGAAAGTCGCACTGGCCGTTGCAAACGCATCATACGGGCACATTGCAAGCTGCTTTACCTTGAGGGCCGTCGTGTAAGCAGACACATATACTGCTCCCAGCCCATTCACCGCACTCTGCAGCATGATACTGCCAATAGCCGTAATGGAATACTGAAGCCCCATCGGTACTCCCATGACAAATAATATCTTTATGTAATCCGGACGAAACTTCCACTCCTGCCTGTTTGTTTTCAGGACCTCATATTTACACTTCATATAGAAAAAACACAAGACTCCGGCTGCCGCCTGTGCAAGAATTGTCGCCCACGCCGCTCCGGCCGTCCCCATCTGAAATACAATGATAAACAAAAGATCGAGACAAACATTGAGCACAGTAGACAATACCAGAAAATAAAACGGCGTTTTGGAATCTCCCAAGGCCCGGATAATGCCGGAAACCACATTGTATAAAAATGTAAAGGGAATACCCAGGAATATCACAAACAGATAGTCGTATGCTCCCTGATAAAATTCCTCCGGCGTTTTCATCCATATCAATATATTATCACACAGCAAACACGTCACTAATGTGAGAATTACAGCCAGACCGATTGATACATAAGCCGCATTCATCATAAAAGAACGCATTCTTCCGTAATCCTTTGCCCCGAACTGCTGTGCAATAGGCACCGCAAGTCCCGCACACGTCCCAAGACAAAATCCAATGATCAGAAAATTGATCGACGTCGTTGAACCTACCGAGGTCAATGCATTAAGTCCCAGATAACGTCCCACTATGATCGTATCTACCATGTTATACATCTGCTGAAATAAGTTCCCGAACACCAACGGGATTGAAAACTGTAAAATAAGCTGCAGCGGTTTTCCAACTGTTAAATCTTTCGTCATATCCTCATCTCCATATATCGAATTGAAAATATTCCGCCCAATACAATATTTTAGAGAAAATCCCCCGCCTCAGGAATACAGGTATTTATTCTCCCAGCAATAGCTGGTAAATCTCCCGTTTTCCCACGCCTCTGTCCTTTGCCACCTGTTTCATGGCAGCTTTGCGGTCCATGCCCTGGGAAGTATAATACTCCATATGTTCTTCCACTGACATGCGCTCCCACTCCTGCTGTGCTTCCTTCACCAGTTCACGCCTGTCTTTTCCATTTATGACGATGACGCACTCTCCCCTCACTTCATTCGCCTCATAATACGCGACCGCTCCGGAAAAAGTAGTTCGGAAAACCGTCTCAAACTTCTTCGTCAGTTCCCGGCAGACTGTAATATCCCGATCTCCCAGAACCGCCCACAGTTCCTTCAGCGTAGCGGTCAGATGATGGGGCGCTTCATACACGATCAGGGTTCGTGTATCATTTTTCAGCTCTTCCAGCACAGCCGCCCTCTCTTTTTTATCCTTTGGAAGAAACGCCTCAAAAGAAAACCGTCTGGTAGGAAGCCCTGACAATGTAAGAGCCGTCACACAGGCTGCCGCTCCCGGCAGTGAAGTAACTTCAATACCCTGCTCATAGCAGATACGTACCAAATCTTCCCCGGGATCGGAAATTCCCGGGGTTCCGGCATCGGTAATAAGTGCGACATTCAAACCGGAACGCATTTTTTCCACTAATTGGTATGCTTTATCGATTTTATTATATTCATGATAACTGGTCAAGGGGGTTTTTATATCAAAATGATTTAGCAGATGAATCGAATTGCGCGTATCCTCCGCAGCGATCAGATCCACTTCCTGCAGCGTCCTCAGCACCCGCAGGGTAATATCTTCCAGGTTCCCGATCGGTGTCGCACATAAAAATAATTTTCCCGGCATCTTTATCGCCTCCTTAATTCCTGACTGCGGATGATTCGCCAAACGATTCCTATAATATGCTCCGCATCAGATCATAAATTTTCCTTCAAAAAAGCTTCCAGCACCGGAGTTGCCGCTGCCTCATCTTCGCCTTCTACCTGAATCAGGACTTCCTCACCCTGTTTCACGCCGAGAGACATTATGCCAAACAGTTTTTTCGCATCCGCCGCTTTTCCGTTTTTGGAAATCTTCACAGAGGATGAAAAACCTTTCGCAGTTTTTGCAAACTCTCCTGCAGGACGTGCATGCATACCTGCCGGATCTGTGATCACGTAAGTAAATTCTTTCATTGTCCTTATCTCCTTTTCCTATCTTTTAATATCCATATACATCATAAATTTCATCCGTATATTTCCCCGGCTCTTTGTATACGATCAGAGGCTTTTCCACTGTCATCCGGGATTTTCCTCCCCGCAGCCCCTCGATCAGAACCATATTTGGCTCCCGGTCCACATAAGGATATACCAGACGCATCCGCTTGGGCTCAATCCTGTACTGCACCATCAGAGAAATAATCTCCGCAAGGCGAAACGGTCGGTGCACCATATAAAGCCGTCCGGAGGGCATCAGCAGTTTCGCACTCTGGCGGATGATGTCTTCCAGATTACACAGCACCTCATGCCGCGCTATCGTCCTTGCCTCATCCTGATTGGTCAGTCCATGCCGAGCCGTCATATATGGCGGATTACTGGTGACCACATGAAACGACGATGCTCCAAAAAGATCGGAAGCATTCCTGATATCGCCTTCTACAATTTCGACTTTCTCTTCCAGATGATTCAGGCATACGCTGCGCCGCGCCATGTCGGCACTGTAGGGCTGTATCTCAAGTCCCGTAAAGTGTTCTCCTTTTGTCTTTGCCTCCATGAGAATCGGTATGATCCCATTTCCACACCCAAGATCCAGACACCGTTCCCCCGGTTTTGCCTTTGCAAAACCGGACAGCAGTACCGCATCCATACCAAAACAGAATTTCTCCGGATTCTGAATGATCTGATATCCGTTTCTCTGAAGTTCATCAATCCGTTCTCCCGGCAATAGATTACTCATTTAACTTGGATTTTCCTCCCTTGTCCTCCAACGTTGCCAGCTGACGCATTTCCTCTTTGGAGAGCCTCTCGTTATCCCTGCGGCGTTTGGATCGGAATTTCAACTGCTTCACCGGATATTCCCGGATCTCTTTCTCGTCACCCAGATCCACGATCACTTTCACTAACTGGCGAAGGACGCTTACACTCTGGACTTCGCCTTTGAACCCGTCAAATGTAGTCACACGGTCACCGACATTCGGCAGGCGGCTGTTCAGGTATTCATAGGTCTCCTCTTCATTTTTCAGGCAGCACATCAGTCTGCCGCAGACACCGGAAATCTTTGTCGGGTTCAGGGACAAATTCTGCTCCTTTGCCATCTTGATGGAAACCGGTGCAAATTCAGAGAGAAACGTGTGACAGCATAACGGACGTCCGCAGATTCCGATTCCTCCCAAAATCTTTGTCTCGTCCCTCACGCCGATCTGGCGAAGCTCGATACGGGTCCGGAACACACTCGCCAGATCCTTTACAAGCTCACGGAAATCGATTCTGCCGTCCGCAGTAAAATAAAAGAGCAGCTTATTATTGTCAAAGGTATATTCTGCCTGGACCAGCTTCATCTCCAGGCCATGCTTCGCTATTTTTTCGAGACAGATTTTATAAGCTTCTTTCTCCTTTTCATGATTCCTTTCCTCAATCCGGTCATCCTCCGGTGTCGCCACGCGGATAACCGCTTTTAATGGCTGTACCACCTTGTCATCCTCCACCTCTTTCGGAGCAATGATGACCGTTCCATATTCCACGCCTCTCGCCGTCTCTACGATTACGTGGCTTCCCGCTCCCATCTTCAGGTTTTTCGGGTCAAAATAATAAACTTTCCCTGCCTGGCGGAATCGGACTCCAACAACTTTTATCATAGTATATTCTCCTTAATTTTCAACAATAGCAGTTCCAGCGTAAGTTCAAAATTCACATTTGCACGAATACGCTTTCCCGCCGTTTCGATTGCTTCCAAAATGTTCTGTACTCCCGGATAGGAACTTTTATCCGCCTGCTGTTTTACCTCATAGGACTGCTCCTGGAAAACAAGGCGCGTCTCCTGCCCGGATGCTTTATATAATAACACATCCCGATACCAAAGCAAAAGCAAATCAAAAAAATCCTGAATATCTTCTTTGAAATCGTTCAGCGGCTTTATCTCCTGCAGCAGATCATAGTCGGGAATATCTCCCAGCCTTCTCAAAAGCTGAACCGTAAAATCTTTCAGCTCATTAAACCTCTCCGAAGCGGCCAGCATCATCGCCCGCCCCACATTTCCCTGGGCAAACGCCACACAGATATCCGCCTTGTAGTCCGGCACCTGACAGCTCCGCATGAGAAATTCCCGGACTTTCCTGTCCTCCACAGCCTTCAGTTCCAGCGCAACGCACCTCGAACGGATCGTGGGCAAAAAAGCATCTGCATTCGTGGTCAAAAGTAATATAACCGCATAAGCGGGCGGCTCCTCAATTGTTTTCAGCAGCGCGTTCTGCGCCTGCACATTCATCTTCTCCGCCTCATCCACAATATATATTTTGTATTTGCTGCTGTAAGGCTTTACGCTGATATCCTGGTTGATCTGGCGCCGCACATCATCCACGGAAATCGTATTCGGTTTCTCATGTGTCAGATAAAGAATATCCGGCTGGTTTTTTCCCAATGCCTGCCTGCAGGAACGGCACTGCATACACGGCTCTATCGCAGCCTCCATGTACGCCGGATCTTCAAGTTCTTCCTGCTCACGGAGCATATTCTGCACTGTCTCACACTGCAGCGCCATTGCAAAAGCTTCTGCCAGCATACGCTTTCCGGACCTTTCCGGCCCGTTTAAAATATATGCATGGGATACCTTGTCCAGAGCAATTGCGCTTTTCAGATGGGCAATGATCTGTTCATGGCCTGTAATCTCCTTAAATCCTGCCATATCCGCCTCCCGCTGATACCAATTTGCTACTCGCCATATCCGCCTCCTGCTGATACTGATTTGTTACTGCCATATCCGTCTCCCGCTGATACTGATTTGTTACTCGCCGCCTGTGGAGGCGGGAGTCATCTCACATCTGATATAATGTTGGATTTTTGGCAAAACGGATTCTATATCCGTATTTTCAAATCGTATCCTGATCCGATTTTTTTCAAGGTTCTCCTCGGAAAAATCCTCCTCATCTGCCAAAAATCTCCTGCACATCTCTGCATATTTCGGATGCTCCTGTCTCCGCTCTCTCTCCAGAGCGCGCTGCAGGCGAACCCCGTCATCCACCCATATATAGACCGGACATACCCGGTCCTCTCCAAAATACGCCCGGATCTTTTCATATGCTTCCAGCGTACCGATCATGAGATAATTGTTCTGCTCCAGGCTGATCTGCCCGTCATCGGCGGTAAAATACTTCCAGACGCCATGAACCGTATGATAAGATCGCAATTCGATGATCTTTCCTGATCTTTCCAGCGCATCCGCTTTTTCCTCCGTACAGAAAAAGTATGTCTCCCCGTCTGTCTCCCCCGAGCGGATCGGCCTTGTCGTATAGGGTACCACATGCCGCAGCGGCTCCGATTTCAGCAGACGGTTATATATTGTATCTTTCCCCGATGCACTCTTTCCCATCAGGCAAAATATTTTTCCCATGAACATATCTCCTTCCAATCTGATATAGTATAGTACATTTTTTACAGAATTGTAAAGATACGCAGTGTCATTTTTCAGGCAATTCCTGTACCGTCCGGTTTCCCAAATACCACCTGCAGTACCTTGCCATCCATATCTGCCATTCCCTGCACCTGCATGCCGCGTTTTTGACAAACTGAAATCACTTCCAACAGTTCCCCGGTAATGATTTCTCCGGGAGCCGCCAGCGGAATACCCGGCGGGTACAGATAAATAAACTCCCCGGAAACCAAACCTGCCGACTCACTTAAGCCCGCGCTCTGCTTCTCTGCTTCCATCGCCTCAAATATTTCCATCCGCTTCTCTCTTGGCTGATAAATTTCCTCAGGGGTAAGAATACCATCTGCCAGGGAACTGTTGCCCTGTGCGCAGACACTATCCTGCGATAAGCTATCATCCACTTCCGGGGCAGCCGCCTGCTTCAAATACTCATCCGACGCCGAAACTCCTGCCCGCGTCAAAGCTGCGCCCATCTCATCCACTTCCTGCAGCGCCCCAAACAGCCGCTCAAATCCCTCATCTGTATCCATGACAGATGTCAAAGCTGTCACATAATGCCCTGATGCCATCTCCATCTGCAAATGATATCTGTTTAAAAGCAGATCATATAGCTGCTGCCCGTTAAATCCAGCCTTTTCCCCGGAGATCAGAATTTTTGATACATCCTTTGCCCAGATTCCCGCATCCCTGTTTTGATAGGGGAAAACCTGCACTCTCCGGAATTTCTCACAGGCTCTGTAAAATGTTTCCAAACGGCGCTCAAATTCCTGAAACAATTCCTCTCCATGCTGCTGCAGCATCCGGGCACACCGGTCCATTCCCGCCATCAGAACATAGGAAGGCGAACTGGACTGGTAAATGCCAAGATAGCGTTTCACTCGCTCCAGATCCACTAATTTTGTATTCCCCACATGAAGCACAGCCGTCTGCGTATAAGACGGAAGCGTCTTATGTAAACTTTCAATACACAAGTCAGCCCCCAGTGCCAATGCCTTTTGAGGAAATCCCGCCGAAAAACCAAAGTGTGCTCCATGAGCCTCATCCACGATCAGAGGTATCTCATGAGCGTGGACAATTTCTGCAATCGCTTTTATATCAGACACAACTCCGTCGTAAGTCGGGGATGTGATGACAACCGCCGCCGTATCCGGGAATTTACGCAGTTTTTCTTCCACCTGATCCGGAGCAATACTCCCCTGGATTCCAAACTCAGTCCGCTTCGGATACAGATATTCCACTTTCAGTTCCATCAAGTAAGCTGCATGATACACCGCTTTATGACTGTTTCTGCCGATAAGAACCCGGCTGCCCTTTTTTACCGATCCGCAAATAGCTGCCAACAGGCCTGACGTACTCCCATTGACCAGCAAAAAACTGCAATCCGCCCCGAAAATTCCGGCAATCCTCTCCTGCATTTCCTTTATAATGCCCTGGGCATGATGCAGGTTATCAAAGCCTTCAATTTCTGTAATGTCAATTTCTTCCGGCAGCCAGTCCCCCAGCTTCTGCCGCTTATGTCCCGGCATGTGAAAGGGGTAGTAGTCGCTTTTACTATATGCCGCTAATGCTTCATCCAGATATTTTTCCATTCTATTTTCTGAGTTTAACAAGATAACCAAAAGCGGTCTGTTTAAACTCCGCATTCTCCATAATGATATTTTGTATCTTTGTTCTATCTATCCTATTACATATCCCACCATTTTTCAAGAACTTTTCCCCTGCTGACAAGCCAAAGAAGTGGTGCAGGCTCGCTGCACCACTTCTCCATTTTTGCTTTCTAATTTTTATAGGGATTTGATCTTACGCAAAGGTTAATAACAATTCATCCTCTATCTTACGTCCTTATCGATCGGTTCTACTTTCAGTAAGATAGTAACGATCAGAGCAACGATAGCCATACCGAGCATTACTTTGTAAGCTGCCAGATAATTGATATTCTTTCCAACAATACCAACTACTGTGATACCGATACCTGTCATGATCGCATTCAACGGCTGAATAACACGGAATGCATTCTGGAAATCGTAACGTCCCCAGATAGCTGCTGTGACAGATGTCATCATGTTGGAGGAACCACCAAGCATAACAGCCAACAGAGGAAGTGAAATATAATGGAACGGCGTAATATTCGGAATATTCAAAGCTACTGCTGCAACTGCCAGAACGCCTACTACGATAGCTGCACCCTTTGTACCGATCTTAACATCCAGCCATCCTACAAATACAGAACCCGGAATTGCTACGATACCAACGATTGCCAGCATACCAAAGATCTGGCCCTCAACATATCCCTGTTCCACAAACTTATTCAGGAAGTTTGCCATAATACCCATGGAAAGGAAACCTGTGATACAGATACCGATCCAGATCTGCCAGATACGTCCTGTTTTCAGAAGTTTGCCGATCGTCCATTTAGAAGTCTTTAAGTACTCAAGGCTTGCCTGATGTTCTCTCTTAGCTGCCTCAAAATCATAATCCTTATCGTTATCCGGATATGCACCTTTCTCTTCCGGGTAATCTCTTACAAACAGGAAGATAACAATACCGATAATAATAGCAATAATACCATAAACCACATAGAACATACCGATGTTGGCTGCAAAACCTGCGCAGACAGCGGTTGTGGTAGCTGCGGAAAGCGGGAAACCTGCGGTTGCGATACCAAGTGCAACGCCACGTTTTCTCGGGAACCAGTTTGCCATAACATTAAAACTCATCAGCATAGCGGAAACCAGTACCAATGTATAGCATGCCAGATAGCCGATAGCATACAGTATAAGACCCAGGCTCGGATTTCCTGATATTGCCGCGCCTGCTGCACGTGACCATATCAACGCAAATACGCCTGTCAGGATCATAGCTACAGCCCAGGTAACACGCAGTCTGCCTGCTGAAATTTTACCAAACACAATGGATCCTATGATACCACAGATTGTTGCCACAGATGACAAAATATAGATAACATTCACGTTAAGTCCCATCGCACCGAAAACATTAACTGTAACATTCAATGAATCAGATGTAAGGGCTGAATACAGATAACATGAAAGAAACGCCAGAATGACTACTACAAATCCTTTTGCACCCAAATTAAGAGCGCCAGTTTTTTTCTTTTCCATAAATTGAATCTCCTTATATTATGTATTTAGGTTATTTGACCGCGGAAACCTATAAACCGGACAACGTTTTACCACCTTCGCTCTTTCTGCTTCCCAATAAAACCATCCCCCTCATCATAGTATAAAGACCGTGAAAAGTCAAATCACTTTGTACAAATATCCGTCGTTTTTAGCCCAAAAATGTATGAAAATTGCACAAAAAAGTGGGCATTTATGCATTTTTTGCATCAATTTGGCCCCATCTTCATACATCCCCCTTGTCACAAAGCTGTTTTTGCTTGTTTTTTAAATATTTTTGCTTGTTTTAATAAAAATTTTATATTTTTTTTATTCCTTTTTTCGATTATCCCAATTTCTTTTTATATTTTGTTCCAATATTTGCATAAAAATGGCAATTGCCGGATTATAATTACTTTTATGCCACGCCATCGTCACATCATGGCCCTTCGCCTCCGCAAGATCGATCTCCCGAATCACCACATAAGGATTCTGCTTTTCAATCGTCCGATTTGAGGTTATGGCTACCCCGTTTCCTGTCTGCACCCATAACATAATGTCATCCATTTTATTCACCTGCACAATATTAGGATGCAGGCCGCACTTTGCGCAAAGATTTGTAATATATTCATATCCCTCCTCACTGGCTTTCGGACCGAGCTGCACAAAACGCTCTTCCCTTAACTCTTCCAGACGCAGATTCTCTTTATTTGCCAGAGGATGGTTTTTACTTAACATAATGCAGGAATCAAACTTCTGTACATTGACTGTCACCAGATCCGGTTTATCAAACAGAGAAAAACCATACGTAAGAATCAGATCAAGACTTTGGTCATATAAATGTTCAGACAATTCTCCCAGGGAGAAACGCTCCAACGTCAACTGTATATTTGCGTATGTTTTACGAAATTCACCAATTACACCGAAAAACAGATCTGAAATATCATAAATATCCAAAAATCCGATGCGAAGCTTTCCTTCATACCCCTCGTTCGCTGTTCTTGCATCATAAACTGCCTTTGCATAGGTATCCAGTATTTCCGGCAGCCGATTATAGAGAAGGCTTCCTCCCGGCGTCAATTTCAATTTCTTTTTATCCCTGACAAACAATTTCGTTCCAATCTCCTCCTCCATCGCACTGATCTGACGGCTCAGGGCAGGCTGGGTAATAAATAAACATTTTGCAGCCTCGGTAAAGCTCAGGCACTCTGCAACGGTTATAAAATATTGGATCTGGTTAAAAGTCATATCTCATCCCTCCGCTCATAAAAACAGCATATCATTTCCATAACCAAAAAGCAATATATCTATAACCAGAAGGCATGACCTTATAAATCTTTTGCATGTACGTTCGAAAGTACAAAACTGGGCTTGCGTCAATTTTCATGATACACTTGTAGCAACAAAAATCTAGGGTTTTAAGGAGGATCTATTTATGAAAGTTATGGGTATCGTGGCCGGACGCCACAACGGTAACAGCGAAATACTGGTAAAAGAAGCCCTGCTCGCCTGTCAGGAAGCGGGAGCCGAAGTGACATTGATCAATCTGTTTGACTACAATATTCTTCCGTGTACAGGATGCGAAGGGTGTACCATGAGCATGGGCGATGTCGCTATGGGCAAAGGCGAATACAGGGGATGCGTTCTGAAAGAAAAAGATGATGTAGATAAACTGATCACAGCCATGCAGCAGCAAAACGGCGTCATCATCGGCGTTCCCACCTACGATCTGATGCCAAGCTCCGTATACACACGTTTTGCACAGCGTTTTCTCGCGTATGAACTATCTTTCCTGTTAAAGATCGGTTCCGTAAAAGAGGATCCGCACTGTGTTGCCGGCCTGATCGCAGTAGGCGGTTCCTGTCACGACTGGCAGGGCCTGACATTGGAAACAATGGCAGCTTCCATGTTCACCCAGTCGATACAGGTAGTAGACCAGTTTATGTCTACCAGAGTCGGACGTCCGGGTAATGTACTTCTGCGGGATGAGCAGATCGCGCGGGCACATCAGATGGGGGAAAACATTATCAAAGCGATCAATACTCCCATTGAAGACAGAGGCTGGCTGGGCGACCCGGATCAGGGATTGTGTCCAAACTGCCACGGCGGCCTGATCTTCCGCGGGGAGCCTCATTGGGATGGCATCCAATGGCCGTTTGAGTGTGCGGTATGCGGTGCCGGCGGCGATCTGGTAAAGGATGCCGACGGGAAAGTAAGATTCGTCATCGCAGAAGACGGTTTATGCCGCGACAGAAATGTCAATGAGTGCCGCGACAAACATCTGGAAGAGATCATTGCCACACGTATTAATTTCTTCGAAAATATGCCTGTCGTTCAGGAACGCTATGCAAAATACAAAAATCTGAAATTTCCTACAGTAGAATAGGCTCTCTTACTTAACGCAAAAAGGCTGCACGCCGAAACTTTTATCCGGTATGCAGCCAATATACTTTTATGCTATTCACTCACCATCTGCAGAAGCGGGAGTCATCTCACATTTGATATACTTTATTCTATTTACTCACCCTCTGCAGAGGCGGGAGTCATTTCACATCTGATATATCTTCACGCCATAACGGCATGCTCATGCAGTGCGGGCCTCCCCGTCCTCTGGATAATTCTGAACTCGGAATCTCCAACACGTCCACTCCCTTACTGCGCAAAACCTCATTGGTTATATTATTCCGGTCATATACGATAACCTTTCCCGGTGCAATGCACAATGTGTTGGAACCGTCATTCCACTGTTCCCTCTCGGCAGCAATCCTGTCCCTTCCGCCACACTGGATCAGGTTCACTTTATCCAGATTCGTATATTCGGCAAGCACCACATCCAGTCTATGATGAAGTTCCTTTATGGAAAGTTTGTCAGCTTCGGCCCCCGGCCTGATCTCAAATATACGCAGGCTGTCCAGTATTCCCGGATACACGGTAAATTTTTCATAGTCCACCTGGGTCAGCACAGTATCCAAATGCATAAAAGCTCTCATATTTGGGATATCCACAGCTAAAATCGTCTCTATTTTCGCATTTTTATCCGCAAATATCCGCTTTGCCAAAGTCTCCACCGCCTCCGGCGCAGTTCTCTGGGAAATGCCCACCATCAGCAAACGCTCATTCAGATTGAGTATATCGCCGCCCTCAATATTAAACAGGTCCTCCCTTTTATAATATAAAGGCATCTGTCCTTTATATTCATGATGGTATCGCAAAATGTAGCTGCCAAATATCGTTTCCCTGCGGCGCGTAGCAGAATACATATGATTAATGCTGACCCCTTCCCCGATACACGCAAAGGCATCCCGCGTAAAATACAGATTCGGGATCGGATCAAGAATGAACCGCTCGCTGTTATTGATCACCCCCGCCAGAGTATTTTGCGATACGCCTCCCATCTCTTTCTGACTGATACCGCACATCATTTTCTGTACTAACTGCTTTTCATCCGATATCCCCATCAGATAAGTTCTCAGTTCCTTTTCCATGGAATGGGCAACCGGGCCCGCATCATAAATAAAATCTTTGACAAAGCTCTCCTTTATCTCAGGATTCTGCTGCAGCGTTTCTGCCATCAGTTCCTCAAGATAAACCACTTCCACCCCATTATCCCGCAAAACCCCGGCAAAAATATCGTGCTCCTGCCGGGCGACTTTCAAATAAGGAATATCATCAAACAGAAGCCGTTCTAATTCCTCCGGAACAAGATGCTCCAACTCAGCTCCCGGACGATGAAGCATTACTCTTTTTAACGTCCCTATCTCACTTGTTACATGTATTGGCATATAATACCTCCCTCTATCCACAAAAAATCCCGTAACTTTCATAGCGACAGAATTTTTATGCTAAATTCTATCTGCGGCTTCCGCCCCGGCGATTCCACTTGCGATTATTTTTAATTGTTTTATAACGCTTTTCCTGTCCGCGCCTTCTGCGCCAAATGCGGTACATATTGTTATAAAAATACCAGACCAGAAGCAGAATAACAATAGCGGCTCCGACAGCGCCCAGGATCAGACATATCTTTTTCTTACTGATATCCAAATTTGTTACGGAAATTTTCTTTATGGAAATTTTTTCTCTGTCAGACTTGTCCCCTTTTTCCTGCTGCACTTCCTCTGCCTGCGCCGAATCTGTTTCCTCTGTCTGCGCCTGATCTTCACCCTCACCCGCATGCGCGCCAAATTCATAAGGAGTGACGGTGACGCCGGTCGCCACCACATCCGCCGTTCCTACCTGACGGCCGCCGTAAGTATATACCAGGGTACCGAATACCTCATCCGCGGCATTATCATAACTGACCTGTATTTCCGTATTTGAAAATTCCGCAGTTGCAGGAAGCACGATCTGAGCCTCCGTATCCAACTTTGCAAAAGCGTCTCCCTCCACAAATAAACCGGTTTCCCGATTCTGCTGATTTTCATATCTGGTCTCATTTTGAGCCACGTTAAACATTTTAAAATTTTCAAAACAATAATCAAACAATGTCCGCGTACTGCTGTATTGGCCTCCTGTCGGACATTTCATCACAACACAGATCAACGTCATTCCGTCTTTCTCGGCAAAGGATACCAATGTATTTCCTGCGGCCTCCGTCCATCCGGTCTTTCCGCCGATACAATACTCATATAAATTCTTTCTCGTTTCGTTTGCACTGATCATCTGATGATGGTTATTGAGCGGAGTTTCCACATCGTGTTTGTTTGTCGGCGGAATCTGGTATCTCACAGTGCCGACAATCTTCCGAAACATACTGTTCTGAAGCGCCGCCCTGGAGATCAGCGCCATATCGCGGCAGGTTGTAATGTGCTGTTCATCCGGCAATCCATTACAATTGTTAAAATGGGTGTTGGTGCATCCCACCTCCTGCGCTTTCTCGTTCATCATGTCGATAAACGTCTGATAATCGCCTCCGCCCACATGCTCGGCCACCGCATAGGAACACTCATTTGCCGATTCCAGCATAACCGCATAGAGACACTGCTCCATCGTCATCTGCTCTCCCACATCTCTCGCTATGCCGGATCCATAACTATTATAAACCGCATCCGAGGAAAAAGTAACAACCTCATCCAGAGAACTGTTTTCCAACGCCAACAGTGTTGTCATAATCTTTGTGATACTTGCCGGATAGCTCTGTGTATCTGCCTCTTTCTCATATAAAACGGTTCCGGTGGACGCTTCCATGACAATTGCATAGGGCGCTTCTATTTCAGGCCCGTCCGGCCAGGATACCTGTGTCTCTTCTGCAGATGCCGGAATAACGCCCAGACATCCCGCGGCCACTGTTATACAGAAAAACATCCCCGCCAGCTTTTTACATAGTCTTTTCATATTTATACTCCATTTAGTTTTTTATTTTATTACCCAATTAACACGCTATTTTAAGTATGCCATATAGCGCACATTTAGTCAAAGAATTTCGGAAAATGAAGGTAAAATAGCAACTTCCTTTTTCTCTCCATTTATAGTAAAATAGGTGTCGACTACAAATATGAGAGAGGTTTTATATGAGATTACGAAATGTTCCCGGATCACGTGAAACAATAGCCGACCATAAATTATGTTTTTTAGAAGAGCAGCCCCAGGCCGGAAACTGGCACAATATTTTCGGTAATGATCATCCTGTCTTTATCGAAGTCGGTATGGGAAAAGGCCAGTTTATCACCACTCTTGCCGTCCAAAACCCCGACATTAACTATATCGGCATCGAAAAATATTCCAGTGTACTGGTACGCGCTCTGGAAAAGGTAGATGCAATGGAAATACAGCCCTCCAATCTCCGCTTCATTCGCATGGATGCAGAAAACATCTGTTCAATGTTTCAAAAAGACGAAGTAGACAGAATTTACCTGAATTTCTCCGACCCGTGGCCCAAGGACCGTCACGCAAAACGCCGTCTGACATCACAGGAGTTTCTGAAACGGTATGATAGGATCTTAAAAAAAGACGGGCGGGTGGAATTTAAAACCGACAACAAAGATTTATTCCAATTTTCCTTAGAGCAGGTTGAGCCTGCCGGATGGAATCTGGACGCATTTACATGGGATTTGCACCACGATGCAGTGTTAAATGACGGAAATGTCATGACCGAGTACGAGCAGAAATTTTCCTCCATGGGAAATCCGATCTGCAAGATGATCCTGTCACGGTAGATTTCTGCCATGCATATCTTCCGGAAAAATGCGCACGCTTTTTGCAGGGAAGATTCTGCGTTTACAGCAAAAAGCGGTCATAAAAAATTTATGACGTTTCCTGTAATTACATAAAAACAGCGATGGTTCAGGTTATCCGCTGAACCATCGCTTTTTTTACTGATACTGGGATGGTCTCACTTTATTTCAGTATCATTTCCAGGGAAATATCATTTCCGACTGACTCTATTTTTGCATAACTTCCACAGATCAATGGCATGGACGGCGGGATATGTCCGATATCCAGATCCATAAGGATCGGTACATTATATTTTCCCAATATTCCGGTCACTGCCTCATATTGATCCAGGCCAAGAAATTCTTCGCCGTGACAGTACGGCCTGCCGATCAGAAACCCCTTTGCATGAGACAGCCATCCGGCCTGTTCCATCTGCCAGATTGCCCGGCGGATACCCATCGTATTCAGGTCGCAGGCTTCCAGAAACCAGATGATACCATCCTCTTTATACTTTTCCGTGAACGCTTTTACCTTATCATACTTCGTCCCCAAAAGCAGGGTAAGTACATCGAGACAGCCGCCGATCAGCCTCCCCTCCATCCGGATATCCTCATCCGGAACTTTCTTTCTAATACAGGGCTCTGTCACATTGTAGGGCACCAGAGGATTGTCCTCATCCTTAAGCCCTTCTTTTTCATATTCATCGTACCCTCTCACCGTCAGGTTCTTCCCGGTGATCACATCAAATGCATCCTGAATCGCCGGATGCCAAGGTTCCATGCCAAAGGCAGCCGCACATGGCGCGTAGATCGCAGCCGTATCGCAGATCGTTGACAGTAAGAACGTCATATTCGTGTTATCCGAATAACCCATATACCACTTTGGCCGGGATTTTTTCAACACATCAAAATCCACATATTCCA
>CAZJSI010000014.1:0-28717 GCA_964548675.1 uncultured Eubacterium sp. | reverse complement strand
ACACGATCCGTGTTATTTCCAGCTACGCAGACATCTGCGCTATGCGTCATCCCAAAGAAGGTGCTCCTCTTGTTGCATCTGAGAAATCATTGATTCCCGTTATAAATGCTGGTGACGGCGGACATCAGCATCCGACCCAGACTCTCACCGATTTACTTACCATTCACAGTTTAAAAGGAAGACTTGGCGATTTAACGATCGGACTGTGCGGAGATTTAAAATTCGGACGGACTGTCCACTCCCTGATCCATGCGCTGATCCGTTATCCGGGCGTAAAATTTGTCCTGATCTCCCCGGAGGAACTGCGGGTACCAAGCTATATCCGTGAGGAAGTCCTGAGCCAGAACAATGTTCCTTTCAAGGAGGTTGTAAAACTGGAGGACGCTATACCGGAGCTGGACATCCTGTATATGACCCGCGTTCAGAAAGAACGTTTCTTCAATGAGGACGACTATGTACGCATGAAGGATTTCTATATTTTAAACAAAGAAAAAATGAAGCTTGCAAAGGAAGATATGCTTGTCCTTCATCCCCTTCCAAGAGTAAACGAGATTTCGACAGAGGTGGATGACGATCCGAGGGCAGTTTATTTCAAACAGGCAAAATACGGCGTCTATGTGCGTATGGCGCTGATTCTCACATTACTGGAGGTGGAAGTATAAATGTTAAACGTAGGTGCAATCAAAGAAGGTTACGTATTAGATCACATTAAAGCCGGTATGAGTCTCTCCATCTACCATGACCTGAAGCTGGATGAAACAGACTGCGGCGTAGCAATTATCAAAAACGCCAGAAGCAATAAAATGGGCAAAAAGGATATTTTAAAAGTGGAATGCGACGTCGATTCCATTGACCTGGACATTCTGGGATTCATTGACCACAATATCACCGTCAATATTATAAAGGACGAAAAGATCGTGGAAAAGAAAGCTCTGAAGCTTCCGGCATCCATAAAAAATGTCATTCGCTGCAAAAATCCACGCTGTATCACTTCCACCGAGCAGGAACTGGACCAGATCTTCTATCTGACCGATCCTGAAAAAGAAGTATACCGCTGCAAATACTGCGAAGGAAAATATAAACGCTGATGGGCACGGGGAGTTTTCCCCATGCCGGTCCGTTGAAATTGCAGGCCCGCCCCGGCGGGCCTGCAATATGACCGGATCCCTATTATCCGTTTATCAGCAGTACCTTTCTATTATAAGCGTTTTTGCCTGTAACATTCGCTCTTTTTCTATTATCTTAATCAAAAATGCGCATTTTCAATCGGGATGTTTGCGTTTGAAACTTTTCTTTTCCGTGCTTCTTGTATAACTTTTTTTCCGTACTATAATATAAATTGTTAGGAAAGAATTCAAATCTTTCCAAATACTATTTTTCATCATTTTATTTCGATGAATAAGGAGGTTTTTATGATTATCCCAAAATACTATGAGGATATTCACACTTTATCTGTGAATACCGAGCCAATGCGTTCCTACTATATCCCAACCTCTCCGGTTCAGGATAAAACCTGGAAAAACAGACGGGATACCGACCGCTTCACATTACTGAACGGCGATTGGAAATTCCGCTATTTCGACAGCATTTACGACTGCCAGGAAGCATTTTACGAAGAAGATTATTGTACCGGTAAATTCGACACGATCCCGGTTCCATCCAACTGGCAGGATCACGGATATGATATTCACCAGTACACAAATACACGTTTTCCATTCCCATTTGATCCGCCATATGTACCTCACGAAAATCCATGTGGGGCTTATGTGAATGTATTTGAATACCACAAACCGGCAGACACGGCCACCTTCCATCTGAATTTTGAAGGCGTGGATTCCTGCTATTATGTATGGCTGAACGGCGCCTTCATAGGATATCATCAGGTATCCCACTCCACAGGCGAATTCGATATTACGGAAGCATTGAGGGAAGGGACAAACAAACTTGCCGTACTCGTACTGAAATGGTGCGACGGAAGCTATCTGGAAGATCAGGACAAGTTCCGCAATTCCGGTATTTTCCGTGATGTATTCATTCTTGCAAGGCCGGAAAATTATGTGCACGATTTCTTTATCAAAACTGCTTTAAAAGATAACTATACCGCTGCAGACGTAACGATCAGCCTGGATTTTGCAAAAGAGACCGCTCCGGTTTCCTACAAGCTGGCTGCTGCCTGCGGATGTATTGTTGCAGAGGGTACTTCAACCGGAAACGAGATTTCTTTCTCCGTATCTGACATTACTCTGTGGAATGCGGAAGCTCCTTATCTGTACACCCTCACTCTGGAAACAGAAGGAGAATGTATCCGTGAGCGTGTCGGATTCCGTGAGATCACGGTTCGTGATTCCGTTGTATACCTGAACGGTTCAAAAATCCGCTTCCGCGGGACAAACCGCCACGACAGCGACCCGTTTGTCGGCTCTGCCGTAACCATGGAGCATGTACTGAGAGATATGAGCCTGATGAAACAGCATAATATCAATGCGATCCGTACCAGCCACTATCCGAATGCTCCGGAATTCTACGAGCTGTGCGACGAATATGGATTTTATGTCATTGATGAAACCGATCTGGAGATCCATGGCGTAGTAAATTTATACAACGTTAATATTTACCGTGAAGGCGGCGAGCATCCGTTCCCACCGTTTATCTGCGACAACCCGGATTGGACAGAAAGCATTGTGGACCGGGTAAAGAAAAATGTAATGCGCGATAAAAACCGTCCGTCCGTGGTCATCTGGTCTATGGGCAATGAATCCGGTTACGGCTGTACTTTTGAGGATGCACTTGCATGGACAAAATCTTATGACCCGAGCCGCCTGACGCACTATGAAGGCTCCCTGCATCGTCCGCGTAATCCGATCAACGGAAAAAATGATTACTCCAATATTGATCTCAGAAGCCGCATGTACGCTTCCATTCCGGAGATGCACGCTTATCTTCAGAGCAACCCGGACAAACCGTTCATCCAGTGTGAATTTATCCACGCAATGGGCAACGGCCCCGGAGATATTGAGGATTATTATGAATTAGAGGAGCAATACGACGCTTTTGTCGGTGGTTTTATCTGGGAATGGTGCGATCATGGCGTTTATATGGGAACCACAAATGATGGCCGCAGAAAATTCTACTACGGCGGTGATTCCGGCGAATACCCGCATGACAGCAATTTCTGTATGGACGGAATGGTCCATCCCGACCGCACAGTTTCCACCGGATTGAAAGAGTACAAAAATGTACACCGCCCGGTGCGTGTTCATTTGGAAGATGCAGCAAACGGCACATACATCCTGCAGAACAATCTGGATTTTACAAACCTGAAAGATTATCTGTATCTGACTTACGAAGTTCTCTGCGATGGCGAAGTTATATCCGAGGGCGAGATCAGAGATACCGATCTGCTGGACGTAGCGCCGAGGGCAAGAAAACCTGTACGTCTTCCGATCACGCCGTGCAGTAACGGTAAATGCTCTGTGATCATCCGCTCCCATCAGATTGATGCAGCCCCGTTCACAGAAGCCGGATTTGAGCGCGGTTTTGACCAGTTATTCTTAAATGACAATGAGAATACGGTTGTGTCCAAACTGATGAAATCGGAGAGCACAGATGCTCCGGCAGTCACCTGCACGGAAAATGACAGATATATCTATATCAATGGGGATAATTTTATCTACAAATATAACAAACTTACCGGATTGTTTGACAGCATGATCTACAAGAATCACAGCTTCTTAAAACGTCCGATGGAAATGAATATCTGGCGTGCTCCGACAGACAATGACCGTGTTGTAAAACGTCTCTGGTACGATGCAGGATATGACTGCGTACAGACAAGAGCTTATCATACTACAGTTGAAAACCTGGAGGACGGCTCCCTGAGGATCAGCACAACCTCTTCCCTGGCTCCGGTTTACCGCCAGCGTTATCTGGATATCGCCGCGACATGGGTGATCAACCCGGACGGAACGATCGTATCTTCCATGGAAATTGAACGGGATGCAGTAATGCGCGGCCACTACTCAGAATATTTCAATCAGCCTGAGGTTAAACTGGACAGACATGGCATTGAAGATGTGTTTGAACCACATGAGGCATTTCTGCCCCGTCTCGGAATCCGTATGTTCCTGCCGAAGGCAATGAACCGGGCCGAATACTTCGGATACGGTCCATATGAAAGCTACATTGATAAACATCAGGCAAGCTATATCAGCAAATTTACCTGTGATGTAGCCGACATGTATGAAGATTATCTGCGTCCGCAGGAGAACGGAAGCCACTACAATTGTGATTATGTCAGCGTAGCTGATGACAGCCGCAAACTGACCGTTTACAATGAACAGCCAATTTCTTTCAACCTGTCCGAGTACACGGCAGAAGAACTGACTAACAAAGCTCATAATTACGAGCTTGAGAAATCCGGCTATACCGTATTCTGTATAGATTACCGTCAGAGCGGTATCGGTTCCGGAAGCTGCGGTCCGCAGTTGGCGAAGAAATATCGTCTGGATGACACGCATTACAGCTTCTCTTTCCATATCAGACCGGAAGTACTGTAAAAATTATAAAAAAGCCTTACCTCCCGTTTCGTGGAGATAAGGCTTTTTTTGTACTAAATATTACCGTACATTTCCTCTTCTTTTTCTGGATACGGCTGCAGCTACTGCTCCTGCGCATGCGGCAAATACAACAGCCCAGATACCTGCATTTGCGGTATCTCCGGTCTTAACACTCACCGGTTTCCCGATGTTTGTATTCTTTCCCGGCTGCTGGCTTGTGCTTCCAGTCTGACCATTTGCAGAGGATACGTTATCCCCTGTGCCCTGGTTGTTACTGTCTGTGTTCTGATCGTTACCACCTGTTCCCTGCACATCGTCTTTTCCAGAATCCTGGATACCGGTTGCGGGAACGACAACTGTCTCACGGTTTAACTCTTCGCCGCAGAAAGAGCAGTATGTAACAAGGTCATAGGAACCGTCCGTCGCTTCAGTTGCATCCACCTTATTCTCAATAACCGGTTCCGCAGCCGGAGCATGCCCATACTTGACCGCTGCTTTATTCTCGACCATTCTGACCGCCAGAGTTTCACCGGATACCGCATTGTCGGCCTTGACCACAAAGAATGTATCTCCCTCTGTGTAAACGGTGGAATAACCGTCAAATCCGTTGACTGCATTTGCCATTGCACCGGCAATTGCCGCTTCATCAATGCTGGTGTAGAAAGAATGGGCATGGCTTACGGACTGACCGATCACTGTCTCTTCGCCGTCAACGATGCTTACCAGCTGGAAGAAATACATGCCGCGCATATTTGCCTTATGGGCAACAGATACATAGGTGTCTGCCGGAACGGTATCCGTACCTGCGACAGCATCATTTTCTACAACGATACCGATCGGAATATTATCCTGCTGATCGCTCAACACGATCACTTTATCTTTGTCATCCGCAGCAACGATGTGAGAAATACCCGCGGTACTCTCTTTCACTCCTAGGACGCCGCTGTAAATAGCCACCCAGTCAGTGGATACCATTTTGATGACCAGCTGATTGCCATTCTTTACTTCATAGGTAATATCACGTGCGGTCTCGCGGACATCCTGTCCGGCAACCGTGACCAGAAGATCCTCACTGAGATCATCAGAAGTGAGTTCGATATCATCACTGAAAGTGATCGTAACAATGATCGTCTGGTTCAATTCTTCATCCGCATCGTCGTGTTCCGCATTGGTAATATCAAAATCCGTAACATTGATCGCTTTTTCTTCTTCTACCCATTTTGCATAGAGAGTGGTATTCACATCAACTGTTCCACCGTCAGCCGTAAAATCAAATTTATTACCCGGCGTGCACTCTGCATCGGTATACCATCCGGCGAAAACATATCCTTCACGGGTCGGATCTTCCGGAACGCTGATCTTTGAAGCAGCCGTGGAAGGCTCTGTCTTGTACTGCTCGCCCGCGCCGCGGTAAATAACCAGGGAATTTGCCCAGTAGCTGGATTTGATCGTCGTATTGCTGGTAGAAGTCATCAAATGGGTCTTTACCGTCTGGGAATCTACATCCGAGCCGCCCTGGGAATCAAAAGTAACCTCCACTTCGTCCTGTACAAGCTCAATTCCATAGAAGAAACGGTACTGGTTCTCATAAGATACAAGGGAATTGTAATCTGTGTTCTCTTCTGTCGGCAGCACCGCATTTTCAAGTTCATCGCCGTTAATCAGTACTTCATTATAGTTCACATTGATACGCGGCTCAATAGTAGAATTGTTTTTTTGACACTGTTCCGCCAGATAGCGGCGCAGAGCAATCGTGGAGCCTGCACCGTCATCGCTGTTAACCAGGCTGTTATAAAAATCAGCAAAATCCTCATCATAAATACTGCTCAGGAAATAACGGGTCGTGTTGAACAGTTCGTCGTAAGTAAACGTATTTCCGTAATGATCGGATGTATCCAGAAGGAAGTAATCGTCATCAGATACTTCCACTCCCGCATCTTCCAACAGATCAACAAGGGAAACGCCTTCGCCGTTGAACGTACGGAATCCGGTCATGCCGCACTGGGAAGAGCCATTCGCGAACTCAGCCATCTCGGCAATCTCATCCGAAGTCCAGGTCTTTACTACTTCCTGATCATTCGTAGTACTTGAATCTCCGTCCTCATCGATAATAATGGAAAAATCAGGAGACGTACCTGTGTAATAAGTCATGGTGCCAACAGAATCCTCATAACCGCGGGCTTTTACCGTCACCTTATATATCTGGGACTGCGGATATGTTATGGCGCTCCATCTTCCTACAATATCTAACGGTTCATGGTTCTCCATGACATAGACGATCGGGTCTTCCGCCGTACGGGTAAACTTAATGTTGTTTCCGCTTACACTAAGAGCCTCCGCGCTAAGAGTGATCTCCTTCGGCGCATTTGGATAAACCGCTTCCCCGGTATCCGTATCGCTTCCGTCCTTGTCCACTGGCTTCAGCGTAACAGATTCAATTGCCTTAAACCAGGCGTCCGATACACTGTCAAAGGAAATAGAACTGCTTCCGGTCTCTCCCGCCTGGCGCAGCAGAACGTTCGCCGTAGAAACTTCCGGGCTTTCAGCCAGGTTGTCATCATCATACACGAAGAAATCAACGTTCAGCGTTCCGCTGTATTTTCCGATACCCGTAATAACTGCAGTCTTGCTTCCCACAGCAGTAGTATCATACGATACGGTGTAATCAACGCCTTCTTCCAGGGCGTTCCCGTTGAGACGGACAACCGGGGAAATGCTTCCGCCGACCTCAACCGGTGAAATCTCTTCCACCGAAGTAAAGCCAAGATCAATTGTTGATCCGTTGGCTGTAATACTTGTAACCTTAAATCCCCAATAATTAGCACTGCCATCAGACTTCAGGCGGATCTTCACCGTCTGTGTAGGAACATAGAGGGAAACTCCTGCCAGTTCAGTACCCGAATATTCGCCAATCTGGTTGTCATTGCCGTCATAAACATAAATATAATCCCATCCGGATTCTGTTTTTGTCTGTTCGTCAAATGTCACAATCACGCCATTATCCGCGCCTTCAGCCGTGTACTCCCAGGTACGGTCTTCATTGCTGGCATAATCATGTTCACTCTCAGGCAGCTGAACTTCTTCCGCATCGCCATCATCCTCAGACTGAGAAGCGATACCCTCATCAGCATCTTCTTCCTCATCTGCGTCCCCTGCCTCTGATTCTCCCTGTGCCGTTTCCGCCACATCAGTCTCCTCCGCAGCAGGTTCTCCTGCAGCAGGCACCTCTGCTGCGGGCTCCTCTGAAACAGGCTCTTCCACATAGTTCTCCGGAGTAATTCCGGCATCCGCCTCTTCTGCCAGAGCCGTCACCCCGCTAAGGCTGCACAGCATGGATGCGCTCAACATCCACACTAACATTTTTTTTGGAAATTTCATCATTCCTCTCCTCTCTTTCTTTTCGTATTTCGTTTTTCAACGCCATGATCTATTTAAAATCCCCCAATGGAATCTTAAACCTGAATTTTTCCTAATCCGCAAAACAGAGACGTTTCCATCCCATCAATTCTGCCGCCCCGGCTCCTGTCGTGCCGTAAAACAGCACTTCCTTTCCGATATCCAGGAAATTTACAATAGAACCATTGCACAATGTGCTGCTCGTGCACAGGATCAGATCCGCCCATCCCAGTACCGTCTCCTCATAGTCTTTCACTCCGTCTAAAACCTTGATTCCAAAACGGATATCTCCCACATTGTCCGGATTCAGATCCAGCACCCTCACATTTTCAAATGTCCCGGAAAGCTTTTCCAACAGAAAAGGCTGATATCCGATCTGGGCTATTTTTCTGTTTGAGCCGTAAATGATCTTCAAAAATTCCATCGCTTTCCCGGCACAATCCTTTGGTCCGTGGTCTTTGCAGTGAATGGAACGGTCACAGAGTGTACATCTTCTCGTCACGGCGTTCAGCGTGGCAATAAAAATGGCCCTGTCATGCTCGTTTCCCGCAATGTCCATATCCAAAACATCCCGTATTGTGCCCTTGAACAGGGCCGGAGCCGATGTAAACGCTTGTCCGATACCGCCGTCAAATTCAGCCTGTATCATTACCTCTTTTCCGACCAGAATGGGAAGATCCGTTCTTTCCTGGACGCCAATCGCCTCCTCCGGCGTCAGCGCCCGGCAGTTGATCATGATCTCTTTGTCAAACAGCTGCCGCTCCTTTGCAATCTTTTTCATCTTTTCTCTCAAAGTGTGAAACAGTTCCTCCTTTGTCACCTTATCTCCCTCCTATATTCGAGCGATGATCACCCGTTGTTTTTCTCCTGCTATGCCCGATATCTCCCCGATCCGGGCATCGATCCCATACATCCTGTGCAAAAGCTCTTCCGTAATAACATCTTTTGCTCTTCCCCTGACATTTTGCCGTTTTCCTTCTATGGCAAGCACAGAGGCATCAGTCATCAATGCATGGGCCGGATAATGTGATGTAAAACAAACTCCAATCCCGTCCTTTGCCAGACTTTTCAAAGTCCGGAGCATCCTGACCTGATTGCCAAAGTCCAGATTTGATGCAGGCTCATCCATAAGTATATATGCCGCTTTCTGCGCCAGCGCCCTGGCAATCAGCGTCAACTGCCTCTCGCCCCCGCTGATCTCCGTGTAGACCTCGTCTTTCAGATGGGAAATTCCCATGCGTTCTATCATTTCCAGTGCAATATCCTTATCCTTTTCCCCCGGAACCGCCAGAGAATTCAGATGGGCGTTCCTGCCCATCAAAACCACATCAAATACCGTATATGGAAATGGCGGCGTGTGATATTGCGGCACGTAAGCAATTTTTTTTGCCAGAGCGCTCCTTGTCAGGCCTGATATTTCCTCCCCATCCGCCAGGATGCTGCCTCCCAGCAGAGGTAAAAAACCAAGAATCGACCGAAACATTGTCGTCTTTCCCACTCCGTTTGCGCCAAGAACACATAACAGTTCTCCCGGATGCAGGGCAAAAGACAAACCGTCCAGGATCACCTTTTCATCCTGCTTTTTCCTATATCCCAACACTGCATTTTTCAATTCCAGCAATCCTCTTCACCTGTCTTTCCATGACCTGGCATTTTCTGCTCCCTCATTCCTCCGGTGCAAGGCGGTTTAAAATCCGGTATGCCTCGTCTTCTGTCAGGTCATAACCGAAAAATTTTTCATAAAATGTCATCACTTCCGCCTCCATATCCAGATCGGCAAATTCATCCGGATGAAGGATCTTTGCCATATTCATGACCAGCAGAATCTTCTGGATTCCCATATCCCAGTAAAATACGCCCGAGGGGCTTAAATAAACCTCCTCATTTTTCACTGCCGTCAGGGCGCTGTAAACAGGATCAGACATGATCTCTTCTCTCAGCTCCTCCACGGTATCACCATCATTCATTCCGCCGTGATCTATAAAGATGACATCCGGATTCCATGACATTAACTGTTCATAATTGATCTGAGATCGGTTCCCCGCCTCCAATTCCTTTGAAACAGGTATTCCTCCGGCAGCCTCGATGACCTCCATCATATCCGAATATTTTCCATAAGTAGTCAGGACATCTACCCCCGCATAGTAAACCTTCGGTTTACCGGAATCCGGTATCTGCGACGTCCTTTCCTCTACCATGGCCAGCTTCTCGTCAAAATACCGGCAATACGCTTCCGCCCGCGCTTCGGCGTCCTCTCCGAGCGTCGCCGCATAATTTCTCACCTGCCGCTTCAGGCCATCCAGCGTCTCGCTTGTCTCTCCCGCAAGCGCCGGAACGCCGGCCTTTTTCAACTGGGTTAATTCATTCTCCCTTGGAAATGTGTAGACGATCTCCGGTTCATATTTCATCAGTTCTTCAAAGTTGACCGATGTATGCACATTGTTCAACATCGGTATCTGTGCGATCTTCCCGAATACAACCTCCGCCCAGGGAAAGTCCGCCGTCTGCACATCCGCCCGGACTACGATCTTATCCTCTGCTCCCAGCATCGCGAGCAGTTCATAGGACGGGCCGTAAACCGCTGCCAGCCTCTGAGGATCCTCCGGATACGCAATTTCTTCCTCTGTTCCGGTATCCGTTCCGGCTGCCATAATGCTCACTGTCCGGCCGGATACGCTGGCAGATATCTCAAGCCCTTCCGGAGCCGTCAACGCCGGGATCTCCTCTACACTTCCCGCCGTTTTTTCCCGCAGGGACACAACGCCCTCCCCGCAGTCGGCCACTTCCCACAGGTCATCCGCCCGTTCCACACAATCGGCGATCGCCTGCGCCACCTCCTGTGCATCTGCTCCCACGTACAGGTGTACCGGCTGAAGTTCGCAGTCTCCGCAGCTATTGCTCGCCAGATCCTGATACACATTGATGCTGTAATCTAAAAATGTAATGACTCCCGGCGCCGACGCTTCCCCTTTCACGGTGATCTCATACTCCAACGATCTATTTTTACATCCGGTCAGCCCGATCAGCAGCAGAATGATCATTCCAAACAAAAGTCCTGTCTTTTTCACTGCAAAAACCCCTTTCCTCCCTTAGCCAATAAAGTCACAAATACCGGAGCCCCAATGATCGATGTCAAAATACCGATCGGCAGCTCCTGTGGAAACAGGCATCTCGCCGCATCATCCACCAACAGCAGAAATGCTCCTCCCGTCACCGCCGATACGGGCAGCATCCGATTATAGTCCGGTCCCGCAAAAATCCTTGCAAAATGCGGTACGATCAGACCGACCCATCCGATCATGCCTCCGACCGCAACACTGGCCGCCGTCATAAAAGTGGCGCAGATAATCAGAACGGCCTTGTAAGTTTTCACCGGAACTCCCATGGCCTGCGCCTCCTCATCTCCAAAGGAGAGCAGATTCAGTTTCCATCGGATCAACAGCAGAACAAACGTCCCGAACAGAACCGGCGCCAACAGAAACAACAGATCCGATACCGTGACATAGGTCAGTCCACCCATCAGCCAAAAGGAGATGGACGGCATCGTGTCGAAAGGATCCGCCACATATTTTACGATCGAGATAAATGCCTGAAATAATGCCCCTACAACAATTCCGCTGAGCACGAGTAAAATCGGGCTGAAATCCAGCTTTCCCCCGATCATGCGGCTGATCACACAAGTGATCAGTACGGCGGTCAGCCCGAATCCAAAAGCCAGAAGCTGAACCCCCGGCATCGGAAGATCTATGAGCAGCCCCAGCGCTGCCCCGAATCCTGCTCCCGCAGAGGCTCCAAGGAGATCCGGCGAGACCATCGGATTGTGAAACATTCCCTGATAAGACGCCCCGGATACTGACAGCGCACATCCGATCAGCAGAGCCGCCGCTATTCTCGGCAGCCGAGACTGAAACAGTACCGTGGCTGACGCTTCGTCTGAAACAGGCAGTCCGGTCAATTTCTCCCGAAAAATATCTGCAATACCGGCAAAGCTGATCTTATAACGCCCTGCCGATATGGAGATCAAAAGAAGAAAACACAGAATCAGTATCAAAATCAGCATCATTCTGCCCGTCTTTTTTTCCCTTTTCATAAAACTGTTATCCTTTCACAAAATCCGGCACATTTTCTGCCGGTAAAAACAGATATACATATCCCTCTGTCCCTTTCACACTGACGGCTGCCAGATATCCTCCGGCCGACATATAATATCCGTTTCGAAGCTGAGGTATCAACAGAGATATCTGCTCCTCCTCCGTAATCGTATATTTCTTTCCAAAATCTTTCTGTATTAAAAATTCATCCGGCGTATCCGCCCGATAAGACATAAAATAGAAGCCCATCGGATATTTTAGTCCGTTGATCCCGACATACGGGTCAAATTTCTGCAGTGTGATACTCTCAATCTCAGGAAGTCCGGACACCAGATCCAGCAGTTGATGCTCCTCCAGCCATCCGTATGTATTCACATCCTGCTCATTCACATATACAAACGAATTATCCAGATTATAGGCATAGTGCTGACAGTCATATTCCCCGTTTCTTGAAAACATCAGAACCGCCCTGGCAGGCTGTTCCGGAAAATATCTCTCCTGAACTCCCTCCGAAATTTTGTCCCGTCCGATCGCGCCCAACAGTTCACTGCGCTGCTCTTCGGTCAGTTCGATCTCGTATGTCTGACTGCAGAACATATCCGTAAGGTAGACCGTGCCCTGCCAATATGCCTCATTTGCCCATATTGTCTGCCCCGATGTCTCCAGCGTTCCGTCAAAAATCTGCTGTTGTCCCGACCGTACCGAATCCGTATCCTCCAGATATAAGATCTGCTCCAGCTGGGCCAAAGACGCCCGGTCATAATACCATACATGTTCTTTTCCCGCTGAATCGGTATATTCGAACACAATATCATACGGAACAACCGTATCGGAAAACTGTTCCTCATCTGTCGCAAATTCCTGTTTTCCCGATTCCAGGAATGTTTTCTGTATCTCTGTGACTTCGGATATATCCGCCGCCTCATCAAACTCAAGAAATCCGGTCAGATAATATCCTCTTCCCGTACTGCTCCCATCGGCAGCGCTGTACAGATACCCCGGATCCCCCACATAACTGATCCGCGCTTTCATGATCTGACCCTGGTCTAAAAATCTCTGCACCCGGATCGCACCGGCGTTCATCACCCCCACACAGATCAGGATAAATGCGGCGGTTTGGACTGCCAGAGAAGCAATCCCTCTCCTTTTGGCTATTTGGCCGTTAAAAAATGATCTTCTCCAAAACAGATGAACTGCGGCGGATCCCCCTATCCCCGGCAGCCACGCCGTACCGGGATTAAATTTATATAAAAAGGAATATATTCCCGTGAATACCAAAAATGAGGTGATCCATATCAGCCATTCGGATAAACAACGGCTCGCGCCGGAAATTCCGGCTATCTCGGCCGGTCTTCTCTTTACCGACAGTATTGATAACAGGAGTAATACAACCGCTGCGATGCACCATCCCGCCAAAGTCCCGGCTCTGACTTCCGGCGGAACAGCGCTGCTTAAGGGCCTGATAAACTGTGCATGTAACTCCAGTTCGCTGTAGAAAAAGGTGCAGGGATTGAACCGGGAAAATTCTGTCATCAGATCCGGGCGCACCATTTCGGTCCCGGAATAAGTCGTGACACCCCATGGATTTCCCCAAAATAAAGTTTTCAGCAAAAGTGTGCCCCCATAACACAGGACGGTGGGAGACGCCATGACGCCGCACCAGTATACAACGGTCTCCGCTGCGGTTCCTGCCAGTGCGCTGACGGTCACTGCCGCGAAAAAACTGATAAACGCCGTCACACAGAGGCCCGCCGTAAGATAAACGGTATTTCGGATCAATCCCTGATATATTCCCAGGGCTTTCATATTCAATGCCATGGACACCGCCATCGGGATCGCGATTCCCGAAAAAAGCATCAGCACACCCGAAATACATCTGTTTTTATATAACTGTCCTCTGGTCATCCCGAGAGAGAAAAAAACAGTCGTCTCCTTTTTATCCTGCATAAACCGAAACAGACTGACGCCGCTTAACATCCCCAGGCCGACACACCCCGCCAGAACAACAGGCAGAACCTGCCCGTGGATCAACCTGAATTTCATCTGCTCATGGGTCACTTCCAGATCAAATATAGAATCCCCGGACAGCCCTGCAGTTCCGAAAGGAATCACTGCCATAAAAAAGATGACTGTCACAAAAAAGATCCAGTAATTTCTGCTCAACACATATACAAGATCATGAAAAACCGGTCTTTTGCCTTTATGATGAAAAAATTTCTTTCCAGTCAGAAAAAACCGCCTTTTATCTTTACGATGAAAAAATTTCTTTCCAGTCAATTTGCTTCTCTTTCCTTTCTTTCCGGAAAAACTCTTCTAAATGTATCGGACGGATATTTTTATTCACCGCCCCTATTTTCTCCAAACGCCGCTTCGCATCCCCGGGGGAGGCCTCCAGAATGCACAGATAACTATCTCCATCCTTTTCCAGCAGTTTCGCATCCAGCTTCCTGAAGTCCGCTCCGTCCCCATCTAATTGAAAGCGGCATGTGCAGAACCTCTCCCGCATATGTTTTGTCGAATCATCAAAGATCAGTTCCCCGCCGCTCAGCATACCAATCCTGTCTGCCAGATCCTCCAGCTCCTGCAGATTATGGGAGGAAACCAATATAAACGAATTCTGTGTCCCGGCATAAAAAACGAGCAGTTCTTTCATCATTTTGCGCATAGTGATATCCAGCCCGTCGAATGCCTCGTCCAGAAACAAATACCTGGACCGGGTGGAAAACGCCAGTATCAGGGACGCCTGACGCTGCATTCCCTTGGAAAAACGGCTGATCTTCATATTGGGATCTACCCCGAATATTTCAATCAGCCCATAAAAAGTCCGATCATCCCAATGTTCATAATAACCCCGATAGAACCTGCGCATCTGCATCAGGGACGCCTGAGAAAAAAAGGCTGCTTCCTCAGTCATAAAAAAACATTGCTTCTTTTTTTGTGCATTTTCATAGACCGGCGCTCCCCCGATCAGTACCCTGCCGGAATCCGGTTTGTAAATACCGCTCATGATCTTCATCAGCGTTGTCTTTCCGACGCCGTTATATCCGATCAACCCGTATATCTCCCCTGTACCGGCACAAAAACTGATGTCATTCAAAACGAGTGAATCACCAAACCGCTTCGACACATGCTCTGCCTGTATCATTCCGCCTCACCCTTTTTCTTCTTTTTCACAAGTATTGCTCCGCCAGCGGCAGCTGCAATGACGACGATCACAACTACAGTCACTCCGACAGCGGATACCCTTTTCTCTGTCTGCTCCGGCTCTGTCTTTGCTGCCTTCTCTGTATCCGCCTCCCTGCTTTCCAGTGTTTGAGCCGTTAAAATGTATTTCGAACAATGCTCCAATTTCATGGTCACATATCCATTCTCACAGGTAAGTTTTTCCTGAACCAGCGTAACGGTATCGGCCGTATCATCATACAGGTACAAATTCAGCGCCTGATCATCTGAGAACAGGCTGTCTGCTTTCATAAACACGGATGCCGATGCGGGGAGTTCTCCGTCGTGGGCAAAAGACAGGTACAGAGAATCCGATGCAGTCGCATAAGAACATCCCTGAAAGGCATTCGTACTGCTTTCTATGGTGTAATCGATATCTTCCGCTTTTTCGATCTCTTTGCCGTAAAACTCCCATGCATAGAGAACGGTTCCCGCCGTGTCTTTCATCTGGAAATCCACATAGGCTTCCTGTCCCATGATCTTTTCCAGATACTCTTTTCCCATTTTTCCGGCAGTGATCGGTACAAAGTAAATCGTTCCCCGGTCGCTCTCAATCACAGTGACATCGTCTGTCTGCTCTGCCGTTTCTTCCGGATCTCCGCTGTTTTTATCCTCATTCCCCTGTTCTCCTGCGGACTCATCCCCAACCTTTTTCACCGTTATGCCGGAATCCCCTGTGCCAGAAGAATCCCGGGAATTACCTGAGGCCTGGTTTCCCCCGGATGTACCCGATCCGTTTCCGGAGCCGCTCTGGTTCGTGCTGCTCCCGTTTCCGGAGCCGCTCTGGTTCGTGCTGCTCCCGCTTCCGGAACCGCTCTGATTCGTGCTGCTTCCACTCCCGGAACCATTCTGTCCCGTATTGCTCCCGCTTCCGGAACCACCCTGGCCCGTATTGCTCCCGCTTCCGGCGCCGCTCTGATTCGTGCTGTTTCCACTTCCGGAACCACTCTGATTCGTGCCGCCTCCGTTTCCGGAACTACTCTGATTCGTGTTGCTTCCATCTCCGGAACCATTCTGCACTGTATTGCTTCCGCTCGAAGACGGTTTACTCTTTACCGTGACCTGAATACTGGCAGATGTACTCGTATACTGTCTCAAAGATGCGGTGATCGTGATAGTCGCCGTCCCCGCCGAAACTCCCCTGACAGTCACAACTCCATTATCATAGGATGCTGTCGCCACACTGGTATTGCTGGAAGCGGCCGATGCATAAGCATAATAGGTTTTATAAGTTTTACCGTTACAAACACATTCACCGTTTTCATCCAGACACTCCTTTTCTCCACAGGACTGAGGACATTCTGCCATACCGCATCCCGGAAGCTGTCGGTCTGAACCGGGAGAAAGTGTCACACTGACGCTCTCTGAATTCCCCTGTTCCAGAGTCACACTCTGTTTTCCCACCGAAACAGTCACATTGCCCCGCTCGAAGTATGCCTGTGCCGGGATACTGCACTGTACCCAGATAAGCGCCGCAGCTAAAATGATCCCCGTCTTTTTCCACATGTTTTTCATTTTCTTCTCCTCTATCTGCTGTTTATCGTTTTCAACCACCGGAGAGACATTTCATCTCTGTTATGTCAGATATATTTTAATCAAAACACAGTCCCCGCCTGTTTCCACCTGATACCCTCCGTAATAACCGTCCAGATTTCCAAAACATCCGATAAAGGGACCGCTGTGATTTTTTATCACGCCGATCTCCGTCTCAATTCCTCTGCCCTGCAGCTGATCATTCATACTGTTATAAGCAATATATCCCGAGCTTTCATGATCATGCTCCGGCAAAAGCGGATATCCGTTTTTGGTACATGCAATCATAGGAACCGCATTCGGAACTCTGATACCATCGGCGCTTACCGTATAATAATCCGAATCATCCGCATCTCCAAACAGATAGTACAAATCATCAATCCGACCGTACAGTTCCTGATCCCTGCCATATAATTCTGCATATCCTGACAGTGATTCCAGACCCATCTGCTCTGTCAGCAGCCACTTAAGATCTAACCCCTCAAAGAAATCCAGCCATCCGCCGTTCCCCATATAAATGTAACTCTCGGCATTTGCAATCGTTCCGTAATAGTTTCTCACAATATGGTCCGGATTATCTTTCATTAACTGTTCAAATTCCTCTATCGTAAAAGTTCTCTGATTAACTGCCCCCAGATACTCGGCCCCTTCCTTGTATACCTCGACGGTAAAGGTCTTATCCAGATCCTGTATAAACGGTTCCCTGTTGTGGAAACGATAATAAGTGTCTTCTCCATTTTCTTCCGTACTGACTATCAATCTGTATACAGAACCGATATTCTCTTCATTATCGCCATTCAGGCACACCAGACCAATCTGTCCCCGCAGGTATGTATCATCCTCTGACAATGGACCTGATTCCGTCCCAAAGACCAAAAGAATGTCCGCCCCTTTTTGGATCAGATCACCAAGATCCAGCGTCTGCCCGGAACCGCCTTTCTGTTCCACAGTCAGATACAGGTTTTCCCTGCCTGTGTCCACTCCGCACAATGCCAGAAATTTCGAAAGATCAAGACCGTAGCAGCTTGTCTCTCCCTGTTCTCCCAGTGATGCGCTTACTATTTTTGGAAGTCCCAGCTCATTCATACTTTGATTTTGAAAGGATAGCCGAATCAACTCTTCCAGATCTCTCACCGAGTAGACTTCCTCCTCGCCCATGGCATCCCCCGTTATGGTCAGCGTCTGGTATATATCCGTTCCATCTGCAATTTCTCCGACAGACTCTAACGCAGAAATATGTAATTTATCCAAAAAGCTCTGTTCTTCTTCTGTAACTTCACGATCGATCTCCGGAACCTTGGACTTAAGCCCAATCTCGTGTTCCGATTCTTCTGCCTCCTCCGGGTCTGCCTCATCCTCAACCGATATTTCCTGCCCATTTATTTTTAAATATTGATAAACCTCAATATCATAATCTGCCGCTTCACCGGTTATGGATTCTGCTGTTATCCGGTTTTCCTCACAGGTAAACCGGTATTCTGCTCCATAGACCCGATTCAATGTCTCCGCTATTTTTTCCGCTATTTCTGTCTCATCCTCGATCAGGAATTCATGGCCGTGTACCGCAGCCCTGCCATCCAGCTTCTCATTTACATCATCTTGCTCAACCGGAATCACTTCTCCGTTTTTCGTCAGGCACACCCATGCGATACTGCGGATGCTCCACGCAGAATCCACCTGCTTTGTCACACTGGTTTCATCAGAACTTACATCCGACAATGTCACCCCCGAGGGAATCACACTTTCCAGTTCAAAATCTTTCACGGCGTATTCCCCGGTCACATTTGTGATATCGCTGATCGCATCGGCCCGCTCTGATTTTTCTACCTTGAGGATTCCGTTTGTAACGGCATCAACGGAAATCACAAGAACTGCCTCCGTGTCATTCTCTCCCTGCCTTAGCTCATACTCCTCCGTTGAAATGCGCTCACCCGCAATCGTGATGCGCAGACTGTCATCTCTTTTCTCCTTTACGAGAATCTCCTGATCAAATTCCAAATCTACTTCCACATACTGCTTTGATTCTGATCCTTCATTGTAGGCATCCACCGATGCGCTGATCAGTTCAGGAGACATCTCCTCATCCACTTTTTCTTTTCCGCAACCCGCTGCAAAAAGAAACAATACAGCAGCTGCAGCCCATACTGTTTTTGCCCATAGCTTCATGTTTTTTCCCCTCTTAGCACATTTCAAAAGCGCTCCAACAAGCTTATTGCCAGACACACATCGACGTTTCTAGTCCGGCTCCTTTGTAAGCTCTGATATAATTTATTTTTATTCTGTTTTATCCTGTTTTGTTCAGTTTTATTATATCTATATTAACAAATTATATCATTTTGTCAAGACGTTTTTGATTATTTAATCTAATTTGTATCTCTCATCTTTCCGGCTCTATGAAACGGAGGTTTTGTGTCACAGGAATATTACAAAGCTGTTTCCTGTGATATAAAAACAGGGAGCGCAGCAGCCTTAAAAAGGTTACTGTGCTCCCTGATCTTCAGCGAAATTATTTTCCCCGATCCTCAAAAACATTTGTCAAAATCCGAACCTGTATTCAACTATTTTGCCCTGCCTGCACATTAAAATTTCCTCAGACCGATAGATCCGTCGTCCACGGTATTCTCTATCTCACGGATTTCTACGTAATAGCCGACATTGTCATTCACTTTCACATAAACTCTGTCTCCAACCTTATGTCCAAGCACCGCTTTCCCAATCGGAGATCCTGTAGATATCCACCCTTTCAGGGAATTCCCCCGAACTGTGGTCACAATTGTGTACACTTCCTCCTCATCGTCATCCTCGAAATACAACGTCACTTTATTATTAATGCCGACTTCATCACTTTTTGAATCATCGGACACAATAACCGCCGTTTTGATCATACGCTCCAGATAACGGATACGGCTCTCATTCGCATTCTTATCTCTCTTCGCCGCATGATACTCAAAATTCTCACTCAGATCACCATGGGCCCGGGCTTCTTTCACAGCTTCCAATGCCTCTTTCCGAACCACCAGCTTTCGATACTCAATTTCCTCTTTCATTCGTTCAATATCTTTTTGTGTCACTTCGTCATGCATCACTTTTACCTCTTCTATTTTATTTCCAGTATTGGTCCAGACATGCTTCCGCCTCTTCCTCAGACATGGACAGCTTATCCATTATTCTCTCCAGTGCATCCTCATAGGTAACGCCAAACTCCCTGCATGTCTCCACCAAAGCCCTCAATACTTCTGCTTTTCCCTCTGCTTTTCCCTCTGCCCGTCCCTGCGCAATTAATTCTGTAAGTGCCCTGCACATATCTACACTTCCTTCCTTTGTATAATAATCTTTCACCTGCACCAACTCTTTTGACGCCGTATAATGAACCACAAGATCAAATGCATCTTCCTCCATACTTTGATACGCCGGATCATGCTCTACCAGTTCTTTCAATTTTTCCGAATCCTCCGAGCACCGGACAAAATCAAACACCTGCTTCACATCCGTTTGAAACACACTGGTATCCTCTATAATACAATACAAATGTAATAACCGGATGTAATGTGCTGTCTTTCCGAAATCCATACATATACTCCCCACGGCTCAATCCATCTCTGTTTTTTCGAACTTCCTTTCGAATTCTGGCAGCCTGGCGTTCATATTCATCCGCATCATAAACCATGTTTCTAAGCACCATAGAATAGTCAATTTCATCCTGATTCTCGATACCCACAACAGCAAAATTCATCCCCATTGCAATTTTACGCACCATTTCCTGATTTTTTGTTTTTGATCCATTTTTCATACCCCTCAAAATTCAGCGAAAACCACCTGCAGCAAATTACATCGTAATAATCCCAAACTGTGCCAGCGAATAAGAAATCAAAATGATGATAAGCAGAACCGGCGCCACATACTTGATCATAACCTGATACAATTTCTTTCTCCCCATTTTTTCACCGTTTTTTGTAATCTCATCCGTCACCACTTCCGGACCGACGATCCATCCGATCAGGATACAGGTACAGAGAGCCACAAAGGGCATCAGCAGACTGTTGCTCAGATAATCGAAAAATGTCAGGAAATCCATGCCAAGGATCGTGATATGAGACCATATCCCGTTTCCAAGTGAGGACGGGATTCCCATAACAACGCAGATAACAAGGCAGATCACCACACCCTTTGTCCTGCCGATCTTAAAGCGATCCATAAAGGATGATACGATCGCCTCCATGACAGAAATAGAACTGGTCAATGCCGCCAGGAACACCAGCACAAAAAACAGCGCCCCAATGAACACTCCGCCTCTCATCTGCTCAAATACCTTTGGCAGAGTGACAAACATCAGCCCGGCACCGCTGGATTTTGTGCCCGCCTCACCGCTGAAAATATAAACCGCCGGAACAACCATAAATCCCGCAAGCAGCGCCACCACCGTATCAAAAATCTCTATCTGGTTTACCGATCTTGTCAGATCCACCTCATCTTTTGAGTAGGAACCATAGGTGATCATAATACCCATCGCCAGACTCATGGAAAAAAACATCTGTCCCATAGCCGCACACACCGTCATGACGGAGAATTTGGAAAAATCCGGAAGAATGTAGTACTTGATTCCCTCCAAAGACCCCGGCAGCGTAAACACATAAATCGATATGATAACGGAAAGTATCAAAAGCAGCGGCATCAAAAATTTACTGATTTTTTCAATTCCCTTGTTTACCCCCAGCAAAATAACGATCGCTGTAAGCCCTAAAAAGACAGCATAAAAGATCAGCGGCGATCCCGCATCTCCTATAAAAGAAGAAAAAAATGTGTCTTCCGCTGCCGACAGACCGTTTCCGCTCACAAAGGTAACCATATATTTTACTACCCATCCTCCGATCACGCAGTAATACGGCAAGATAATGATCGGTACAAGCGCCGCCAGGTATCCCAAAAATCCAAATTTTCTGTGTATCGTCTTATAGGCCAATCCCGGACTCTGCTTTGTCTTACGTCCGATCGCGATTTCGGTAGACATCAGGGCAAATCCAAAGGTTAATGCCAGAATAATATAGACAAGAATAAAAATTCCTCCTCCGTACTGAGCCGCCAGATACGGAAACCGCCACAAATTCCCCAGACCAACCGCACTTCCCGCAGCAGCAAGAACAAATCCAATTCCTCCCGAAAAGCTGCTGCGCTCCTTTTTGTTGTGTTCCATAACCCAAACTCCTCACATCTTTAAAACTGAATTCCCATTTCAGCCAGTTCAGCCTTTACTTCCTCGTACATCTGCTGCCATTCCGGAATCGGTTCGATCGTTTCCATATCATAGGATTCATCAAAACGCGCTCCTTTATTGCCGCCCTCCATTTTAAATACATGTTCATATTTTTCCAGGAGCTTCAATACGATCTCATTTGCCTGGGCACGGGTCATTCTCTGGCGCGCAACGGCTTTTCCTACTTCTCCCATCAGGCGCACTTCCAGACCGGTTCCATTTGGCTCATTGCCGTTTGCGGAGCCAAGCCCTTCCAGATGTCCGCCGGATACAGTGACAACAATGGCATTTGCCGCCACTTCATATAACAGCTCTTTTGTCAGGCTTCCGCTGGACGGCCATAGGTCACACACAATGATAGCAGGCGCCTTTTTTGCAAAAGTCTGGCACAGCACAGACTGCAGCCACAGGCATCCCCTCGCAGTCGTCGCCACATCCTGAATATGAATCGGGTGGCACAGATGGTAATCTGCCAATGCGATCAGGTTTGCCGCCATAATGGAAGCAATCATGATCATACAGCTTCCCGGCGCATCTCCGCCAAGTCCGCCTACCATTGTGCAGGCAAGAGACGCATTTTTCATACCATAGTCCAGGGAGCTTGCAGCACGGACCAGATTTCCATTGTCAATGATCAATTCATTAAACAGCGCTACCAGATGTGAATCACAGGGACGCAGCCGTTTCTCTCCAACTGCCGCCAGATCTCCGATCTCCGTGACGGCGCTCTCGGCAGCCAGAAGCCCGATTCCCGGACGTCCAACCTCCGCCAAAGCACGATGAAGATATTCCAGTTCCCTCCTCACAGCGATCACCTCTGTCGGTTCACCGCTTCGCACTTTATATCCATCCACATCGATGAGGGAGCCACAGGTGAGCAGATCAATCACAGGCTCTTTTGCAACACTCTTGATGATCGGATAATACAGGCTTTCCGGAGTCGGGCATCCCGGATTCCCCGCCCACACTGCAGGCGGCTGTTCATCCTCGATCTTCCTTGCCACCAGCTTATAGGCGTCTTTTCCCTCGCCCATCACCAGCTCCGTCTTCATATTGCGGAGACCCTCATCAATCTCCTCCTCAGAAAATTTGATAATACGTCCGGTTGTCATATTATAGATACCTGTATTTAAGATCAGCTTTTTGGCAGCGTCAAACATATCATCCAACAGCTGCTCATCCTCCGGAATGATCACCTGCTTGTCCCATGATAAATCATAGTCATCCACCAGTTCCATTACATTGTCTATGATATAATCCATATCCCAATCGTCTTTGCTGACCTTTTCCCCTGTGTTGCTTCGCTCGTAAAATTCTAAAAATTTCTTTGTATCCATTATTTCTCCTCCGATGTTTTTCATGCATTTATACTATTATATTTGCAGAGAAAATTCAATCATATTTTAAAATGATCCGGGATTCACTTTATCAAAAGAGCTGCAAATCCCGGATTCAGCTATGGGGAGTGTCAAAAAACGATCTCGCCTTTATCCATTTCATAAACTTTATCACAGAGCACCTCGATATCCTCCGTATTATGGCTCGCAATAATGATCAATTTATCCAAATCTTTCAGTGACAACAATAACTGCCGGATTTCTTCCACCCCGTTCCTGTCCAGGCCGTTCATCGGCTCATCCAATATCAAAACGGAAGGATTCTCCATGATCGCCTGAGCCAAACCAAGACGCTGGCGCATCCCAAGACTGTATTTTTTTACAGGAAGTTTCAGTTCCGGATCCAAACCGACACGCTTCATGGTATCTTTCATCTGATTTACAGAAATCCTGTGCCGTATTCCCGCCAGTACCTCCAGATTCTTTATTCCGCTGTAATAAGGAATAAATCCCGGCGTTTCTATAATAATTCCCGCATCCGGCAGGTAATCACAATCTTTCCCTATAATCTTCCCGTTCTCCATTACAATCCCGGAAGTCGGACGGATAAATCCACATATACATTTCATGAGCATCGTTTTTCCGCAGCCGTTATTTCCCACCAGCCCATATATCATCCCGCTCTCAAGCTTTAATGAAATATTGTTTAAAATCTGCCTTTTATTCAGATTCAACGATACTTCCCTGACTTCTATCATTTTTTATTTCCTCCCCGCCTGATATTTTTTGGCCGCCAGTATACAACACAGAAACAACCCCGAGCATCCTGCTATCATATATGCATAAGATCCTTTCATTGGAAATATTTCCGCCCGCAGATATTTCTCATAGTGCACCCAGGAAATACTGTGCGCCATCGGAAAGACCCACATTAACTTTACCTGGGCAGCAGTAGTCACTGTTCCCAACAGGATCAAAACCGTATTGACCAGAATTCCCACATTTTTATGACCGCACAGTGACGCCAGAAGCAGGATAAGCGCCAGAAGCAGGAAATAGAACGCCATCATACAAACTGTATGGACAAATACCGTGCCAAGCGTCATCTGCTGATACAGATTTTCCGGAAGAAGCTGCAGGATATAGTCTCCGCTCCGTTCCGGAAACACACTGGTATAATGCGTCACGGCGTAGCTGAATTTCCACGACCACTGCGCACTTCCAATCAACATTATAACAGAAGATATGAACAGAAATGCCACCACAAAAAGCGCCGCAGTAAATGCAAACAGTATTTGTCCGAAAATCCAGACCCGTTTGGGGCAGCGTATCTGATACAGAATATCAATCCCGCTTTTATGAGGGAAATCGGCCATAAGTACCATCCAGAGCGCCGGTATCACAAGTACGATCACACCGGAATTCCCGAGTGCAATAAAACCCTCGAAAAAAGAAACCGGATTTTCCATCAGGAGTGCAGTGTTTTTCAATGTTGTAATGATTTGGATATGCACAAAGACGAGCATAACCGCAAGGATGACCAACCGGCTGCTCCTCATCCACTGAAGAAACTCCTCCCGGCAAATATGCATCACTGTCCTCATATTATCTTTAGACACCCCGATTCCCCCTTTTTATATTCAGGCAAAAAGAAACTATGATCACCGCATAAACAAAAATCATCACCGCCATCGGCACGATCCAGTACCTGCTCATAGAAATATCTGCAACACGATAAGGCAAAAAAGCTTCAAGCCATTCAGCGGATTCCGCACCGGATGCATATCGGGCTGTCGCTGCTTTCAGTAAAATCTGCTGATATACATAATTGAGCAGGAAGGGCAGACAGATCAGCATATACTTATCTCTGAACCAGACAGCCACTCCTATGCCAAACATACCGGAAAATGTCCCATAAACAAATCCCCCTGCAAGTTTTTTCAGCACATAGACAGCGGGATATCCTCCCCAAAAAATCTCCTGTTCCTCACGAGAAAAATCAGAAAGAGGCGGAAACGCCACGGCAAACAGCAGTCCAAGTACAATGTACGCCAGTACGAATACCATCCCCGCAAACAGCGCCCCGCTTGCCACCTTTGTTATACTGTATTTCAGGTTCCCAAAGCGGATAAGTTCAAACTGAGTCAAACCGTCCTGCCGTTCCCCGGAAAGTACCGCAATATAGGAAAAAGTCAGGAGCAGAGGCGCAAATACCGCAAGCCAGCCGGAGATCACATTTCCCCAGAGCACCCATCCGCACATGGATATATCCCCAAAAACCTTTCCTTCCAAGTACCGGAGCATCAGGATAAAAACCGGAACCTGCATCCCTTCCGAATCGTAAACGGTATTTACGAATCCCAAAAAGACAATTCCCAACACTCCTGTCAGCATATAGGGAAGATAACAATATTTCTTAAATTCCGCACCAATGCATCGAACCATGTTTCATCACCTCTCTCATCCGACGGTTATCACAGTATGCAAACGCATTTCCCGCCATCATATTTATTTTTTTATACCGTATTCCGTATCCTCTGAATAGCCATAATAGTAGGCATCTCCGGTCAACGCATCCACATATAACTCCATATTTTCCCCCTTTACCCGATTTACGCCGGCGAATCTCCAACATGGGAAAAAAATCTTTTCATTTGGATTGGATGAATTCTCAAAAGTAAGAGGAAGATAGACAAGTCCCACAGATTCCACAGATATATTTATTTGTGAAGCAAGCTTCCCGCTTAAAATCTTTGCCGCATCAGCCATTCCGATCAGGCTTGTCTCCTGCATCAACGGATACAGGGCCTCCCCATCATTTGTTCCGTAATATGCCGTGACTCCCTGCCGATCCACCACATAAGCTCTTTTCGTGTCCCCGGACGCACAGTAACTGCCGTAAAAACTATACTGTCCCACATTTGATCATACAACCGGTACATTGTAATAGTACCTTCTCAGTGCATATTCATAACAGTATATATCTTCTATCTGATACACAGCCACGCTTTCTGCCTTTACATCGACCCCTTCCGGCCGTGCGAGAGGAGTTCCTTTTGCAAAATAGTTTTCCACTATTTCCGCACCTTCGCCGACTGTCAGCTCCCCGTCCAACAATGGATATATTTCATCCAATTCAAGAGTCGCTTCATCTTCACTGACATTCATATAAGGATGATTGAGTTTATTGATCCCCAACTCTGACTCCAGATCCACCTCATCCGATTTTCCGATATCTTCCAGCCAGTTTTCCACGGCGCCGATTGTTTCGTCTACGGAAATTTCTTCTTCACCCGCTTTCACAAGCACCAGTCTGTCTGTATCCGGGAAATCCTCAAAAACGACATCGTCAAAATGCAAAACCTTATAGTCAGTATCAGACACAGTTTCCATATCGTCCGTGTACCGACTCTCATAATCAGCAAGGGACACCCTTCCATCATACAAACGATCTTTGTAATCTTCCACCGAATAAATTACACTGTAATCTTCTTCCACACTGCCAGCCGAGCCATCGCTGTTTTCTGCTTTCCCGCATCCTCATACTCCCACTATGAACGCCATTGAGACGATTCCCAAAAAATACCTGCATCTCGCTTTCACAAAATATCCCCCTCCAGTGAGTTTAGCATTTTTATGTGTATTCCTTATGTACTACCTTGTGTAATAGTACACATCTCCGGTAAATACATCCGTGTAAATATAAATCTCTTCTCCCTTTGCTTTATTGTATCCTCTGATTTCCCAACATGGAAAAACAATACGTTCCCCCGGATCATCTGAATTTTCAAATGTCATTGGATAATATACCAGACCTACCGTTTCAGCCTGAACTTTAATCATAGACGCCAGCTCATTACTGGTATTGTCCAATGCCTGCTTCAAACCAATTATTTTGCCATCCGTCACCAATGGAAACAGTTCCTCCGACTCCGGCTCCCCGCAAAATGCCGCAATCCCTTTTCCGCTTGTCACCAAGGCAAACTTTATATCCGCCCCCGGCAAACAGCCTCCATATGCATCAAACCTCCCGGTAGTCATGTAAGCAAACGGCACATCATGATAAGCTCTCCGGACTGTGAAATCGTACCCATAGACATCACTCAAGCGGAATACGCTCACTTCCGGAACATCAATCGTCACTCCCGCCTCCGGAGGCAAAGGCGTTCCCGACATAAAATATTCTTTTACCAATTCTGCACCATCGTTCACAGACATCTCCCCATCAATCAACGGATATACTTTATCTCCCATCTCACTGAGATATCCGGTTTCCAAAACATCCTCTGAATTAATGCCAAGGGAATCATACCCGGCTTCTGTTCCAAGCCCGAGATAATCCGTTATTTCGCCTGTACTCATCCCGAAAATACCGCCATCTAATATCATAATGTAACAATCCTGCCTGTTAATATAAGCGCAATCTCCGCTATCCATCTCCGATATATGTTCATAAAAAACCCCATCCTCTTCATTTTCATTCCAAAAATCCGAATTAGCAGTCATTACCTCTGTTTCCATGTCAACACTGTCATATTTTTCAATGCTTTTCAGCCAGTCTGCAATCGCATTCCAACTCTGCTCCACAGAAATATCATTTTTCTGCGCTTTCATCAGGCTTAACGATTCCGTTTTCGGCAGTTCGGCAAATACACAGCCCTCAAAATCCATGTTATCGTACCCGGTATTTAACACTGCTTCAATGTCACTCTGATACTGTTCCTTATATTCCGAAAGAAATTCTTTCTCATACCCGCTCTTCGCCATTCTGTCTTGGTAACTTTCTATATCATAGGCCAGATCGGCGGTCTCCGCTTCTGTTCCGGAATCAAATGATGCCAGAGACATATCTTTTCCTGCTGACCCACATCCCGCACCCCCGAACATTGTAATAATCAATATTCCCCAAAATACATTTATCCTTTTCATATAACCCCGCATTCCTCCTTACCCGTTTTACACCAATGGCAGGAAGAAAATGAGAAATTCCCATATTCTGCATTTTTTACAGATTCAACTTCCCGGTCATAATTTTCTATACATTCCCTTTTAACTGTCATTTTCTGTATCCCGTACAGTAAGTTTAGCATTTTTATGTGTATTCCTTATGTACTGCCTGACGCCATGCTCGGCGAAAATAGAAAGCGGCAATTTCTCATTTCCGCATGAGCAATTGCCACTTCCGTTTTCAAAGTGGAAATAAACTTTTCACTTCAGCTGCAATCAATGACACCGCATCCTGTTCTTAGATGTCCAGATCAAATTCCTGAGGGGGCCTGTAACCATAAAAGTAAACCTCTCCGGTCAATACATCCACATATAAACTTACCT
>CAZJSI010000013.1:13823-29780 GCA_964548675.1 uncultured Eubacterium sp. | reverse complement strand
GTTTCCTGTCCGAAAACCCGGAATTCGTGGATGCCTGCGAGAGAAACGGCATCGTCTTCATCGGACCGTCCAGCCGCATCATGAATGCTATGGGAGATAAGATCTCTTCCAAAAAAATGGCGATCGACGCACAGGTTCCGATCATTCCCGGCGTGGATTACGCCATCAAGGACATTGGCACTGCCACAAAGATCGCGGCAGAGGTGGGATTCCCGATCATGCTGAAAGCTTCCAACGGAGGCGGCGGCCGCGGAATGCGTATCGTAAACTGCATGGAGGATCTGGAGAGGGAATTTAACGAAGCAAAAAATGAGTCCAAAAAAGCTTTCGGTGATGACAAGATCTTTATCGAGAAATATTTAAGAGGCCCAAAGCATATCGAAGTACAGGTTCTCGGCGACAACTATGGCAACGTAGTTCACTTATTTGACCGTGACTGTTCTGTTCAGAGACGGCATCAGAAAGTTGTGGAATATGCTCCTGCATTCTCCATTCCGGAGGAGACGAGACAGACTATTTTTGACGCTGCTATCCGTCTCTCCAAATCAGTTGGATATAGAAATGCCGGAACACTGGAGTTTCTGGTGGACGCAGACAACAACCCGTATTTTATCGAAATGAATCCGCGTATCCAGGTGGAGCATACCGTCAGCGAGATGATCACCAATGTGGATCTGGTTCAGTCTCAGATCCTTGTGGCAGAAGGCTATCCGTTGGATTCCGATGAGATCAACTTGAAATCCCAGGATGATATCCAATGTATCGGATATTCCATCCAGACCCGTGTTACCACGGAGGATCCCGCCAACAACTTTCTTCCGGACACAGGGGAAATTACCGTTTATCGTTCCGGTTCCGGAAACGGTATCCGCTTAGACGGTGGAAACGCCTATACCGGGGCTGTCGTATCTCCGTATTACGACAGTCTTCTCGTAAAAGCAATTTCCCTGGACCGCACCTTTGCGGGGGCCGTGCGCAAATCCCTGCGGGCGCTTCAGGAAATGCGTATCCGAGGTGTGAAAACAAACATCCCGTTCCTGATCAATGTTCTGAACCATCCGACATTTATTAATGGAAAATGCTACACCACTTTTATCGAGGACACACCGGAGTTGTTCCAGCTCACCCAGAGCCAGGACCGCGCAACCAAGATTATAGAATTTATCGGAGACCGCATCGTCAACGCCAATACCGGGGAAAAACCGCATTATGAAAACCGTGTGCTTCCGAAACTGGACAAATCAAAACCGGTTTACGGCGCGAGAGATGAATTTTTAAAACTCGGTGCCAAAGACTTTATGCAGAAAATCCTCAAAGAGGACAAATTATATGTCACCGACACGACTATGCGCGATGCACAGCAGTCTCTCATGGCAACCCGTATGAGAAGCAAGGACCTGTGCGGCGCAGCATATGCCACAAATGCATATATGCAGAATGCTTTTTCTGTAGAAGCATGGGGCGGAGCAACATACGATACCGCTTACCGCTTCTTAAAAGAATCCCCATGGAAACGTCTGGAACTGCTCCGTGAACGTATGCCGAACACCCTGATCCAGATGCTGCTGCGCGCCTCCAACGCGGTAGGCTACAGCAACTATCCGGACAATGTGGTAAAAGAATTTATCAAAATTTCCGCCGACCACGGTATCGATGTTTTCCGTGTATTTGACAGCTTAAACTGGGTGGAAAATATGAAAATGCCGATCGAGGAGGCCTTAAAAACAGGCAAGATCGTAGAGGGAACAATCTGTTATACCGGCGACATCACAAGCCCGAATGAGACAAAATATACTTTAGATTATTATGTAAAGATGGCTCTGGAACTGGAATCCTTAGGATGCCACTCCATCGCGATCAAGGATATGGCCGCACTGCTGAAACCACGGGCTGCAAAGGAACTGGTGACAGCATTAAAGAGCGAGCTGCACATACCGCTCCATCTACATACCCACGATTCCACCGGAAACGGCGTCAGCACCGTACTGATGGCCGCCGAAGCAGGTGTGGATATTGTCGATCTCGCCATCGAATCCATGTCCGCCATGACAAGCCAGCCATCCATGAATGCCGTTGTGGAAGCGCTTCGCGGAACGAAACGTGATACGGGGCTTGATTTTGAGGAGCTGGATGAGCTGAGCCGCTACTACAGCCGTATCCGCAAGGTTTACGCACAGTTTGAGAGCGACATGAAAGCGCCAAATGTGGAAATTTACAAATATGAGATCCCGGGCGGACAGTATTCCAACCTGCTCGCTCAGGTAACAAGCATGGGCTCCGCAGAGGATTTCGAGGCGATCAAAGCGCTTTATAAAGACGCCAACGATCTGCTTGGAAATATCGTAAAGGTAACGCCTACCTCCAAGGCAGTCGGCGATCTGGCGATCTTCATGTTCAAAAATAAGCTGACAAAAGACAATATACTGACACAGGGCGCTGGCCTCTCCTACCCGGATTCCGTAGTCTCCTACTTTCAGGGCATGATGGGACAGCCATACGGCGGGTTCCCGAAAGAGCTTCAGAAAATTGTTTTGAAAAACATCGAACCGTTGACGGACCGTCCGGGCAAATCTCTGCCTCCGGCTGACTTTGATGCAATCAAAAAACACCTCATTGAAAAATATCACTATGAAGATAAATCCGATGAGGTTATGGCACAGAAAGCGATCAGCTATGCACTGTATCCAAAGGTTTACGAAGACTACTGCGAACACTTCGAAATGTACAACGATGTGACCAGACTGGAAAGCCATGTATATTTCTATGGACTGCGCAAGGGCGAGGAAACCTACTTAAACATCGGCGAGGGAAAACAGCTTTTGATCAAATTCCTTGAGAAAAGCGAACCGGACCAGAACGGCGTCCGCATTTTAACTTTCCAGATAAACGGAATGCTGCGTACCGTAAAGATTCAGGATAAGAATCTGGAGATCAAGGCAGACCGAAAGCTGAAAGCAGACAAAAACAATCCACAGCACCTCGGTTCTTCTATCCCGGGCACCGTCGGAAAAGTACTTGTCAAAGAGGGCGATCCGGTTACGGAAAATATGCCTCTGATGACGGTAGAGGCAATGAAGATGGAGACCACGGTCGTATCCAAGATTACCGGTACGGTAGACAAGATCTACGTACAGCAGGGTGATACCGTATCTCAGAACGACTTGCTGATGTCCTTCCATATTGCAAAAGAAGAAAAGAATAATTAATCATTTTATCTGAAAAAATTTCGGGGCTGCCGCAGGAAATGATATGCCCTTTCCCGGGCGGACAGGTGATTGAATAAAACCTGTCGCCCGGGAGGCTTATCATGGTGCGGCAGCCCCGTTTTCTCATATCCGTTCGGGACTCACCCATGAGTCCCGGCGCGAAATCCGGATCCCTATTTCCGTTCTATCCTAAGCGCCATAATAAGGAAATTCAACAGTACAAATCCCACGATCATTGTCGTCAGATAAGTCTGGATCCCGGCAAGCTGCCCGGTGGCAGCCGCCAGCGTCTCCCGGCCGCTTCCCGCAAAATAGGCGGACATCTTGTTGGTGGCCACAATTCCGATACACATCGGGAAGGTCATGCCCGCAAATCCCGGTGCAAAGGAAAAGGAGAAAAACTTCGGCAGCTTTATAATAATGAACGCCAGGGACGCCAATACGCAGAGATACAGGATAACTAACAAAATCTCATTCGGATTCGCCTCCACATTCAAATAGCTCACCACGCACAGGCTGCACGGCGCCAGAAGCACGGCCATCGTGTGGTACACCGGCTGTTTCACTTCCACCGTGATCAATCTGCGCAGCATAAAGGGCAGGATCACAAAATACACCGCAATACCGTAATACAGCACGATTCTCAACACGCCATTCGCGTTCATGGCTCCGCCCACCACACAGCTTACCATGATCCCGTTATAGGTGACATACCAGCTCGGAACAAAGGTATTGATATCCCGTTTCCGGATCACGTTGCGCCAGGTAAAGACCAGGATATGTACTGCATGGATCGCGAGTCCCACCGTCCAGAGCCCCTTTCCCAGGGCAGGCACATAATCAAAATAATAGCTTCCCAGAATCATGAGTACCATGGTAAATCCGGCGTACAGACTGCAGGGCACCACCGTCTCATACTCTTTTTTGCATGTCGCCGGGAATCTTATGATCTTGACCAGATACAGTATGATAATGACAGTCGCCGCCCACATCGTCAAATGCCGCACCCACGCGTATCCCATTCCCAAATATACATTGCTAAGAGTCAATGCGCCCACAAAGGTCGGCAGCACAGGTACGGGCATTCTCTCCAATCGATTCATATAAACTCTCCTATTCTTCTTCATAGTAAAATTCAAAATTCTCCTTTATATGGAAGAAATCTGAATAATCAATGTCAAATACCGGTTTCTTTACTTTCCGTATGTCGATCTTTCTGGCGATCAGCTGCTGCAGGATTCCGCCATATGCCAGATCACCCTGAAGCACCGCCCCCAGGATCTTTCCGTCCCTGTGAATGATCCTCTTGTAGGAATCTTTCGTTTCTTTCACTTCCGCAATGGCATCCTCATCCTTCAGATTTGCATCTCCCAGTGACATACTTGGAATACCAAGGAAATTCATCGTAGACTTGCTTGCAAAAAAGTCCGTCATCCTCCGGGGCACTCCCGCCATATTGCTGGCAGCTACGATGCCCTCCTTCACGGCCGCCGGCCAGATAGGGCTCGTGCCGGACACATCCCCCGCACCATAGATATCATCTTCACTGGTTTTTCCGGTCTCATCATAGACAAGCCCGAAACGGCTCACTTCTATCCCGCTGCCCTCCAGAAATTCCACATTTGCGCAGACGCCTGCCGTGACTACCACATAGTCACATGGAAGTCTTCTGCCGTCCGTCAGAACTGCTTCCATGATATTGCCGGACCCGTCCAGAACCACTTCCGCAACTCCCACGCCGTAATACTGCTCTACGCCGTTGGACCGGAAAGCATCCTGATATGTCCTGGCAGCCCTCTCATCCAACTGTTTTGAGAGAAGCCAGCCCGCCATTTCCACCAGCGTTACTTTCACACCCAGATGCAAAAATCCGGTGGCACAGTCCAGGCCGATCAGTCCCGCTCCCATGACGATGATATTTTTCGCCGTCTCCGCCACTTCCTTCAGCACATACATATCGTCAATATTCCGGAAACCAATGACATTTTTTGCCTCTTTGAGATTTTTTACCGGCGGTATAAACGTATGAGATCCGGTGGCGATCAGCAGTTTATCGTAGCTGACGGTTTCCCCTGTCTCGAGCACCACCTGTTTTTCCCCGGGATTTACGCCGGTACAGGCTTTTCCCCGCATCCAGACCACTCGATAACGGTCCTCAAAATCACGTTCTGCAAAACAGAGTTTTTTCATATCCCGCTCGCCGCTCAGATATTGGTGCAGAATACAGCGGGAATAGATTTCTTCGTCCTTTGAGATCAGAACGATCTCGCTCTCAGGATCAAGCTTTCTCAATTCCCTCACTCCGTTGATCCCTGCGGCAGAGGAACCCAAAACAACATATTTCATCTCTCCTGCACCTCCTCCAGCGTAATGGCCTGCATCGGACATTTCTCCACGCACATAGGCTTTGCACTTCCGTCTTCGCTTCGGTGCACACACATGTTGCATTTCATGATTTCCTTCTGATTAATGCTGTCATATTTCAAAATTCCATAGGGACATGACATAATGCACATATAACAGCTTGCGCACTGCTCCTTGTCATACTCCACATATCCGGTCTGCGGATTCTTTTTCATCGCTCCTGTCATACAGGTATATACACATTCCGGTCTCTCACAGTGCCGGCAGAAAATCGGCGCCGGTTTCGTCTCACTGTCGATCGTCACACGGTTTCTCGCATCCGAACTTTCCATTTCATGGCTGACCACACAGGCTGTCACGCAGGTCAGGCAGCCGATGCAGCGGCTGCGGTCAATTTTTATACGATACATAAGCCCCTCCTATTCCTGACATGACAGACTGTTTCCGTCCGCACTCACACTCTGCACGATCTCTCCGCCGCAGCTTTCCCGTACCACTTTCTCAAACCGGACCGGAGTCGCCTTATAGGACGGTTCTTTCGAATAGGGGTCATACAGGGACGGTGTCAGCTTATTGCACTCAATATAATGAATCGGCGCATACAGCTCTCCGTATCCCACAAGATCCGTGATCTTGACTGCAAATACCGCATCCTGCCCGTTTACAGAATAAACCCGTATCTCATCCGTCTCCCGTATTCCCTGCTCCTCTGCCAGTTTCGTATTCATAAACAGATATGCCTTTTTCGCGGATACATCTTCCACAAACCGCACTTCCTTTGTCCGGCTCTGCGTATGCCACTGCCCCACGCTTCCCCGCCCGGTGTTGAACACATAGGGGAATTCTTCCGAGGTGGGCAGCGGATTTTCTCTCACTTCCTCAAACATAAACTGAGCCTTTTTGGATGGCGTGAAAAAGTTTCCGTCCCCGTACAGGCGTCTCTGCTCCTCCCTGTTTTCCGCTTCCTTTCCCTCCGGGTAGGGCCACTGGATCCCATGGGAATTTTCCAAAGCCTCCCAGGTCACTCCGGTAATATCGCAGGGCATATTTCTGGAACACTCTTTCATGAGGTTGAAACAATCCCGCGGCGTCTCCCAGCCTTTCAGGGCGTCTCCCATTCCAAGGGCTTTTCCCACGCCGAGAATTGCCTCGTAATCGGAGATCTCATTTTCTCCCCGCTCAAGCACGGGGCGCATCGCGGACAAGCGGCGCTCCAGATTGATGTAGGTTCCCTCTTTTTTCAGGCCCGGCACAACGGGAAAAAATACGGTGCAGTCCTCTGCGCTCTCAATCGTATCGTATATATCCTGAACCACAAAAAGCTCCAGCTTTTTCGCCGCCTCGGCAAAGGTCTCATTGTTTGTCCAGCTATGCCGCGGATTCGTACACAGGATCCACAATCCCTTGATCTCACCCGCATTGATCCCCTCGATGATCTGGTTATAAGTCTTTGTCGGCTTCTCCGCCAGCATACTCTCATCCACGCCGAGCACTTCGGAGATCCGCTTTCTCCTGGCAGGATTTGTAAAATCGCCGCCGCCGAAAAATACTGCCGTATTGCTGTAAGAACGGGACCCCATCGCATTGCACTGTCCGGTGATGGAATTTGCCCCGGTTCCCGGTTTTCCGATATTTCCGGTCATCAATGCCAGATCGATGATCGCCTGGGCCGTGCGCACTGCCTCATATCCCTGGTTGACGCCCATTGTCCACCAGAAAGATACCCTCTTTCCGCTGTGGATCAGTTCTACCAGTTCCAATATCTGTTCCTCTGCAAGCCCGGTGCCCGCCGCTCCCCGCTCCAGCGTATAATCCTTTACAAATTCCTGAAACTCCGGAAACTTCTCCGTGTGCTTTTCGATAAACTCGTGATCCAGGTAATCCTTTTCTATCAACTGATTCGCGATCGTATACAAAAGCAGCAGATCACTCCTCCATTTCAATCCGTACCAGTAGTCCGCATTCATAGCCGTCTCGGATTTTCTCGGATCGATCACAATGATCTTATGGTCCGGCACCTGATTCTGCCTCACTCTTCCCCACAAGATCGGATGAGCCACTACGGGATTTGCCCCTATAAAAATGATCCGGTCAGACAGTTCCAGATCCTGTAACGTATACCCCGGCGCGTCAAAACCATAGCTCTGCTTGTGGGCAACCACCGCTGTCGCCATACAGAGTCTTGTATTTCCGTCCACATTCGCTTTCAGATAGTTGCGCATCACATGTCCGAAAAGCGCAAATTCTTCCATCGTGAGCTGTCCGGTACTGATTCCCACAACACTTTCCTGTCCGTATTTTTCCTGCAGTTTCTTAAGTTTATCTGCCACATACTGAAATCCTTCCGTCCACGGAACCTCCTTAAAACTTCCGTCCGCCTGACGGATCTTCGGAAGACAATTTGGTTTTACCGTCGTCTGCTGTTTATCCAGGGATAATCCCTTGATACAGCAGAACCCGTCGTTCACCGGATAACCCTTTACCGGAACCGTCTTTACTACCCGGTTGTCCTCCACATAAAAATCCAGATTGCAGTCAATGGCACAGTAATTGCAGGTTGACTGTATTTTCTTCATCATTCTATCCCTCTCTTATCTGTTTCGGAAATGCCTTCCGGCATTCCCACCGCGATGCGCACATAAACTTCCGTTCTTTTGTGCGCATCCGGCGGTTAAGATCATTTCCGTTCCCATTCACATACGTCTATCTGTCAAAATGAATTCCGTTCCAGTAAACGCACTCTTTCATGATCGTCTCCGGCATCAGTTCCACGCCGTCCAGCGCCCATTTTTTGTATTCCTCAAATCCCACACGGTCAATGATATATCCGATATGCTCTTTTCCGCCCGGTGCGTTCGGGGAAATATACTCTTTTACAAACTTATACGTATTTAAAATGATCCTGATGATATTATCCTCATCCGCCCATACAAGGAAATCCTCTCCGAGACGGGGATTTCTCTTTCCGGTTCTTCCCATGATCGCGAGCTTATAATATTTCTTTTTGCTTCTGGTCAACGCCCTCGTCGGACATTTCGTCACGCAGACGCCGCAGCCGATGCATTTTTCCTCATCTCTGACAATCTTATAATTTTCCACGCGCAGCGCGTTTACTGACAGGCTCCTGCATCCTTTCACACATGCCTGACAATTCACGCAGCGGTTCGGATCATACTGGGGCATCGTCATGCCGATAATTCCAAAATCATGCATTCTCGCTTTCGCACAGTCATTGGAACATCCGGTGCAGGCAATTTTGAAATGAAGGTCATTCGGGAATACCGCTTTTTCTATTTTCTTTGCCAGCTCCGCCGTATTGTAATTGGCAAAAGGACAGACATTGTTTCCGATACATGCACTGATATTTCTCGTGCCGGAAGCAGGATAGCCGGTATCCGGGTCCGTCTGGTTGATTTCCAGCATTTCAATGATCGGCTGAAGCTTTTTGTTGATCTCGTCCATATCCTCGTAACGGATCCCCTCGATCTCAAATCCCTGACGGGTGGTCAGATGAACATAGCCGTTTCCGTAAGTCTGTGCAATCTCCTGTACCATCCCCAAAACTTCCGCATTCAGATATCCCCCCGGAACACGGATACGGGAAGCGCCGATGCCTCTGACCTTTGATACACGAAACGCGTTCTTTTTCAATTTCTTTGTATTAATATCTATTCCCACTTAAGCCACCTCCTAATCTACCAGTTCTTTTCCGTCTGCATAGTTAAATACCGGTCCGTCCAGGCATATATAAGTAGAACCGATCTTGCAATGCCCGCATTTTCCAAGTCCGCAGCACATCTTTCTCTCATGGGAGATCCAGATATTTTCCTCTGCAATTCCCAATTTCAGGATTTCCATGACCGTAAATTTGATCATGACCGGAGGTCCTACGCAGATAAACGCCGTATTCTCAAGATTTTCTATTTTCAGATCCGGAATATATTTTGTGACCATACCCACAGGTCCCTCATAGCCTTCCGGAGCGGTATCCACCGTTTGGATCACATTGATCTTTGAATTCCAGAATTCAAAATCATCCTTGAACAGAACGTCTTTCGGAGATTTGAAACCCGCGATCAGTGTAACGCCTGCCGCTTCCTCCACATGGCGGGCAAAATAGTCCACCACGCCGCGTACCGGGGAGAGTCCGGTTCCTCCGGCGATGACAACCAGCTCTTTTCCCTTATAATTTTCCACATCAAATCCGTTTCCATAGGGCCCGCGGATAAAAAAGCGGTCGCCCACATAGTTTTCAAAGATCTCATTTGTTACTTTTCCGACTTTCCGGATCGTAAAATCCACTGTGCCGTCGCCGATCCCGCTGACGGAAATGGGCGCCTCGCCATATTTTGGAATGGAAATCTCAAAAAACTGTCCCGGTTTTACCTCCCCGTCAAATTCCATGCGGAAAGTGTACTCGAGATCCGTATGTCTGATCACTTCTTTTATCGTTGATAACTGAGGAATATATTCGTTTTTCATGATTCCTTTTCCTCCTTTGCTAAACGGTTGACACAGTTGGAATAGGATATGTACTCCGGACACACGTCGTCACAGCGGCCGCAGCCGACACACATCGGATATCCAAACCGTTTCTCATAATCATAGATCTTATGCATTACCTTGAACCGCATCCGGTCTCCCTGTTTCTGCCGGAATCCATGTCCGCCTGCCATATCCGTATATCCGTCCACCTGGCAGGAGGCCCATACACGGCGCCGTTCGCCCACCTTTGGATTATCCTTATAAAAGATATCCTGCATCGTAAAACAGGTGCAGGTCGGACAGACGAAATTACAGCGGCCGCAGCCTATGCAGCGGGCTCCGTATTCCTGCCAGATCTCCTTGCCGAAACTTTCATTGGAAAGCTTTTTGGGGAGTGTGACCTGTTCCCTGTTTTCCGTCACATGATCCGGGATCACTTCTGTCTGTTCTGCTGCCCCGGCGATCGCTTCCTGCGCTGCGGCTCCTGCGTTTTCTTCTGTTTCTGCCATCCTGATATGCTCTTCCAGCTCTGCATTTTTAAAATCCACCCATGCCTGACCGCCGTCTACTTTCAGGTACGCATCATAGTTTTCTGCCCGGTTTGTCCCCATGCTGACGCAAAATCCGGATTCGCAGGTTGTTTTGCATCCCATCAGGACAAATTTTGCCCGCTCCCTCACTCTTGCATAGTAAAAATCCTCAAATCCGTTTTTCAGATAAATTTCATCCAGTCTCTTCACCGCATGAAGATCACAGGATCGAAGGAAGATCAGAATATCTTTCTGCGGTCCTTTCGGCACTGTCGTCTGATCCTCCGTAAAATAAAACAGAGTCTCATGAATCGCCAGCAGAACTTCCTTGAAAGAATAATCCGACTTTTGATCCCACACGATCTCATCCAGAGAGCTGACCTTTCCGTACCGGATAACATCCGTATCGGAAAAACATCCTTCCCCCTCCATTCGTTTGGGAGCAAATACTTCATACTTCCGTACCCATGTCTGAAACATCTGCTCAGCTTGTACTTTTGATAGTTGGTATCCCATAATGGCTCCTCTCTCCTCTCTTTTTCTTCAACTGCGCCCTACGCCCCTGCCGCAGCATGTACGCCGGCCGTTGAAATCTTGTTGATAATATTTTAACAATAAGCATCAAAAAAAATCTGTGACGATTGTCACAGATTTTACATGTTTTTTATATTGCCGGTTTTGTAAAAATGAGACATCTTCTCAGGATCAACAATCGTGATCCTTTTTTTTCGAATTCTCATAAGGCCGTAATCCGTCAGAGTATTGCACAGCCTGGAAGTTGTCTCCCGGGGAGCCCCCAGCATATCCGCAAGAAATGTGATTGACATATTTATATCAATCTCAATCCCCTCCGGCTTCACAATGCCAAAATCCCTGGAGAGCTTCCACAGCTTTGCCGCCAGTTTCCGTTCCAGATAAATGCTCCCCATCGTATTTTTGAGCTGATGCCCCAGCCGCCAGATCCTGCGCTCCTGCATATTCAAAACTGCTCTGGTCAGACTGAAATCCTGCTCCATGCAGCGCAAAAAATCCCTGACCGGAACAATAAAGATCCTGCTCTTTTCTATTGTCTCGCAGTACATGGACGCCACATGGGTATTCAGTACATGCTCGTTGAGCAGGGTCCCTTCCCCGAATATAAATATGATCTTTCGTTTTCCTGTGTGAGTTAAATTGTAGACGATTGATTTCCCCGACAGTTGAACATACACAGCATCCACATTTTCCCTGGCCCGGATCAGTACCTGGCCCCGTGAAAATTCCTTTACAATGCCTGCTCCCCACAGCTTTTCCACCGTATCAGATGATACGTCCCCAAAAAAATGCTGATGATATAATTGATTTTCTCCCCGCATAATCCTTCTCTCTTTGTCTTTGTCACTCACCGCCTGCAGAGGCGGAAGCCATCTCATGTCTGATATATTACGTCTGATATACTTGATTATATCATTGTCCTTTTCGAACCGCAATATACAACCCCCTATTGAATTTGACAGATGAATTTATTATACTGAGACAAAAAAGGAGTATTTTCTCATGAAGCTATATGAAAAACGTACTGTCTGTCCCTATGACTGCCCTGACACCTGCGGCATCCTTGCGACGACGGACGGTAAAAGAATCTTATCTGTGAGAGGGGATGACAGCCATCCTGTCACCAGAGGAATACTCTGCCGGAAGATGCAGCATTACGAACAGGACATCCACAGCCCCCACCGCATCCTGACGCCGTTAAAGCGGATCGGTGAAAAAGGAAAAAAGGAATCTTTTGTTCCCATCTCCTGGGACGAGGCAGTCTCTGAAATTTGTGCCGGATGGAAGAAACTGATCGCCAAATATGGTCCGGACTGTATTCTTCCCTATTCCTATGCCGGAAATCTGGGCGTCATCCAGAGAAACTGCGGAGAGGCCTTTTTTGCAAGGATGGGGGCCGCCAACCTGAAACGCACCATCTGTGCCGGGGCAAAGGGGGCAGGAACCTCCCGGGTAATGGGAGACTTCTGCGACTGGCATTCCTCTCAGATCGCCGGTTCGGATCTCATCATTCTGTGGAGTTCCAACCCTGTCGCAAACCGCCTGCACGTGGTTCCTCTCATTCAGGAGGCAAAGGCAAAGGGAGCCGTCGTCGTCCTGATCGACGTCCATCAGAACCGTTCCTCCCATCTGTGTGACGAGATCATTTTGGTGAGACCGGGAACGGACGCCGCTCTTTTGCTGACGCTTATGGCCGAACTGGAAAAAATGGGAGCCGTGGATACGGAATTTACAGAGCAATATACTACCGGATACCCGGAACTGAAAGCGGAATTTACAAAATGGACATTGGAACGATGCGAAACGATCACCGGAATTTCAGTCCGACAGGTCAAACGTCTGGCCCACCTCTGGGCAGAAGCGAAAAAGCCGATGATCATTGCCGGAAGCGGAATGAGCCGCTATACCAACGGAGCCGCCGCATTTCACCTGCTGACGTGTCTGCCTGCAATTACGGGGGTATGGAAAAAGGGAGGCGGAACGAGCGGCCTGATGGGCAGCGGCAATTTCGTAAATAAAAACCTGATCAAACGTCCCGACTGGATACAGGCAGGTTCCCGCACCATCAACATGAATCAGCTTGGGGTTGCCCTCCTGGATGAACAACATCCGGTCCGAAGCCTGTATGTGTACAACTCCAATCCCGCGGTTATGACTCCGGACCAGAAAAGAGTACTACTTGGCCTCGCCCGGGAGGATTTATTTTTAATCGTGCATGACCGTTTTCTCACAGATACGGCTCTTTTTGCCGATTATGTGCTCCCCGCCACTTTTTCGGTGGAGCAGGATGACCTCTTCACCTCCTACAGCCACTATCATCTGCAGGTCTCCTGGCAGGTCATTCCCCCTGTCGGGGAATCAAAATCAAACTGGGATGTATTTCGTCTTCTGGCTGATGGAATGGGATTCGAGGAGGATTATTTTAAACCGACCACGAAAGAACTGGTAGAAAGCTTTCTGGATATAGAAAACAAAGATCTTTCCCAAAGACTGATCCGGTTTGATATCTCAGAAGAACAGTTGGAACAGCTGCGCCAGGGCTATGCTGTCCTTATTCCCCAGCCGGACGTGCTGGACATCAAAACAGAGGACAAAAAATTTCACCTTGCCGCAAAGCCCCCGGTATATACGCCGCTGGCAGACCGGAAATATCCTCTGCGTCTCGTGATGAACCATTCCGTCTGGTCCCTGAATTCCAATTTTTCCTACCGGGATGAGCTGATGGAAAAACGAGGCCCGCTGACCCTGCGCCTCTCCCCGGAGGATGCGGCCGCGCGGCATATCGAAAACGGGGAACAGATTTTTGCATACAACGATTACGGGAAAATCACAGTACAGGCGGAAATCTCGGATGATGTACCGAAAGGCACCGTCATCGCGGAAGGGGTATACCAGAAAGCATATACTTTCGGGGACGGTAACTTTTCGAGCCTCCTTTCTCCCATCCTGACGGATGACGGGGAGGCCTCCACGCTGAATACCCAGAGTGTGGAGATATGTAAGAAAAGTACGGCTTCATAGTCAGCCGATTCGAAAGCACAGCCCCTTCCCTCACTCCTGAGGGAAAGGGTTCTTTTTTGCGCCGGAGACGTTTTCCGAGCCACTGTCAAATTCATCTCCCCGGCGGATGGCTCCGTCTCCATACTTTTTCCGGATAGAATCCAGCGCCGCATCCAGCTTCCTCTGCTTTTCTCTTGATTTCTGCTCTTTTTGAAAATCAAAAAGGTTCATCTGGACCGGCTCGCCCTCATCCTCCAGCTTTGTCGTGCGGATTCCCAAAAGGCGCACCGGCTCGCCGTTCCATAATTCATCAAACAACAAACACGCCTGCCGGAAGATCACATCCGCCGAAGCGGTCGGCGTCATGAGGGTGGTCTGATGGGAAACCGACCGAAAGGTCGCATATTTGATCTCCGTGCTGATCTGCCCCGCCAGAAAATGATGTTTTTTCAGCCTGCCCGCCACGGTATCTGCAAGTTCCCTCAACACTTTATAGGCATCCTCTTTTGACTCCGCATTTTTTGCCAGCGTCGTGGAATTGCCGACCCCCTTTGCCCTGGGCGGCTCGGAGACTACTCCGGAATCATCAATTCCGTTCGCATAATTCCAGAGCATCCCGCCGTGGCTTTTCAGCCAGGATTCCACCACAGCTTTGTCGGTTTTCGCCAGATCACCGATGGTGCGTATTCCCATCTTCCGCAATGTATCCGCACTGCTCTTTCCGCACATATGGAGCGAGGAGATCGGAAGCGGCCACAATTTTTTCCGTATCTCCCGCGCATACAGAGTATGTACCAGATTCGGCTTCTTAAAATCCGAAGCCATCTTGGCCAGCACCTTTCGGTCCGAAACTCCGACATTGACGGTGAATCCAAACTTATCACAGACGCTGTCCTTAATATATGCGGCCGCCTCTTCCGGAGAGGCAAACTGCTCCCGGATCGGTTCAAAGGACATATAACATTCATCCACACTAACCTGTTCCAGCTCCGGACAGATACCGGCCAGGTGCTCCATCAGCTGTCGGCTTTTCTCCCGGTAATATTTGTGCTCTGGCGGAATCATTACGAGATTCGGACACTTCTTAAAAGCGCTTGCCACCGTCTCCGCCGTGTGGATACCATATGCTTTCGCCGGAATGGATTTCGCCACGACGATGCCGTGGCGGGTCTCCTGATCGCCTCCCACAATAGACGGGATGAGCCGCAAATCCACTTCGCTTCCCTCATCCAAAAGTTTCAGGGCGCTCCAGCTTAAATATGCAGAATTTACATCTATGTGAAAAATAATCTGGTCCTCCATTTCCCGTCCTCCTGCGTAAGATTTATCAAAGCCATTATATCAAAGCAGAAAATAAAAAGAAAGACCTCCATTCATCCCTCATCGGATTATCTCATAATAGCATTTAGGTGACAGAATGGCAAAAATAGTTGCCAGAAGTATAAACAAAAATATCTTTTTCCCATGTCTCAAAAATATTTTATCAATCAAGCCATACAGCAGGCACAACAACTCCACCGCAATTCCGCCCACGATCAGAAAATTTAAAATTGTATCGGCAAAATAATACGCACCACAGGCACAGCCAAACAATCCCGCACAGATCATACCAAAAATCATTTTATACAAAAACATATTTTCCCCTTTGCAGTTCCACCCTGAATGTCGTTATATCTAATTCTATTAGATTTATTCTGATTCTTCAAGGTTTATTTTGAATATGTCACGCATAAAATAATGATTGTGCTCTCAGAGACAACAAATGCATTATGATCATCTGCTCCCATTCTGATTTATCTGAAGAAGCTTTTCTATGTTTCATGTCAATGTTCAAAAAA
>CAZJSI010000013.1:0-13723 GCA_964548675.1 uncultured Eubacterium sp. | reverse complement strand
TGCACCTTTCTCCTGCTCCCTTTTTACAGGATCAGCATATTTAGAAAGCCTGCCATATGTGTTTCTATGGTTTGCAGATACCACAAACGGCATCCCGTTTTCCAACACGCTCTGTTTTGCAAAAATACGTACTGCCTCCGCAAAGGAAGTTCCCATTTCACGATATAAAGCTTCCGCTTTCTCTTTCAAATCCGCATCCATCCGAACCTGTAATGTCGCTTCTTTTGCCATAGTGCCACCTCCTTTTGTAATACGAATGTACTACAAACTCTGCTTTTTGTCAATAGTATATGTCGTATCTTTCATACTATCAAAATCAGACAGCTTTCTTTTTCCTACACTTTCTCTGCCGTTTTCACCAATACATTTACAACTTCCAGAATTCTTTTTTTCTCTTTCTCGGAAACATCTTCCATTTTCTGGTACAGCTCATTGGACGTCAATTGCGCCGACACCGACAACAAGTCCTCCAGCAGATAATCTGCGTTCACATCCAGCTCATTTGCAATATGGACAAAGGTCTCCAGCTTCGGAGCCTTGACACCCCGCTCAATCACACTGACATGCTGCACGCTCAGATTCAGCTTTTCCGCCAACTGTTCCTGCGTATATCCCTTTTCCTCTCTCGCTTCTTTGATTTTCCGCCCCATCAGTTTTAGATCCATAACTAACCCCATTTCTAATCTGTTCATAACGTCTGCACGCACTTCGTAAAACGCTATTCAATCTTTTGGAATTAGTATAATTCTATTTGGTTTTTCTATACAGCATCTATAGGATTTTATCTAATTCTTATAGAACTACTCATAAATATAATCCGAGTATCAGACAATCGCATGTATCAGTTCATCTAATTTTATATTATAAAATATTTCTCTCAAATCTATATTTAACAGACATTTTCTGATACTCTCCTCCCGATAACGGCACCCTCTCAATTTTTCACACAGCTCCTCAACACCGCCGGAGCCAAAAAAGTCCCCATAAATGTGTACATCCTCCACAATACCTTTTTTTACATCAAAACAGAATTTCACCGTCCCTCCCGGAAACCTGCCGGTACGTACAATATTATATTTCGGTGAGTTTCCGTAAATACACTGCCAGTTATGAAATTTCTCCCCCGATATTTCCCTTACTCTCTGAATATCCTTATCCGTCAGATGATATACACTTTCCTTATCTTTCATCAGCGCACCGATCATAAAATCCCGGAAAGCCATTACATCCATGTCCTCCGGCAGATGTTCCCTGATATTTGTCACTCTATCCCTCACCGACTTGATTCCCTTTGAGACGATCTTATATTCATTCACCGTAGTGCTCCTGACCATATGCTCAATATTTGTATCAAACAGCAGAGATCCATGATGCAGAGTACGATCTCCCAACATATATTGTGCATTTCCGGATATCTTCCTGCCATCTATGACAAGGTCATTGCGACCGTTAAATCCGGCGTTGACGCCCAGCTTCCTCAGCGCATCCACGACCGGTCCGATATACTCAGAAAAACAGATCTTTCCCGCATTTCCTCTTGATATAAATGTAAACTCCCATCCGTTCGGATCTGTGTAAATCGTACCGCCCCCCGACAGGCGCCTCACTACATTGATCCGATGCTCTTTCACATACTGTTCATTGATCTCCTCAAGCGTATTTTGATATTTACCCACCATGACAGTTGGTTCTGTCCTCCAGAACATAAAAATCTTATCATCCGGAAGCCTTTTTTCTGTCATAAGATAATACTCCAATCCAAAACTGAAATATGGGTCCATTGAATTATTTTCCACATAAATCATGCCCCGTACAATGCCTCCTCCGCTTTATAAGAGCTTCTCACAAGGGGACTGCTCGCCACATAGTGAAATCCTTTTTTTATTCCGGCCCGGCGATATTCCTCAAACTTTTCCGGCTTTACATAACAGACCATATCCACATGCTGCAAAGATGGCTGCAGATACTGACCGATCGTCAAAATATCACAGTTGATCCCTTTTACGTCATCCATCAGTTCATATACCTGCTCATCTGTCTCGCCGAGTCCGACCATGATACCTGACTTAGTATAAATATCAGGAGCCTTTTCCTTGACATATCTCAATACTTCCAGCGATCTTGCATAATCCGCCTCCGGCCTCACCCTGTCATACAACGCTTTCACTGTCTCCACATTATGATTGATCACCTCAGGGTTGGACCCGATCACAATATCAATTGCTCTTTTATCTCCTTTTAAATCCGGTATCAACACTTCAACCGTTGTCCCCGGACAAAGCTCATGCACTGCCTTTACTGTTTTTGCAAAATGCGCTGCACCGCCATCCGGCAGATCATCTCTCGTCACACTGGTGATCACCACATGCTTCAATCCCAGTTTCTTCGCTGCCTGAGCCAAATGCACAGGCTCTTTTTCGTCTACCGGTTCCGGTTTTCCATGGACAACGTTGCAGAATCTGCAATTTCTTGTGCACTGACTGCCCAGGATCATAAATGTAGCTGTATGCTTTTTATAACATTCACCCAGATTGGGACAATTAGCTTCCTTGCATACCGTATTCAATTTTAACTGTGACATGATCATGCTTACCTCATCCACCGCGTCTTTGTTGTATTTCACTTTTAACCATTCCGGTTTCTTTTCCATATCTATATTTCCTTTTTATCTGTACTTCCTTTTTATCCGCACTTTCTTTTTATCTGTACTTTCTTTTTTATCTATGCTCTCTTTTCCTGACAGATCTATACTTCCAACAGGGCAACGGTGCTGTCCACCGGAACCTCGTCGCCCTCATCAAACCGAATTTCCTTTAAAACTCCATCCTCCAGAGATTCCACTTCACTGACAACCTTATCTGTCTCTATTTCAAAAAGTACCTCTCCCTTTTTTACCGGATCACCCGGTTCTTTATTCCAATTTGCCAGAATGCCTTTTTGCATGTCATTATTTAATTTCGGCATTTTAATGGATTTTTCCATGGCATTTCTCCCCTTTCCCTTTGTACGATCAAAACATCACATCTGCGATCTGCTCACACTGCAGACAGGTCTTTCCCGTCACCTCGCGGACTTTCCTATAAATATCCGAATAGTCATATCGAACACCTGTCAACGCTGCCTCCAGTTTCCGGTATATATTTTCGGCAGCCTCTGCACGAAAGCTCCTTATCATTCCCCGGCTCACCTCCAGGAATATATTCATTTTCCGGCCATCTATGACAGCCTGCCGTTCTAAAGTAAATTTCGGAGATTTTCCGTAATTCCACTCCCATGTCTCATATTTTTCTCTCATAAGTTCTGAGATCCGCCTTTCATCCTCTTTATTCAGGCAGATCTCAGACACCTCTTTTTCCGATAAGCTCCGCTTTAGCTCCTCCTTTACACCGGTCATGCTCCAATTTTGCTCTGACTGCCTGCCCATATGCTCTGCCACATTGGTAACCTGACTTCTAACCGATTTCACAGCCTTGGATGTGACCACTGCATCCGTTGATCTTAAATATTTCCGCAAAGCTTCCAGATCACTGTCAAAAAGCAGCGTCCCATGATGCAGGATTCTTCCCTTTTTCACACACTGCGCACTCCCGGATATCTTTTCCTCTCCGATGGCGATATCACAGGAACGCCGTTTTTTCGCCGACACTCCCATATTTTCCAGTGCCTGTATTACAGGAGCCAGGAAACGGTCATATCCGTCAAAGGTATCTGCGTCAAAATCCATGATGATCGTATAATTCAAATTTCCCAGATCATGAAATACAGTACCTCCGCCGGAATTTCGCCGGACGATCCTGATTCCGTCCAACATAGCCTGTTTTACATTTATCTCCTCGAAAACATTCTGATATTTTCCCACAATAACACTCGGCTCATTTTGCCAGAGCATAACGATATCCTCATCCCTGACCGCCGTAAACAGGTATTCTTCCAACGCAAGGTTATAACAAGGATCTGTCTTTCCGCTTTCAACAAAATACATCCCATCACATCCAATTCTGTAGACTATAAATGTTTTACTCTCTGTCTGCCCTTTCTTCCATGCCTGTCTCAGTAGAGCTCACTATAAATTTTGATGATCCTGTCCCTGTCAAGAAATACAAAATTATTCTTTAATAATCTCTGCTGATTCTCGATCACAGAATCGGTAAACTCCACAATTTCCTCTTTTTTCATTCCGTATTCATGCAGCGCCTTTTTCTGTATCAGATGATTCAAAAGAACTTCCATCTGTTCAAAAACCTCATCTTTTTCACAATCAAGAATCTCTGCAATAAATCCCGTCAAATGGGCGATCTCACCGTCTGTGCAAATTTCCAGATAATTTTTCATAACCCCGGTAAATACTGCGTAATTTGACTCTCCATGCGCCACATGATAGGCAGCGCCAAGAGGATAACTGAGGGCGTGTACGGCGGCACAACCGGCGTTGCCGAATGCGATACCGGCATAGGTGGAAGCAAGAAGGAAATCCGGCAGCAGCGTTTCCAAAGCCTCCTGCCCTTTTTCAACGATCACCCTGTACCCTCTCAGGATCATCTCGATCGCCTTATAGCTGAACATTCTCGTTGTTCTGTTTCCATTGGGGGAAAGGGCAGATTCAATGCCATGGATCAGCGCATCGATCGAACTGGTGGCAAATACTTTAAAGGGCAGCCCCTTCAACAATTCCGGGATCAACACCGCATCATCCGCATACATCTGATCTACAGCCAGCCCTTTTTTGGTACCCCGGGACACTAATGCTAAAATTGCAATGTTTGTCACTTCACTGCCGGTTCCGCATGTCGTCGGTACCAGAACCAACTCTTTGTCTTTTACCGGTTCAATCTTTCCGTCGTACAGATCCAGGATCGGCTCCACTGTCCGCAGGGCAAAAATTTTGGAAATATCCAGAATTGTTCCTCCGCCGATAGCAATAATACGCTTCGGATTGCCCTTTATATCCGCATGAATCGCTTCTACCATCTCGTCCGTCGGCTCTCCCAGTCCATATTTTTCCTGAAAGATCACTTCACACTCCAGGTCCAGACCGCCAAAATACGGAGTGTAAATATACTCATTTGTTATAACCAGATCATCCCTGCCGATCCCATACAATTCCGCAAACTCTTTCGCTGTATCATATGTGAAAATGGCCGGTTTTACCATTAATTCTTTCATTGTCTCCCTCCTGTCTAACAGTTGATCGCGTGCCCGTTGACTGCTGCCATAAATGCTTCCGGGATTGCCTCAGATACCGTTGGATGTGGATGGACCGCGCTGAAAATTTCGGATGCGGCCGAGCCCAGCTTCATAGCCACAGAAATTTCACTGATCATATCCGTCACATGTTTTCCGTATAAATGCACACCCAGGATTTTGCCGGATGATCTGTCCACGATTGCTTTTACGATGCCATCCGTATCACCCTCCACCAGTGATTTTCCATTTGCCATCATCGGAAATTTTCCTATTGAAATGTCATATCCCTGTTCCCTGGCCTGCTTTTCCGTCAGGCCGATGCAGGCAACCTCCGGTTCCAGATAAATGCAGGATGGAATCTGATCGTAACACATTTCCTCCTCCTCTCCGGCAATGTTTGCTAAAGCGACAAACCCCTCATGGGATGCCGTATGAGCCAGCATAGCCCTGCCATTTACATCGCCAATGGCATAGATATTGGGAATATTGGTACGCAAATGAGAGTCCGTTTTGATCGCCTGCTTTTCAAATTCCAGACCGATACCCTCCGCATTCAGGCCTTTCGTGTTTGCCACACGTCCCACAGCCATCAAAACCGTCTGAGCCGCTGCCGTCCGCTGCTCTCCATCCAACTCATATACTACCGCATCGTCCTGTACTCTCAGCACTTTTGCCCTGTTGATGATCTCCACCTTATTTTTCCGCATCCGTCTTTTCACCATATCAGATACCTCTTCATCCACCATGGGAAGAATGTGATCCATCAGTTCCAGTACAGTGACTTTACTGCCCAGACATGAAAACACATGTGCGAACTCAATACCAATAACACCTCCGCCAATGATCACAACAGATTCCGGAAGCTCATCCAGATTCAATGCTTCACGGCTGGTGATCACATTCGTATTCCCCTCGATTGGAATGAAAGGCGGCATAAATACCTCAGAACCGGTGGCCACGATAAAGTACTCTGCCGAATAGGATTTCCCTCCTACCTCGATCGTATGATGATCCACAAAGGTACCATGTCCGTTTAAAATGGTTACTTTGTTCCCCCTCAAAAGAGCGCGCACACCGCCGGTCAGTGTCCTCACTATGTTATTTTTTCGTTCCTGGAGTTTTTCCATATCTACCGACACGCTGCTGGCTTCGATCCCGGATATGGCAAACTTCCCGGCCTCTCTAATCTCCGTATACAAATTGGCCGTGCGGATCAATGTCTTCGTCGGTATGCACCCCTCATTCAGGCATACGCCTCCAAAGTAAGTACTTTCCACGCAGGCGGTTCTGTTCCCCATCTGCGCCGATTTGATAGCGGTCTCATAGCCGCCCGGGCCTGCACCAATCACGATCACATCAAAGTCATAGCTGCCCGTTAAAATGTCATTCGATTCTTTCATCTGCTTAACCCCTTAATCTGATTCTTCATTAGATCTTGTAACCACCGGCTACATCCAGCGCTGTCCCGGTAATATTACACGCCTCATCTGAGGCCAGGAATAATGCCGCATACGCGATATCCTCCGTGCACTGTTCTTTCTGGGTCGCACAATTCATTTTAGCCAGATATTCCACGATCTCTTTTCCGCCCATTCCCTCAAAGGCCGGGTTCTTTTTACTCATCAGCGGGGCTGCATTCTCATACATATCCGTATAAATATAGCCCGGGCAGATTGAATTCACGGTTATGCCAAAGGGACCCAATTCCTTTGCCAGATTCACGGTCAGATTTAATGCAGCCGCCTTGGAAATACAGTACGGCACATTCAGAATATTGGTCGAATGCCCCACAGTGGAAGTAACGTTAATGATCCGCCCCTTTTTCTGATCTTTCAAAATGTCATATACGGCACGAACGGTATGTACGATTCCCATTTCATTTACCTGAAAGGTAAAATCAAAATCCTCATCCGGCAGATCCGTAAAGGGATTGCCAAAATGGCGATTGCAGACTCCGGCGCCATTTACCAGGATATCAACCTTACCATAGATATCCAATGCCGTTTCCACCAGACCATTCACTGATTCCTGACTCGTCACATCTGTCATGACAAATGTAACGTTTCCCTTTCCTTCCGAAAGTTCTTTTACCGTCTTCTCCCCGTCTTCAATCTTTAAATCCCCAATGATAACATTTGCTCCCGCGTCTGCAAATCCTTTGGCGATCGCCTTTCCTATTCCTCCCGCAGCTCCGGTGATCACTACCACTTCACCTGTACCGATTCACCGTCACTTCAGTAGATTGACCAGCCACATGGAGGATGGCTCAATAAAGGAGATCATAAGTATGGTCACAAACATGACTCCTATCAAGGGCAGCAACGATTTTATCATTTGTTCTATCTTTATTCCGCCCAAAGAGGACGCCACATACGTATTTACTCCCACCGGCGGTGTACACAGGCCGAGCGCCAGATTGATCGTCATGACAACGCCAAAGTGAACCGGACTGATGCCATATGCCACAGCGATCGGAACCAGAATTGGCGCCAGGATCAAAACAGCCGACAGTGTCTCCATGAACATTCCCACAAAGAACAGGAAAACATTGATCACGATCAGGATAAGGATCTTGCTGTCTGTAATTCCCGTGAGGAATGTTGCAAGTGTCTGCGGAATCTGCTGAATTGTGAGGATTCGTCCGAAAATACTGGAAAAAGCAACAATAATGATCGCAGATCCCAACGTCAAAGTGGAACGTTTGAACACCTCATACAATTTCTTGAAAGTCAGCTCTCTATATACAAAGAACCCGATGATGATCGCATATACACAGGCCACGACCGCAGCCTCCGTCGGTGTGAAAATACCGGAATAAATACCACCCAAAATAATAACCGGTACCAGAATAGCCCAGATGGCATCTTTTGTGGCAAGCAGCTTTTCCTTTGCCGTCGCTTTCGGCTTTTGAATTCCCCAATTATTCTTTTTCACAAGAATTTTGGAATATATAATGAGAACAACGCCGATAATAATGCCCGGCGTAACACCGGCAATAAAAAGATCACTGATGGAAACGCCTGCTGTCACACCATACATTACAAAAATAACACTGGGCGGGATTACAGGTCCAAGCGATCCCGCTGCCGAAGCGAGGGAACAGGAAAATCCTTTGTCATAGTTCTCTTCTATCATGATCGGGATCATGATTCCTCCCATCGCAGCAACCGTGGCAGGACCGGAACCTGAGATAGCGGCAAAAACCATACAGGCCACGACCGTAATAATTGCCAACGAACCGCTGACTGACCCCAAAAACATCTGAATACAATTGACCAATCTCTTTGATACGCCGCCGGCAAGCATCAAATCTCCTGCCAGAATAAAGAACGGCACAGCCAGAAGCGTGAAAGAGTTGTTCGCATTAAACAGTGTCTGTGTCAGGTAGTCAACTCCAAGTCCCTTGCCGAAGATCAATGCCAGCATACTCGACAATCCAATACTATAGGCGATCGGAATGCGGAGGAGAAGAAAAATAATAAGTCCTATCACCAGAATCAGAATTGGATTCATACTTCTTTCACCTCCGTTTCATTTTTCTCAGTCCGTTCATCCCGGACCAGTTTTCTGTGTATGATGTGGTCTTCAATGAAAGCGATCAGCAATCGGATGCTGATGATGGTGTTTCCGATCGGAATTGCCATCCAGAACCACGCCATCGGTACTTTAATGCCGAGACTCATTACATGCAGACGTACAATGTTTACCCACACATATTTGTATGCCAGTATACTTAAGGCCACACTGAATATCATCCATAATATTTCACCGATAACGGCGGTCGGAACCCGCAGGACCTTTGGCCAGATATTCTCAAACGCCTCTATCTTAATATGATTTCTCTGTGTAACCGCATAACTGGATGCCAGAAATACAACATAGATAAATAAGTAACGTGCCAATTCCTCGCTCCACATGTTGGAAGCGTGAAAGACAAAACGCAACACAACCTGCACAAACAGAATTAACGGACATATCCGCAGAGTTTTTCCTTTTCCTCCATATGTTCAGCCGCATCATTTAAAATTTTTAATGACATTTCCGCAAATTCACTGACTTTATCCTGAATCAATATATAGCGTATCGTCTGCCGGTTGGCTCCGGTGGGGGCATATCGTCCTGCCTCAATGATCTTTTGTATTTTTTCCGGCTCCACCTCACGGGATTGGTACGCTCTCACACTCCGGCGAAACTTCATAAAGCGCAAAAGCTGATCCGGATCAATCTTAAACTCCCTTTCATTGTATTCCTGTATATCCTCCCCCAAAGTTGGGAACTCTATCGCCCCCGCAGGACAAATAGCCACGCAATGGCCGCATCCAATACATGTCCCTTTTTTCAGCACCGCCTTCCCGTCCTGAATCTGAAACAAATATCTGATACAATCCCGGACACACAGTCCACACCCCACACATTTTTGTACATTAATTCCCATTATTCTGATCTTCCTTTCCTTTTTTGCGCATTTTCAATTGCACATAATCCGTATTCTATTCGGTTTCTCTTTTATATTTGCAAAACATATGCCAACACGATCTTTTCCGCTTCCCTGATCAATCTCAGACTTACGGAAATATTTTCCATGGAAAAAAACTGGACTTTTTAAAATATCTGTTATACAATTGTCTCAATTTTTACATCAGAAAGGAGTCTGTCATGAAATATGATCATATGCCAGAGCTTTATAAAGAAATTCTTGATAATCTGGATATCGGTATTGCCATTTTTGATACCGATATGAAATACATATATATCAACGATGCGTACTGCCAGGCCACACACAACCCTCCCGAATTTTATTCCAACATGTCGATTACAGATTTGATAAACTTCGGTTTTTTTGAAAAAGGGACCGGCGTCGTGGAAAAGGCCCTTTCCAGCGGTAAAACCGTATATAATATTGTGTCCGTAACGGATAAATCCTGGGGGCACAGTTATAATCTCATTTCAACGGCTACTCCGGTGTATGATGTGACCCATGGTGATCTGAAATATGTCATTGTTCAGCAGGAAATCGATCAGCATCTTCTCAACCGCCTTCAGATCTGTCTGAGCGATCAGCCTATTCCACTGCATATAGAATCGCATTTTACCTCAAAAGATACAGAAAACTTCATTGTTCAGAGCCCCATTATGAAAAATGTGATTGCTCTGGCGGATTCCATCTCCAAATCCGATGTTTCCATCTTACTGGAGGGCGATTCCGGGACGGGAAAGGAAGTGCTGGCGCATTATATATACAAAAACAGCTCCAGAAAAGACCAGCCGTTTATTGTTTTGAACTGTGGCGCGATTCCGGAAACATTAATTGAATCTGAACTTTTCGGCTATGAAAAAGGTGCATTTACCGGAGCACTGTCTTCCGGAAAAATCGGCCTTTTGGAAGCTGCCAACAACGGAACTCTCTTTCTGGATGAAATTAATTCCATGCCTCTGTCCATGCAGACAAAGCTTCTGCGCGTCTTAGAGACAAAAAAGATCACCCGGATCGGCACTACGAAAGAACGCCCCGCTGATTTCCGTCTGATCTGCGCAACGAATGAACATCTGGTATCCGCCATTGAAGAAAAACGGTTTCGCTGGGACCTGTACTATCGAATCAATGTGATATCCATAAAAATCCCTCCGCTCAGAGAACGCAAAGAGGACATTCTGCCCCTCGCCAAGTATTTTGTTTCCAATTATTGCACAAAATATCATTGCATCAAAACATTGGGACCTGTTGTCCTGGACAAATTCATGTCCTATTCCTGGCCGGGAAATGTCCGTGAACTGAAAAACATGGTGGAACGCATAATTGTCACATCTCCCCCAGATGAATTTATTATTCCGGACATTTCTTTTCAGAATCATGTTTTTGAATTGTCTGGTCTCCTGTCATCGGATATCAAACAGGCGTCAAGAGAAAAATCCGCTTCAAGGGATGCAGATAATCATTTTGACCTGCATGTCGAAATAGACGAGGAGCGTTCTTATCAGGATTACATGGATGAGTTTGAAAAAATATTTTTTGAAACTGCTGCCAAAAAATTCAGCAGCGTATCTGAAATGACGAAAGCACTGCAGATTAACAAATCAACGATTTACAGAAAACTAAAAAAATACAACATTACTAAATAGCAGAAATCAGGAACAGGCCTCCGGGCCTGACAGGCAGAGAGGACCGCATTGATATGAGACGGCCCTCTCAGAATTTTATATAATATGCAGATCATTCGCACTGAACCATTCCGGACTGTCCCCGTCCAGCCAGCTCATGTGCGGAAATATCTCTACCGGCGGCAAATCAGCCGGATATGCCCTCAACGCGCTTTTTCCAATTGACAGAATATGATACACATCATCTTCCTTGAGAGGCAGATGAATCATAAACACCCGTTCCGGAGATAAATTCCTTATAAAGCTTTGACCCTCTTTTGAAACGATCTGATAGGGATTCAGAAATGCTCCGGAAACTACTTTTCCTGCATAACGCATCAGCAATTCCGCATCACTTTCATTTAAAATAGCGTCTCCTGCGACAAAAAATATATCATCACCAATCCGCAGTAAATAGGATCTGTGGGGATCGTTTTTATATATCTCACCATCATGGACCGTATGCAAAGACAATAGGTCAATATTCTTCATGCGGACCGCATCCGCCCCGTCACAGATCGGAACACAATCCGCATTCGCCGTTTCCAGATCACAGGCATATATGACCGGATTATTCTTTTGCATATAGGATGACACTTTCCCTCGATCATAATGATCTTCATGCAGATGCGTAAACAACAGATTATCCAGCCGGGAAAATATGCCCTTTTGTTCTTCCATCTGATGCACAAGAACATCCGGCATCTCTGAAAATCCCAATTTCTTTCCTCCATGTATCCCGTCTATCAGAACACTCGCCTTTTCATTGCACAAATATAATCCCATATTCACTGTGTGAAAAATTTTTGTATTCATTTTATGCCTCCTTTATCCACACATATACACGCAATTTTTATGCCAATATCTAAGAAAATACTGATTAATTCAGTATTTCCTTAGAACCTCCGGTACAAAAAACACTTTAATCAGCATTTCCCAAATATCCGGTTAAAACAGGTGTTTCCTTACAGGGTTTACCGCTTTAATTCCCGGACTGCCGCTTTCTGTTCTTTTGTGATCCGGTAAGACTCGCAGATTTTCTGAATTGATTTATTGTGCGTGAATGTATCCATTTTATCCACTTCCAGAAATGCATGTGTCTTTTCCGGAAACTTCACATAGCAGACAGATACCGCCCACGCCGCCGCCATTTGCACATAATATGGCGTATCTTTGTCCTCACATTCGCAAATGAGATAATCCGCGCCGTCATTCCTCTGCCCACAATATGGAGTATCCTTGTCCCCGGAGGCTTCCTGCCGCCAGAAAAACCTGTCCGCGGCACATATCCGGTCACACCATTCCAGGATCCGGTCAAGATACTCCTCCTCCACAAAATGATCCAGCATGCATACCACCGCAAAACGTATGGAGTACTCTGTCTTTTCCCCTATGCAGGAAACGAGATACTCCCACCAGATGTCCGGATGCTTTTTCATCCACTTATAGGTCATGCAGCAGCTATCGCAGACTGCCCAGTTGTCAATATGCTTCCGGAATTTATCAAGCCAGACCATCCGCTCCTCATCGGAAAACTTGGCATATCCGATCACCAGGCCATAGGCCATGATTTCCTCGTAATAGACAGAATCTCTGTCCTTGTTCAGCGCTGCCTCTATCTCCTCCAGAAATCCCTGCGGATTTTCCTTTGCCCGCGCTTTTGCAATTTCCCGGATTTTCGGCAGACGGATTCCCAGCATATTTCTGGCTCCCGGAATAATCTTCTCGTTAAACTTTTTGTAATCCTCTTCCGCCAGCATCTTTAGTTTTTCTCTTATCTGTTTCATCATTCCTCCTGTTTTCTATGGGAAATCTATATGCCCTTTCGTCACAAAACAACAAAGGCTTTTCTGCTATAACAAAAGGCTGCTGCGCCGAAACTGCACAACAGCCCTGGAATCACCTTTTATTTTAATGATGGAATAAACGAATTCCGGTAAAGCACATAGCCATATTATATTTATTGCATGTCTCGATAACATGATCATCACGGATAGAACCGCCCGGCTCTGCCACATATTTCACACCGCTCTTGCGGGCGCGTTCAATATTGTCGCCAAACGGGAAGAATGCATCCGAACCAAGCGCTACATCGCTGTTTTTGGCCAGCCATGCCTTTTTCTCTTCCACTGTAAATACAGGCGGTTTCACCTTGAAAATTTTCTCCCATGCACCGTCTGCAAGCACGTCCATGTACTCATCGCCAATATAGAGATCGATCGCGTTGTCACGGTCCGCACGTTTGATTCCGTCTACAAACTGCAGCCCCAGCACCTGTGGTGCCTGACGCAGGAACCAGTTATCCGCTTTCTGGCCCGCCAGACGTGTACAATGGATACGGGACTGCTGTCCTGCACCGATACCGATCGCCTGTCCGCCCTTTGCATAACATACGGAGTTG
>CAZJSI010000012.1:0-29795 GCA_964548675.1 uncultured Eubacterium sp. | reverse complement strand
ATCTGGTGGACGCCATCTGGTTTGAGAAAAAGGTTGCGATCAGTATCCTGTCAAAAGACAAAAGGAGCTTTCATATCGTGGGTATTCCGGAAAAATGTGTTACTGCCGGGAAATTATTTGAAAAAACTTATGAAGAGATCCGGGAAAGAAAGGGAGATGTGGATTTGAATGCAATCTGGTACATCCGGCCGGAAAAGGTAAAAGAGACTACTTATTTGGTGCGGAAAGCAGAAGAGGAAGAAAAGTTTCCGGTATTAAGGCATATCGATAGACTTTTAAAATAAAAAAGAAAACAGAAAGAAAAAATATGGGAAAAGAAAGGGAGAAAGAGATGAAGAAAAGAATTTTGAGTGTAATATTTGCAGCAATCCTGGGAACCGGATTGTTGGCGGGATGCGGTTCGGCTGCATCTGACGCGAGCGGAACATCAGAGACATCGGATGCGCAGGCAGAGGAACAGAATGTTGAATCCGGAGAGGAAAAAGTGATCAATATTGCGGTAATGAAGACTACATATATTGCCTATCTGGCGGAAGCTCTCGGCTATTTTGAGGAAGAGTTCGAGGGGGAAAATACAAAAGTAGAATTGACGGAGTTTACACTTGGACCGCCAATTATTGAGGCGATCGGCAGTGACCAGATCGATATTGGACTGATCGGAGATCTCCCGACATATTCAGGGCTTGTGAATGGCGGAGAGTATACAATTATCGGAAAATATTCGGATGATACGGCAAAGGCTCTTATTGTAAGAAAAGATGCCAATATTAATTCTCTGAAAGATTTGGAAGGCCATATTTTCGCTGTACCGTTTGGAAGCAATATGCAGCCACTGGCAGAAATATATCTTGAGGAAGCGGGATTGACTGTCAATGACGTGGAGTATACAAATCTTGCAGCTGCCGATATCGTTACCAGCATAGTAAATGGAGATATTGATGCGGCAGTCAGCCGTGAACCGGAAATGTCAAAGATCTTTGCGGCGACAGATGAGGTTGAAATATTGGAAACCGCAGACGGGTATAAAGAGTTTGTATGCCCTATTGTAGCAAGAAATGCCTTTCTTGCCGATAATGCTGATGAGACAGCAAAGATACTGTCTGCTTTGGAGAGAGCGGCAGAATGGTCTCATGAGAATGAAGAAGAAGCGGTTAAGTTGATCGCAGAGGCGACAGAACTGGAAGAATCAGATGTGTCTACGCTGTTTTATTCACAGGACAATTATCCATATCTCACAGACAGCCAGATCGATGCTCTGGTACAGGGGGCGGATGAAGCTTACAAATATGAACTGATCACGGAAGAGATTGATATTACGGAATATATTGATTTATCTTATCTTAAAGCGGCGGGGATTACCTGGTAAAAATTGTACGGAGAAAGATAAGAGATTAGGGGGGATATAGAAAAGTATATCCCCTTAATCTACGAAAGGGATGTGAAATTATGAACACAAAAAGTGTAAATGCAGTATATAGGGCGCAATCTATCATTATTGCACTCATTATTCCGGCGTTTGTTATTATTTACTGGTGTGTCTGTGCAAAAACCGGAGATCTTAATACACATTTGATCGCAAGTCCTGAAACTCTTTGGGAGCGTTTCCTGAAAACAGCAGGGGATGGGAGTCTGAAAAGAAATATTTTGGCAAGTACCGGCCGTGTGTTAAAAGGTTTTGCCATAGGTGCGGCGTTGGGATTGACCATCGGGGCCCTGAACGGATTGTGTACGCCTGTCAAGCGGCTTTTGGCAGCAGTTATCGCGATCCTTCGTCCGATTCCGCCGATTTCCATGATCCCGTTTTTTATTCTCTGGCTTGGAATAGGAGAATCCTCAAAACTTACAATTATAGCGATCGGCACATTCTGGTCCGTATTGTTAAATACGATCCAGGGATTCCAGGATATGGATCCAAAACTGTTGGAAGTGGCCCGGGTATTTGGAAAAGGAAAACTTATCACATTGTTTAAAATAATTTTACCGTCAGCGGTACCGTCTATTTTTACAGGGCTTCGCCTGGGCATCAGTCATGCTTGGACAGCGGTGGTAACAGCGGAAATGATCGCCGCCTCCTCAGGCGTCGGATATATGATCCAGTATGCGAGAGAACTGGCTCAGCCGGATCTGCTGCTTCTCGGTATTGTATGTATCGGGATTATCGGATTGATCATTGACATTGTAGTATTATTTGTACAAAAGAAGATCGTTTACTGGAGAAATGCGGATTAGGAGGCGTCAGATGGGACTTAGCATAAAAAATGTCAAACGTGTATTTACGATCAATAACAGTGAATTAGAAGTTTTGCGGGATATCAGTCTTGATATTGAAGACGGAGAAATTATTGCCATTGTAGGGACAAGCGGCTGCGGTAAGAGTACCTTATTGAAATTGATCTCGGGTCTGGATCAGGTAAGCAGCGGTGAAATACGTTTGGACGATAAGATCATAGACCGGCCAAATCAGAAAGAGATCGGGGTTATTTTCCAGGAGTCGCGGCTGTTTCCGTGGAGTACGGTAGAAAAAAATATAGAATTTGGCATTACAGAGAAATTTTCAAAAGAAGAGAGAAGGAAGCTTGTAAAAAAGCATATTGAACTTGTGGGGCTGCAGGGATTTGAGAAAGCGCTTCCCGGGCAGCTCTCAGGGGGAATGATGCAGAGAGTCAGCATTGCGAGAAGCCTGATCAACCGTCCGAGAGTTCTGCTGCTGGATGAACCCTTTGGCGCGTTGGATGCCTTTACGAAGATCAATATGCAGCAGGAAGTGCTTCACATCTGGGAGCAGGAAAAGATGACGATGATCCTGGTTACTCATGATATTGATGAGGCTATTTATTTGGCAGACCGCGTGGTTGTCATGTCGGATAAGCCGGGGGTGATCAAAAAAATTATTTCAATTAAAATGTCAAGAGAGCGCGACCGCACCAGCCAGGAATTTGCGACTTATCGTAGAAAAATATTTGATGAATTCTTTGTGCGGAAAGAAGATCAGGTAGAATATATAATTTAATCTCACAATGGGCGGCATGACCTGTCCGCGACCGCAGCCTCTGCTGATCCCGCCGCATCAGAGCAGTTTTGCGGCCGTCACAGTGGGAAAGATCAATGATCATGATGAATTTATTCAAACAGGGAAATTAAACTTGACTGTCAAGTGGCTTGATACCTTATAATCTCATTATAAGGGAGGGATGGCAATGACAATCAAGGAAATAGAAGAGCGCTCAGGAATCAGCAGGGCAAATATCCGTTTTTACGAGGCGGAAGGATTGCTGCACCCCAGACGGCGGGAAAATGGATATCGCGATTATTCGGATGAGGACATGCTGGCGTTGCAGCGGATCAAACTGCTGCGAAGTCTTGGCATCTCGTTGGAGATGATCAGAGAGATCAGCGAGGGCAGGATTTCGCTGTACCGTGTACTGGGAGAACAGATCCGGGTGTTGGACGGGATGCGTGAAGATACTGTCCGGGCAGAAAATGTCTGCAGAAAGATGCTGCAGGATATGGTGACTTTTGATGGCCTTCAGCCTGAAAAATATGAGAAAATGCAGGAAGAAAAGGAAGCTGCGCCTCAGATTTATCAGGAGGCTGCGGATGTGGAGCCATATGTCGGACCCTGGCGGAGATATTTTTCGCGAATGTTGGATCTGGCGCTGATCCGCATTGTCGGAGTGACGATATGTTCGGTATGTTTACATATTAATATAGTAAATTTTTCCATTTGGGCGATCATAGCGTGGGAGATTTCAGAGGCAGTGGTCATGATGCTGTTGGAGCCGATCATTCTGCATTTCTTCGGAACGACGCCCGGGAAGTGGATCCTGGGACTTTATCTTGAGGAGGAAGATGGGAGAAAACCGTCTGTTTCAAATGCCGGGTGTTGGACGAGGGGAGCGGTTGTCAGGGGCATGGGGCTTGGAATCCCGATTCTGTCGCTGATATTGCTGATCATGTCCTGCCTGCGCAGTTACAGGGGAGAGGAGCTTTCATGGGAATATCTGGTTTACCGGCAGAAGCGGAAAAAAGGCAGGATGACGCCGCGCGGCAGATGGGTACTGCGTTATATCTGCGCAAGCGCGCTGCTGATGTTGATTTTTGTCCTGAATTATAATTATGTTCTGATGCCGCCAAACCGCGGAGCGCTGACCGTGGCGGAGATTGCGGAAAATTATAACCGTCTGCATAGGGTTTATGGTATGGATGACGCTATATATATGACGGACAGCGGACAGTATGAGCAGCGCCGGGCATACGCGGATGGCGCATTCGAAGTTAATATGGACGGACAGTGGCAATATGAGATTTCCTATGATCTGGATGGAGATCAGGTCCGGGCAATCACCGTGACAGAAACGGGAAATGGCGTATTTGCGACGCAATTGTACTCGGACAGAATGTTTTTGCTGCTGATGTCGTTTGCCGGGGCGGACAGGGATATGGGAATATTTTATAACCGGAGCGAACTTGCAGAACGGCTGGAGCGGGGGATCATTGACGGACAGAGCCGGATCCGGCTCGGGAATACGGATTTTTCCTGTGAAGTGATACTGAATAATATGGAAAAAAGCGGAACTATGCTTTTTGTAAAGGGGGATGAGAAAGATTCCGATTGCACAATTATTTATTCCATGCAAAAAATAAAGTAGGCTTTTCCTTTCACTTTTTTTGTGTTATTATTGTTGTGGCAAAAACCGCATATCTGCGATAATAGAATTGAAAGAAATAAAAGGAGATCACTCACAATGGGCGGAATATTTGGTGTAGCTGCAAAAGAAAATTGTGCTTTTGATTTGTTTTTTGGAATTGATTATCATTCACATCTCGGTACCCGGCGGGGAGGAATGGCTGTCCATGGGAAAAAAGGATTTAACCGGGCTATTCATAATATCGAAAATTCTCCGTTCCGGACAAAATTTGAACATGATCTGAATGATCTGGACGGCAATCTTGGTATTGGCTGTATATCTGACAATGAACCGCAGCCTCTGCTGATCCAGTCGCATCTGGGCAGCTTTGCGATCACCACAGTGGGAAAAATCAATAATCAGGATGAATTGGTAAAACAGGCGTTTGAAAATGGACATGCCCATTTTCTGGAAATGAGCGGCGGCAGCATCAATGCAACCGAGCTGGTGGCATCGCTGATCAATACGAAGCCGAGTGTTGTAGAGGGAATCAAATATGCACAGGAAGTCATTGACGGCTCCATGACGCTTATGGTAATGACAAAATACGGCATTTTTGCGGCGCGAGACCGTCTGGGAAGAACGCCGTTGTTTATTGGCCGGAAAGAAGATGCTTACTGCATTTCTTTCGAGGATTTTGCTTATGTAAATCTGGGATATACTACATGCAAAGAATTGGGACCGGGCGAGATCGTATTTGTCACGCCGGAGGAGATCAGGACGGTGAATGCGCCGGGAGATAAGATGAAGATCTGTTCTTTCCTCTGGGTATATTATGGTTATCCGAACGCGACTTATGAGGGCGTTAATGTGGAGGCGATGCGTTACAAATGCGGAGAGCTGCTGGCAAAGAGGGATGATGCACAGCCGGATTATGTAGCCGGGGTGCTGGATTCCGGCATCGCACATGCGGTGGGTTACGCCAATGCTTCCGGCATACCTTTTGCGAGACCGTTTATCAAATATACCCCTACATGGCCGCGGTCATTTATGCCGCAGAATCAGGAAAAGCGGAATCAGATTGCCAGGATGAAACTGCTTCCGGTGGATGCGCTGATCCGGGATAAAAAGCTGCTGCTGATCGACGATTCTATCGTCCGCGGCACCCAGCTTCGGGAGACAACAGAATACCTGTACCAGAATGGCGCGGCGGAAGTTCACATCCGGCCGGCATGCCCGCCGTTATTGTTCGGATGTAAATATCTGAATTTTTCACGGTCCAATTCTGAACTGGACCTGATTGCCAGAAGAGTCATCTTAAAACGCGAGGGTGAGGAAAAGGCCAATGATCCGGATATTCTTGCAGAATATGCGGATCCGAATACAGAGCGCTATCAGGCGATGCTGGATGACATCTGTGAGGAGTTGAACTTTACGTCCCTGCGTTATCACAGGCTGGATGATATGATCGAGTCTATCGGTATCGATCCGGATAAATTATGCACCTATTGCTGGAGCGGAAAAGAATAATTTAAATACAGTATAGTTGTTAAGAGGAGCCTCTTTTGGAATGTGTCTAAAGGAGGTTCTTTTTTGAAATCATAGACTTCACAGTGGCTGCTTTATTTTCGTTTTCTGCAATAATGCAAAAGACGAAAATAGCTGACCATGGCTTTCACAGCATTTTCTTCCATTTTAATATGATAAGTTCCACGGTAATAACGCCCAGACTTACAAGTAATACGGCAAGATATCCATGTTCTGCCTCCAGTTCCGGCATATACCGGAAGTTCATCCCGTACCATCCGGTGATCACTGTCAGGGGAAAAAAGATGGAGGTCAGGATGGTCAGAAATTGTACGGTTTTATTTTGCTTATGGTCTGACTGGGCCTGCTCAAAATCGCGCAGTGTCTGGCAGTGCTCAATTGCCTGCTGCGCCATGTTCTGAAGCCGCTCGGCACGGTCGCCAAAAAGATGAAGAAGCTGCATATTTTCCTGGTTAAAATAATTTTTAACATTACTTTCCAGTTCACGCGCCATGTCTTCCACCTGTTCATAATAATTGCGCAGGCGGGTCAATTCGCGGCGTGCCCGCAGAAGCCTTGGCAGGAGATTGTGAACATTTCCTTTGAGGGCGTTTTCTTCCAGTTCAAAAAGCCGGTTTTCATATTTTTCCAGGAGTTCAATGTCGTCATCCAGAAATTCAGAGAAAAATCCATATAAAAAGAATTCCGGAGACATTTCCTGGTTTTCATATTTGTGCACCATGCGGCCTATGATCTTATCGGCAAGTCCATCCGTATCCACAAATGCAATGCATTTTTCATTTACATAATATGTCAGCTTTAGCGGCACTTCCAAAAGCCGGGTCCTGTTCGGAATATAGAGGCTGCCGAAAATATATTTTGCAAAAACCTCTGCTTTGCAGCTGTGGACGCCCGTGTTTTCGGGAGCGATATAGGATGGAAACCCGAACTGTGTTTTGTGAAGATCCCATTCGTCGGGAGTCAGTGTAACGGCGAAAAAGGCGCCATCTTTATTTGTGATCTGATCTTGATGCTTCAGTGTTTTGGTTACTTGATAATACATAAAATTATTTTTCCCTTATTTTCATTTTTTTAATCTTTGGATATGCACGGCGGATTCTTTCGACAAAAAAACATTGCATATTTGCTCAGATTCGGTATAATTAAATAATGGTTAGAAAGACCTGTCTGGATGGATTTGGAGGATGTACATGTCACAAGCAGTAGTAATAAAGAGCAATAAATACGGGATTAATCTGATTTTGGACAAGGATCTGCCATTCACGGAATTATTGGAGGCGATCAAAGCTAAATTTCTGGAATCTGAAAAATTTTTTAAGGATGCAAAGCTGGCGATTTCCTTTGAGGGACGTGAACTGACTCAGGAAGAAGAATATCAGATTATTGAGGGCATCACCCAGAATACAAGTATCAGCATTATCTGTATTGTGGATAATGACGAAGCGCATGCCAATATGTTTAAGCAGCAGATTGACACATATTATGACTCAATAGCCGGAAAAGAGGGAGAATTTTACCGGGGGACGCTCCGTTCCGGTCAGGTGTTGGAAAGTGTTTCCAGCATTGTGATCGTAGGAGATGTAAATCCGGGAGCCAAGATTATCTCTCAGGGAAATATCGTGGTGCTCGGCGCTTTGAAAGGGAATGCTTATGCGGGAGCGGCCGGGGACGGCAATTGCTTTATTGTCGCTTTGGAGATGGACCCGATACAGATTCAGATCGGTGATGTGCTGGCAAAGAGCCCGGATAAAAAAGTAAAGACAAAGCGAATGCGCCGGAAAGAGAAATCTCCGGTGGCAGCGGAACCGCAGATTGCGATCGCAAAGGGCGGAAATATTTACATAGAACCGATCACGAAGGGAATTTTAAACAATATTTAATTGTTCAGAGACAGGGCGGTTTGCATAGAGATATGTGAATCATGCCCAACAAAATTAAACATGGAGGACTGGATGGAATGAGTGAAGTAATTGTTATAACATCAGGTAAGGGCGGTGTTGGAAAGACGACTACCACTGCCAATGTGGGTACGGGGCTTGCCCAGTTAAACAAAAAAGTAGTGTTGATCGATACGGACATCGGATTGAGAAATCTGGATGTGGTTATGGGTCTGGAGAACCGTATCGTTTACAATCTGGTGGATGTTGTTGAGGGGAACTGCCGTATCAAACAGGCGTTGATCAAAGATAAAAAATATCCGGAATTGTATTTGCTTCCGTCTGCCCAGACAAGGGATAAGACCGCGGTTACGCCGGAGCAGATGCAAAAACTGACGGATGAGCTGAGAGAAGAGTTTGATTACATACTGCTTGACTGCCCGGCGGGCATCGAGCAGGGATTCAAAAATGCGATAGCAGGAGCAGACCGCGCCATTGTCGTTACCACGCCGGAAGTATCTGCGATACGTGATGCAGACCGTATTATAGGACTTCTTGAGGCAAATGAATTGAGAAAGACAGAACTGATCGTGAACCGACTGCGCATGGATATGGTGAGACGCGGCGATATGATGTCCGTGGAAGATGTGTGCGATATCCTTGCAATTCCGTTGATCGGGGCTGTGCCGGATGATGAGCATATCGTCATCTCCACAAATCAGGGAGAACCTTTAGCAGGAACTGATTGTCTGGCTGGACAGGCTTATTCGAATATATGCAGGCGGATTCTTGGGGAACAGGTTGAATTTTTGAATCTGGAAGAGAAGCAGAGCGTATTTAATAAGCTGAAAAGCCTGTTTAAGAAAAACTAGGAGGTTTTTACCATGGGATTTATGGATTTTTTCAAAAGAAAAAGTTCCGGTGACGTAGCAAAAGACCGCTTGAAGCTTTTGTTAGTATCAGACAGGGCAAATTGCTCGCCGGATGTGATGGAAATGATAAAAAATGATATCATTCAGGTAATCTCCAAATATATGGAAATAGATGCAGAGGGACTTGACATTCAGATTACCCAGACGGAATCGGAGGGGGGAAATGGAACAGTTCCGGCATTGTATGCGAATATTCCGATCCGTGATATGAAGCATAGTCCGTCAAGTAAATAAGCGATATGACGCCGGTTTAAAAGCCGGCGTTTTTTTAAATCCACATACGACAAAAGTGCACAAAGAAAATCTTGTTGCAAATAGTGAAAAATTTACAAAAATTCGGATAATATATACAATTTACTGACATTTCGGGGAAAATTGTGGTATACTATAAAAGGTAACTGTTTACTTGGACCCGCAGGGTCGGGTCTCGTATTTTAGATTTAGAACCGGAAGGAGCAGATGTGTATGTTTGAAAAAGGAGAATATGTTGTTTACGGCAGTAAAGGCGTTTGCCGGATTCAGGATATTTCGCATGTGGATATCCCCGGTGTAGACAAAAACCGGCTTTACTATATCATGCATCCGGTACAGAGCAGCAGCGGAACTGTGTATCTGCCGACAGACAGTACGAAAGCAACGATCCGCAAAGTGATGACAAAGGAAGAAGCTGACCGTCTCATCGAAGATATTCCGGAAATCGAGCAGCTTTGGGTGCCGGATGAAAAAAGGCGTGAGGCAAGCTATAAAGAAGCGCTTCGTACCTGCAGCGGACGTGCATGGGTGAGTATCATTAAAGCCCTGTACCTGCGTAAGCGGGAGCGGGTTGCAGCGGGAAAGAAAATTACAGCATTGGATGAACGGTATCTGCGTGCAGCGGAACAGGAACTGTACGGTGAATTGTCGATCGTACTCGGTATTCCAAAAGAGGATATGGAGGAGTATATTCACGATCACATAGAGAATACAGAGGAATAAAAAGATATGTTAAAGACAAAATCCGCAAGGGCTTTGTCTTTATTTTTGTGCAGCAAAGTGCTACAATAAAAACATTATGAATTTCAAAGGAGATTACATGGAAGAATGTTAAAGACAAAAGAAAGTTTTTTTACAAAAGACAGGTCCTTTTACAGGACGTTATTTCCGCTGCTGATCACTGTGGCGCTGCAGAATATAGTAGCGTATAGTGTCAATATGGCGGATAATATGATGCTCGGAAATTACAGCCAAAATGCCTTATCCGGTGCGGCTACGGTCAACCAGATCTTTTTTATTGTACAGCAGGTGTCGATATCCATTGGCGAGGGATTTGTAGTGATCGGCGCCCAGTACTGGGGGCAGAAGAGGCTTGAGCCGATACGCCGTCTGACAGGTATCGCATTGAAGCTGGGAATCGTTTGCGGAATTATTATCGTTGCGGTTTGTGCCGTGATACCCCATCAGGTATTGGCTATTTTTACCAATGATTCGGATATCATTCAGGAGGGCGTGGCGTATCTGGGAATCATCAAGTACACATTTATCCTGTTTATAGTCACAAATGTGCTGATGGCTGCCCTGCGTTGTGTGGAAACGGTTAAAATTTCATTTTACATATCCATTGTATCCCTCATCGTGAATGTAGGTATCAACTATGCGTTAATTTTTGGCCGTTTTGGAATGCCGGAGATGGGGATCCGGGGAGCGGCCATAGGCACGTTGGCTGCGCGCATTGTGGAATTGCTGATCGTGTTCATCTATATGTTGAAGGTGGACAAAAAACTGGAATTGTTCAGGGAAAATTTTCTGAAATTTGATCCGGATCTGAGAAAGGATTATGCGAAAGTGGAGGTTCCTGTTATGTTGTCCCAGATACTCTGGGCGGTGTCCGTACCTTTCCAGACGGCGATCCTCGGCCATATGTCCTCTGATGCGATTGCGGCAAATTCTGTGGCGACAACATTTTATCAGTATTTGAAAGTAGTTGTTGTGGCGATGTCTTCCTCCTCCGCGGTTATGATCGGGAGTGCGATTGGCAGGGGCGATATGAAACGGATCAAATCAGATGCCCGGACATTGTCAGTGATCGATCTTCTGATCGGTACGGCGTTGGGTATCGCTCTGTTTCTGCTGAGAAAACCGCTGCTTACCATGTACAGCCTGAGTGATACGGCGATGGTGATGGCAGATCAGCTTATTATCGTCATGAGCTTTATTATGGTTGGTATGGCGTATCAGATGCCGGTCAGCATGGGAATTATCCGAGGCGGCGGAGATACAAAGTTTACTATGATCATGAATATGGTCAGCACATGGGCGATCGTGATCCCGCTCTCTTTCATGAGCGCCTTCTGGTGGCACTGGTCTGTTGTGGGCGTTGTTATCATGATACAGTCCGATCAGGTGTTTAAGTGCCTGCCGACATTTGTAAGGTTCCGCAGTTATAAGTGGGTGAAGAAGCTGACTCGTGGGAATGTTTAGCGGTGCAGGTCTCGCAGCAAGAATGCTGGAGCATTCTTGAATAGTTTATGATTTTTTTAATCTTTGTTAAGATATTTATAAGAGAAATACCGGACAAAGTATGCTAGTATACCCGAAAGGAGTGATATTATGGCGAACAAAAAGAAAAAGAAAAAAATAAAATCTCATGTAAAACGGTTACAGATACAACAGAAAAGAAATCCAATGAGCCCTGAGAAGTATAAGAAGAAGCTGCGTATAGCACGGCGAAAAGATTTTTTCAGGAATTTTGGCAAGGTTGTCTTGGGATTATGCATCGTATTTCTGGTTCTGTTTGCAGCGGGCAATATGATGCTGAAAAAGGTGACGGGGCAGACGTTATTTGGGATCATGGCAGAGGCAAAGCAGGTGGTGGAAGAAAGCACGCCGGACACATTCCGTTTGTCAGAGACATCGTATATTTACAGCGATGATGGAACGGAGCTTGCCAAGCTGGCGGAGGATGATGACGCCACCTATCTGACCTATGATGAAATCCCGGCAGATATCGTCAATGCATTTGTTGCCGTCGAGGACCGTTCCTTTTGGACAAACGGCGGTATTGATTACAAGGGAATTGTCCGTGTATGTCTGAATTATATAAAAACAAAGGGGGAGGTGGCAGAAGGCGCCAGCACGATCACCCAGCAGCTCGCCCGCGGAACGTTTTTGACGAATGAAAAGACATTGTCCCGAAAGATCAAAGAGATTTTTATTGCACGGGAATTGACGAAAAAGTACAGCAAAGAGCAGATCATGGAATTTTACTGCAATACCTGCTGCTTTGCAAATGGTATCTATGGCGTGGAAGATGCATCCCAGACCTATTTTAAACGTCCGGTGGATGAACTGACCTTATCGGAAGCTGCCTACATATGTGCTATCCCGAACCGTCCGGAATATTACAATCCGCTGAAAAACAGTGAAAATGCGATAACACGCCGGGATAAGATTCTGGAGGATATGTATGAATGTGGTTATATCACAAAGGATGCAGGCGAGGCGGCTCTCGGTGAACAGATCACCATTGCGGAACCGGAGGAGGATAATACATTTTATAATTATGAAGTGACTTATGCCATCAACTGTGCAGTCCGCTATCTGATGAAACTGGATGGATTTGACTTCCAGTATGAGTTTGCGTCGGATGAGGAATATGCCGATTATAATGACCGGTATGACGAATCCTACCAGCAGGCAAAGCATAGGCTTTATACAGGCGGATACAGGATAACTACTACGATGAACCTGAACGCCCAGAAGAGCCTTCAGAATATTTTGGATGAACAGCTTGCATTTAACACGGAACTGAATGAGGAAACGGGGATTTATGCGTTCCAGGGGGCGCTGACTGTTATTGACAATGAGACCGGAAAGGTCGTGGCGATGATAGGAGGAAGATCCCAGGAGGAGACCAGCCAGACCTATTCTCTGAACCGGGCGTTTCAGGGCTATGCGCAGCCGGGAAGCTCCTTTAAACCGCTGGTCGTATATGCTCCGGCGTTGGAGGCAGGGTACACTGCCTCATCACAGTTGAAGAACATAGATGTCAGTGCGGCAAAGAACAGTACGGCAGAGAAGATCAGCCAGATGTCGGGAAGCAGCATGACACTGCGGTATGCGGTGGAGCAGAGTGAGAACGGTGCCGCATATTGGCTGTATAATGAGATCACGCCGAAAGTCGGATTATCCTATGTGACAAGCATGAACTTCACAAAAATTGTTCCCAGTGATTATACATTGAGTTCCGCATTGGGAGGCCTGACATATGGAACAACGACAGTGGAAATGGCGAATGCCTATAGTACGCTGGAAAATCATGGAGAGTACAGACAGACCGATTGTATCTCATCGATTTTAGATTCTAACGGAAATGAGATTTATGAGGAACCGGCCGGAAGGGCCGTCTACAGCAAAGATGCGGCGGATCAGATGACGGATATTCTGAAAGGCGTTATCACAAATGGCAATATGAAAGATATGAAATGGTATAGCTATACGGATACCGAGGCGGCCGGAAAGACCGGTACGACAAATGATAATAAAGCGGCCTGGTTTTGCGGGTATACGCCGCAGTATACGATCGCTGTATGGGTAGGCTATGATTTGCCGAAAAAGACGCCGGGGCTGTGGGGAAAGACGTACCCGTCTTACATTTGGAAGGAAGCGATGCTGTATATGATCGACGGGCTTCCGGCGGAATCCTTTGATCTCGGTTCTTATTCCGGAGGCGGCAGCGTACAGCAGCCTGTGGAGGAAGTGCCTGAGGAAGAAGAGCCTCAGGAGGAGGAACCGCAGGAAGAGGCACCGACTGACACACTGGAAAACCCAAATCAGACAGATGACGGTATTGACGGAGAAATACCGGGAGTAACGGTACCGACAGATGAAATATCGGGAAGTGAGATTGATAAGCCGTCTGACAATCCGGAACAGCCGCAGGAGCCTGAAATTCCGGATGACACAACTGACGATGAACCTGAACCGGACACTGCCACAGATAATACCGGGACTTCCACCCCGGATGCAGAGACGGTGCAGTAGGAGAGGAACAGATGAGCGAATTATATAAGGTAAAACAATTAAAAGAGCCGATCCGATGGACAGTGGAAGTTCCCGGTTCTAAAAGTATCACAAACCGGGCGCTCCTCATGGCGGCCCTGACGCAGGGAAGAGTAAAACTGAAAGGCGTGCTGTTCAGCGATGATTCCCGCTATTTCTTAAGCTCACTTCAATCTCTTGGCTATGCGGTGAGCATAGATGAGGAGAAGAGAGAAGTGGAAGTGGAGGGGCACGGCGGCGCCATCCCCAAAAAGGAAAGTGAAATCTATGTGGGAAGCGCGGGAACAGCGGCGCGGTTCCTGACGGCAATGCTGGGGCTGGCAGAGGGAACCTTTGTCATCCAGGCGTCGGAGCAGATGAAAAAACGTCCCATGAAGCCATTGTTTGAAGCGTTGGTGTCCCTGGGGGCACGGATAGAATGGCTGGAACAGGAATGGCATCTACCCGTGCGGATTACGGGGGCAAAATGCAATCAGAGTGACGGACTGACCGTTTTGAAACTGGATATCAGTGAGAGCACACAGTTTTTAAGCGCTTTTCTGCTGATCGCCCCGATGTTTTCGGGAGGACTTCGCATTGAGATCACAAGTGAGAAGAAAGACGGTTCCTACATCCGTATCACGAGAAAGATGATGGAAGAATTTGGCGTAATTGCGGAATTTCACGGATCTTTCTATACAGTGAAAGAAAAATCCGCATATATAAAGACGGAGTACCAGATCGAACCGGATCTGTCGGCTGCCTGCTATTTTTACGGAGCGGCGGCGGTGACCGGCGGATGTGCCAAAGTGAAAAATGTGCACAGCGACAGCATGCAGGGAGACCTGAAGTTTCTCGGCGTGTTGGAAGAGATGGGATGTACCCTGAGGGAGGAGCCGGATGGAATAGCAGTTACCGGACCCGAAAAAGGGTTCCTGAAAGGCGTATCTGTCAACATGAATGATTTTTCAGATCAGGCGTTGACGCTGGCGGCGATCGCTCCCTACGCGCAGGATACCGTCAGGATCACCAATATAGCTCATATCCGGGGGCAGGAATGTGACCGAATTCATGCGATCGTCTCCAATCTGGAGCGGGCGGGTGTGCATTGTGAGGAATATCCGGATGGGGTTGAGATTCATCCGGAATCGCCAAAGTCCTGTTCCATCGAGACGTTTGAGGACCACCGGGTGGCAATGGCGTTTTCCCTTTTAGGTTTAAGATGCGGCGGTATTGTCATAAAAAATCCGCAGTGCTGCAGAAAAACGTTCGAACAATATTTTGAAGTGCTGGATTCACTTTGTGAGAGCTGGGATTGAGTTGGAACCGGAAATTTTTTCTGCCGACGCCGAAAAACCGCTTATGTATATTTTGCATAATTCGGCTTGGATTTTTTGTGAAAGTTGACATAATTGCAAGTTAGGTGTACAATGCATCATAATTGGTAAAAAATTAACTAATCGTGTACATGAGAATGAAAGATACATCGGATGAAAAGCCGGCTGATCCGATACTGCACCGATGCAGAACCCGGGGACGGCCTTTTGGAAATCTGGCGTATCGACCTTATGAAAAGGGAGGAACTGATTATGGCAACAACTAAGAAGACAGCTACTGCAGATACAAAAAAAACAACAAAGGCCAGTGCCGCAAAGAAAGTGGAAGAGGTCAAAGAGGAAGTAAAGCAGGCAGTTGCAGAGAAGAATGAGGAAGTAAAAGAGGCAGCGGGGAAAGCTGCGGAAAAAGCAGTTGAGACAGTGAAAGATACTGCTGAGAAAACGGTTGAGGCAGTGAAGGATACTGCTGAAAAGACAGTGGAAGCAGCAAAGGATGTTACGGAAAAGGCAGCCAAAAAGACAAAAGCTGCCGCTGCAAAAACAGCCACAGCAGCAAAGAAAACCGCTGCTAAAAAAGCTGCGACAACCAAAAAAGCGGTAAAGGACAAAGTTGAGGAAGTAAAGGCCGAGACTAAGAGAAAAGTGACAAGAAAACCGGCAAAATCCGTTGTATTACAGTATGGCGGAAAGGAAATCATTGAAGAGGAACTGACAGAGCGCGCAATCGCACAGTTCTCCGCATTGGAAGGCGGCGTTGCGGTTAAGAAGATCGCACTGTATCTCAAACCGGAAGAGGATGCCGCTTACTATGTAATTAACGATCAGTACACCGGTAAAGTAGACTTTTAGCAGTCTGCGGCAAGGGTAAAAAAGAAAGTGGTTCTTATCAGCGGGAAATTTATTTCCCGGATGATGAGAACCACTTTTTGTATGTGCACAGATGCATAAGGTTAATTTCCTGCTGCGCAATATGCATTCGGTGCCAAAAATGCTTTCTTCCTCAAGATAGGGGGCAGGGGAACTATTTCGGAGAAATTGCAGGTGAGGATCTTTCAGCCGCATACTCCAAAAATGCCCCAAGCAGAGGATTTTCGTTTTCCGTATTCCACATAATATTGACGTCATGGCACAGGTCCGTGTCGATCGTTCTCAGCGAATTGAAGTGCAGGATATCCGGATAGCTGTATTTGTCAAGAACCGCCACGCCCACTCCGGATGTGAGCATCAGGAGCATGGAGGAGGGATTCGGCACATTTATAATTCTTTTTGGATAAATATCATAATGAGTACAGATCTTGTTCATCACATCTGCCGCTGTCGGCAGTTCTTTTTTTGCAATCTGATAAAAAATTCCGCCATCAAAATCTCCGATATTGATCATGGTCTCATGGGCCAGAGGATGATTTCGGGAAATGACAAAAATGCATGGGGCATCACACAGTTTTTTTACGGCTATGGATGGATTGTCTGTTTCCACCAGAATGGTAACGATGAGATCGAGGGTTCCACTTTCTACTCCGCTTTTCAGGCCGGAAAAACTATGGCTTTCGATAGTGACAGTCTCGTCGGCGTAGGGAGCGGAGAAAGCCTGTATCACGTCATTCAGCCATGGTATTGTGATCCCCTCCAGTATTCCGATCGTGAGATGTTGTTTTACGCTGTCTGCAAGTTCGGCCATTTTTTCCTTTGCCGCTGTAAAAACATACTGCATTTTCGTGCAGGCGTCATAAAATATGTGGCCGTAGTCCGTAAGCTCCACATTGTGATGTTCGCGGACAAACAGCGGGAATCCGATTTCTGATTCCAGTACGACGAGTTGTTGGCTGACTGCGGGCTGGGAGACATATAAGTTCTGAGCGGCCAGTGAAAAGCTTTTGTATTTTGTGACTGCGAGGAAATATTCGATCTGTCTCGATGTCATAACGTTCCATCCTTTCTGTTTCTTTCGTCATTGTGAAGCTGATCAGGCAAAGTTTCTTTCGACATTGTGCAGTTGATCAGACGACATTCGTTCATCGTGCTGCTGATCTGGTATAAGAAAAAGTTATACTACAAAATGTCACAATAATTTTTAAATATTGTACACAAAAATTATAACATGTTAATATAAAAAAAGAAATAATAAGTATAAAATTATACAAAATAAATATAAAATATTATACAAGGAGAGAGGAAAAATGGGAAATAAGCAATTACGCGCTCCGATTTTCAACATTGTACATGGCTCCTTTGTAGACGGGTGGGGAACGAGAACGACCGTATTTTTAAAGGGGTGTCCCCTGAGATGCGCATGGTGCTGTAATCCGGAGGGGCAAAAGACCGGATTGGAGCTGAAATTCACCCGGGATGACTGCAATGGATGCAGGAAATGCCTCAATGTCTGTCCGAAGAATGCGATTCATTTTGATGAAGAACGGGGAACCGCTGTTGTGGACAGAGGCAGATGTGATGACTGCCTGAAATGTATGGAAGTCTGTGAGACAACCGCATTGGATGTGTTTGGAAAATATTACACGGTGGAAGAATTGTTCCGGTGTATTGCGAAAGATGAGAAATATTTCGGAGCAGAGGGAGGACTGACCATCGGGGGCGGCGAGGCCACATATTTTCCGGAATTTACACTGGAGCTGATACGGATGTGTCATGAGAATTATATCCATGTGGCGCTGGATACCTGCGGATACATATTGACGGATACCGGAAAGAAATGTCTGGAGGAGGCGGATCTGGTGCTGTTTGACCTGAAAGGGATGGATGAGGCGGAGCATATCAAGAATACCGCCGTTTCCAACCGGATCATCCATGAAAATCTGCGATACCGGGATTCTCTGCATAAAGATATCATCATCCGGGTGCCGGTCATTCCGGGATATAACGCGTCATTGGAAAATCTGAATGAGACAGCGGATTTTATAGCATCCCTCAGATCGGTCCGGCGTGTGGACGTGCTGCCGATCCACAAATACGGGATGCTCAAATACGAACAGCTCGGTATGGATTATGCGATCGCGGATGCACCGACCTACAGCGTCAGGGAGGAGCAGGAATTAAAAGAGATTTTTGAGAAGCGGGGATTAAATGCTCAGATCGGAGGATGAAGCTCCGCAGAAAGAAAGAGCAGATCAGGAGAAAACGAATTCGGGAAAGCGGGATTAGAAAATCGGATTAAGATAAAGGGATTCGGGAAAACCGGAACAAAGCACACAGATTCAGAAAAGCCATATAAAATGAGAGAAAGGTGGATATAAAAATGGGAAATGAATACGTAGAAAGAATACGGAGAATGAGAAACCGTCTGGTGACAAAGGCGGCGGTGGACGTGGAGCGGGGCGTCTTTATGACAAAGGCGTATCAGGAGACCGAGGGCCGCGAGCCTGCATACCGTCAGGCAAAGGCGTTGGAAATGAACCTCCTGAACAAGTCCATTGCCATTTTCGAGGATGAGCTTCTGGTAGGCCGCATGACGATGAAGTACAGAGGCGGAAATATCATTCCGGAGCTCAGCTCACAATTTCTGGGGGAAGAGATGGAGGAACTGTCCACCAGGCCCCAGGATACGTTCGAGCCGATCAGCGAGGAGGACAAGCAGACGATCCGCGATTTCCTGCCTTACTGGAATGACCGCAATCTGATCTCCATGTGGAAAGCCAAAATACCGGAGGACAAGCTCAAATATCTGGAGACAGGCTCCATCGGCGGCGCGGTGTATGCGTTAAACGGACATTATCTGAAACATTCCTGCGTGGATTACGTAAAAGTATTAAATATCGGACTTGAGGGCGTGAAGCAGGAAGTTCTGGATGAACTGGAAAAAGTGGATGTTTCCAATCCGGATGACTTTGAGAAAATGCAGTATTTGAAAGCAATGGTGATCTCGCTGGATGCGGTGATGGCGTATGCGGACCGCTATTCCAGGCTGGCGGCGGAGATGGCGGCTTCCTGTGAAGATCCGAAACGCAGGGAGGAACTGGAGCTGATTTCCAGGGTATGTGCCCAGGTGCCTGCAAAACCCGCGCGGACTTTCCATGAGGCGCTGCAGAGCATGCTGATGATCTGGATCTGCATGAACATTGAAGGCTGCGGATACGGAATGACTCTGGGCGGCCGTCTGGATCAGTGGTTATATCCTTATTATAAAAAAGAAAAAGAAGCGGGAACTCTGACGGATGAATACGCGAAGATGCTCATTTCCATGTTTTACATCAAGGCAAATGAGATCGTGATCATCACGGACAGGATCACTTCCGGATTCTTCACCGGACTGCCCCAGACGGTAAATATCAACCTGGGCGGCGTCGATGAGGATGGCAAAGATGCGGTAAACGAATTGTCCTACCTTTGCCTGGATGCGGATATTGAGGTGGGACTCCCCTCCAATGACCTTGTTGTGCGTATTTCCAAAAAATCACCGGAAAGATTTGTGCGCAAGGCAGTGGAGTTGGCTATTGTGCTCCGGGGCAAGCTGAAATTCATGAGCGATGAAATGTGTATCCAGCAGCTCCTGCATGACGGAATAGAGCTGAAAGATGCGAGAAACTTTGTTATCACAGGATGCAACAATACGACGATCCCGGGCGTATCCTCCGATCTGCCGGGCGGAAATATCAACATGCCTCTGCTTTTGGAGCTGGCATTGAACAATGGACGCCAGCGTCTGACCGGAGAACTGATCGGCGTGGAGACCGGAGATCCGCGCAGCTTTACTTCCTATGAACAGGTGATGGAAGCATTTAAAAAGCAGGTGGACTATTTCTTCCCGATCGCGATCATGTTCCGCAATTCGGACCGTTATATGTTTGCAAAATACCGTCCGGTTCCGCTGGAGTCCTCCCTGTTTGACGGAACGATCCAGGCAGGCAAGGATATGGCGGACGGTTCCCTGAAATATTCCCGTATCGCGATCTCCATGTCGGGCACGCCGGATGTGGGAGATGCCATGGCGGCGATCAAAAAAGTTGTGTTCGAAGACAGGAAATGCACGATGTCGGAGCTCATCGATGCGTTGGATGCAAACTGGGAAGGCTATGAGGGTCTGCACAAGCAGATCATGGCGGCTCCGAAATTTGGAAATGACGATGATTATGTAGATTCTATTGTAAACGAAGTATTGATGTACGGCGCAGATGTACTCACTCATATGAAGGGCGCCTGCGGAACAAAGATCAATTGTGCGGCTGCGGCTGTCACCGCGAATGTTATTTTCGGGTACAATGTCGGCGCACTTCCGGATGGACGTTATGCCGGGGAACCGATCTCCGAGGGCGGAATCTCACCGCATCAGGGCAGAAACGTGAGCGGTCCGGTGGCTACCTATAATTCCGTATCCAAGATCGATCATGTACAGTTGACAAACGGTTCTGTTCTGAATATGAGATTCAATCCGTCCACCTTAAAGACGGAAGCTGCCATGAGGAAATTCTGCTCCATGCTGAGGACATTTTTGGAGACAGGCGGTTTCTTCGTACAGTTTAATATCGTGGATTCCGAGACACTGAGAGATGCGCAGAAGAATCCGGATAAATACAGAGACCTGTTAGTCCGCGTGGCGACCTACAGCGCATATTTTGTGGAACTGGGAGAAAACCTGCAGAACGATATCATCAACCGTCTTGAAATGGATTTTTAGGAGGATACATAAATGGGCGATAAACATAATTGGACAATAAAACCGCTGCACTGCGGGATCAGCGTGAGCAATTTGGAGGAATCTATCGAGTGGTTTGAGCGGGTGCTGGATTTCGAGGTGGTTTCCAGAGATTCCATTCCGCCGGCGGGATTTGATCTGGCATTTCTGCGAAACGGTGAATTTGAGATCGAATTGTTTCAGTGCTACGAATATCAGGAGATGTCAGAGGAGCGAAAGACGCCGAATCTGGATGTAAAAACACTCGGAACAAAACATATCTGTTTTGCGGTGGACGATCTGGACAGCCTTGTGGAGACTTTCCGGGAAAATGACGTGGAGATCGTGCAGGGGCCGGAACACCTGATCGGCAATTATTACTGCTTCATCCACGGGCCAAATGACATTCTGATCGAATTTATAGAGCGTTAAGGAGTTTTGACATGAGTTTGAGAAAAGAACCTCTGATGAAAAACATGGAGCTGGTGGGATATCACGACCTGGAGGAAAGGCCCGCATTTCAGATCGTTTTAAACAAATGCGGCGATAAATACTACCTGTATACCGGTTCCTGGAGACATAACGGATGGTCCATTCTGGATGTCACCGATCCGTCCCGGCCGGAGCTGATCCGGTTTAAGGAGGGACCCTGGATATCCGACACCTGCCGGGATGGACAGAATACATGCAAAATACAGACGGCGGACGGGCTGATGCTGACCGCCCATGGAACGATGGCGGATTTTCTGTGCGGCTGCCCGGCAAATTGTCCGGCGTGGTGCGGACTGATGATCTGGGATGTGAAAGAGGACCCGGGAAATCCGAAATTATTGGGAAAATTTGAATGCCCGGGAGGACAGGGGGTTCACCGTTCTTTCTACAATGGCGGGCGGTATGCGTACATTACCGGATGCGACAATGGATATGAGAGTTTTATCCTGCGGATCATTGACCTTGAGGATCCGACAAATCCGGTGGAAGCAGGGCGGTTCTGCGTGCCGGAACAGATCATTACGGGGGACAGTGAGACAAAGTTCGGGGATCACCTGTTTAAGCCCTTTGTCCATGCAGTGACCGTAAAGGATGACATCGCATATCTGGCATATTCCAATGTGGGCTTTATGCTGGTGGATGTCAGTGACAAAAAGAATCCGAGGATGATCGGAAATCTGCCTATCAATCCGACCTTTGGCGGAGATGCGGCGGGGGCTCCGGTACATTCGGCGTATCCTCTGGGAGACCGTCCCTATGCGGTCGTTTCCACAGAGGGAGAGCGGAGCCGTTTCTTTGACGGGAAGAAAGAAAACGGGTTCGGCAAAAAGATCTCCTATCAGGCGATGAATGCGTTGATGATGGTGGAGATCGGGGATATGGAACACCCGAGACTGATTTCCGTATTTCCATATCCGGAGATGCCGGAGGGATATACACACGGTAAGAATTTCAATTTCGTGGACGGTGTCCGGGTGCCTTTCGGCCCGCACAACTGTTTTGATCAGTTTGGCACTCCGGTTTATAAAAAGTTGAACAATACGGTACTGAACTGCTATTTCCATGCGGGACTGCGTGTATACGATGTGTCCGACCCCTTTGTGCCGAAAGAGATCGCTTATTTCCTTCCGCCTGATCCGGAAAAAATGCTGACGGACAATGAGACCCATGATGTGATGCCCGGCGCTCCGATCGCGATCACGGAAGACGTTGTCGTGGATGACAGAGGGTACATCTATCTGAGCACCCAGCAGGATGGAATTTACATTGTGCGCTATACCGGAGAGGGCGAGTTACAGTAAACAACATATGAGAGAGGAAGTTGATTATGGCAGGAAAATTAGATGTGATGGACGGCAATACGGCCGCCGCATATGTGTCCTATGCGTTTACCGAGGTTGCGGCGATTTTTCCGATCACTCCGTCTTCACCTATGGCAGAGTATGTGGATGAATGGGCAGCCCAGGGCAAAAAAAATATATTTGATCAGACCGTGGATGTGGTGGAAATGCAGTCGGAGGGCGGCGCTTCGGGAACGGTGCACGGCTCCCTGGCGGCAGGCGCCCTGACTACGACCTATACGGCGTCCCAGGGATTGCTGCTGATGATCCCGAATATTTATAAGGTTGCGGGGGAGCTGCTTCCGGGCGTGTTTCATGTATCGGCCCGTTCCCTGTCGGTGCATGCGCTGTCCATTTTCGGAGATCATTCGGATGTAATGGCCTGCAGGCAGATCGGAACGGCGATGCTGGCCTCGTCCAATCCGCAGGAGGTAATGGATCTGGGAGCAGTCGCACATCTGAGCGCGATCAGGGGAAGTCTTCCCTTTATCCACTATTTTGACGGATTCCGTACTTCCCACGAGATTCAGAAAATTGAAGCGTGGGATTATGCGGAACTAAAAGAAATGGTGGATATGGATGCGATAGACCGCTTCCGCAGGAAATCCCTGAATCCGGAACGCCCCACGACAAGGGGATGCACGGAAAATCCGGATATCTATTTCCAGCGCAGAGAGGCGGCAAACCGGTATTATGACAGAATGCCGGATATCGTGAAAGGATATATGGAAGAAGTGTCCGCCCGGACAGGACGCCATTATGAGCTGTTTCAGTATTACGGCGCAGAGGATGCGGAATATGTCATCGTGGCGATGGGATCGGTCTGCGATACGATCCTGGAGACGATCGATTACATGAACGCCCGGGGCGCAAAGGTCGGAATGATCAACGTGCATTTGTACCGCCCGTTTTCCGTGAAATATTTTGTGGAAAAGATTCCGGACACGGTGAAGCGGATCGCGGTGTTAGACCGGACAAAGGAGCCGGGTGCAGGCGGAGAGCCTCTGTATCTGGATGTATGCAATGCTTTCTATCAGATGGGCAGAGAGATGGAGATTTACGGCGGCCGCTACGGGCTTGCCTCCAAGGATACGACTCCGGCTCAGATCATGGCAGTTTATGAGATGCTGCAGTCGGCGCCGAGACATAATTTTACCATCGGCATTGTGGATGATGTGACGCAGCTTTCCCTTGAAGTAAAAGAGGAAGTGAACGTGAATCCGGAAGGGATCATCAACTGCAAGCTGTGGGGACTCGGTTCGGACGGAACCGTGGGAGCCAACAAAAACTCGATCAAGATCATCGGCGGAAATACGGACATGTACTGTCAGGCATATTTTGTCTATGATTCCAAAAAATCAGGCGGCCTGACACAATCCCATTTGAGGTTCGGCAAAAGTCCGATCCGCTCCCCGTATCTTGTGACGTCAGCAGATTTTATCGCCTGTTCCGCACCCTCCTATCTGGACAAATATGATCTGCTGGCGGGGATCAGGGACGGGGGCACTTTCCTCTTGAACTGTATCTGGGACAAAGAGGAAGTAGGAGATCATCTCCCGGCGGATATGAAACGGACGATGGCAGAAAAACATGTGCGATTCTATATCATTGATGCGACGGATATCGCAAGGAAGATCGGAATGCCGGGACGGACAAATTCGATCCTGCAGGGCGCATTTTTCAAGCTGGTTCCGGTGCTGAATCTGGATGATGCCGTGACTTACATGAAAGCGGCGGTACAGAAAACCTATGCGAAAAAAGGTCAGGATGTGGTAGAGAAAAATTACCGCGCGATCGAATACGGAATCTCGGAACTGGTACAGGTTGATATCCCGGCAGAATGGGCGTCGGCGCAGGAGGCGGATCCGGCAGAGAATAAAATGCCGGAATTTATAAAAGATGTGGTTGTGACGATGAACCGTCAGGAGGGAGAAAAGCTTCCGGTCAGCAAATTTGTCGGCCTGGAGAACGGAACTTTCCCAAACGGAACGACAGCCTATGAAAAGCGCGGCGCGGCCGTGGACGTGCCGGAATGGCAGTTGGAGAAGTGTATTCAGTGTAATCGGTGTTCCTATGTATGCCCTCATGCGGCGATCCGTCCTTTCCTTCTGGATGACGGGGAGCGGCAATCTGCCCCGGAATCCTTTGAGACGAAACAGGCGGTAGGAAAAAATCTGAAAGAGTTTCAGTACAGGATTCAGGTTTCACCCCTCGACTGTACCGGATGCGGAAGCTGCGCGAATGTGTGTCCGTCAAAAGAGAAAGCTTTGATCATGCGTCCGCTGGCGGAGCAGGCCGGGGAAGCAGAGAACTGGAAGTATGCAGTGGAATCTGTTTCGGATAAGTCCGGGATCACCGGAAAAAATAATGTGAAAAACAGCCAGTTTGCCCAGCCGTTATTTGAGTTCTCCGGCGCCTGCGCAGGCTGTGCGGAGACCCCGTATATAAAACTGGTGACACAGTTGTTTGGAGACCGCATGTATGTGGCGAACGCGTCGGGATGCTCCTCCGCATATGGCGGAAGCACGCCGTCCACGCCCTATACGGTGAATAAGCGGGGCCACGGAACAACATGGGCAATGTCTCTTTTTGAGGATAATGCGGAATATGCATACGGAATGTTGTTCGGTGCGGAGAAAGTCCGGGAGAGACTGACGGAACTGGTGAAAGATCTTGCCGACAGGGGAATCGCCGGGACAGAATGCCGGCAATGGCTGGAGTACCGGGATGACGGTGAGAAGACCCGCCGGGTGACGGATGAGCTTGTGGCGGCGCTTCAGGCGCTTGATACCGATGACGTTCAGGTACAGGATGTCCTGAAAGATCAGGAGTATCTTGTGAAGAAATCCTACTGGGCGTTCGGCGGCGACGGATGGGCTTATGATATCGGTTACGGCGGTCTGGATCATGTGCTGGCTTCCGGTAAAAATATCAATATCCTTGTACTGGACACGGAGGTGTATTCCAACACCGGTGGACAGTCCTCGAAATCCACGCCATCCAGCGCCATCGCAAAATTTGCGGCTTCCGGGAAAAAGACAAAGAAAAAAGATCTGGGGCGCATGGCGATGAGCTATGGGTATGTATATGTGGCACAGGTAGCAATGGGATATGACCCGGAACAGACGCTGAAAGCGATCCGGGAAGCGGAAAATTATGACGGCCCGTCTCTCGTAATTGCCTACTGTCCGTGTATTGAGCACGGAATCAAAGAGGGAATGTCCAGGAGTCAGGCTCATATGAAGTCGGCAGTGGAAGCCGGGTACTGGCATTTGTACCGTTACAATCCGGAGCTGAAAAAACAGGGAGTAAATCCTTTTACATTAGATTCCAAAGAGCCAAAGGGCGGTCTGAGAGAATTTTTGATGGGAGAGAACCGATATACGGCGCTGCAGGTCGTTTCGCCGGAACGGGCAGAAGAAATGTACCAAAAGGCGGAAGAGGATGCGTTAGAGCGGTATCGGACCTATCGGAAATTGGCAGAAGATTTTGTGTAAAGCTCCAATAACCTGAGATACCGTATATCAGATGTGAGATGACTCCCACCGCCACAGACGGTGAACAGCAAGTTTGTATCAGCGGGAGTTTATTCTCCCGGCTGATGTACGTCCCGAGGGGATGCGCCGACACCGCCGATGCGGAACGTGATGAGCTGCCCCATAGTGATCACGTCCTGAATGAGTTTGGACTCGTTGGAGGTGATAAAGTCCTTTGGCCCGGTAATGCTGACGGCGGCAGCCAGTTCTCGTTCCGAATTGAAGATGGGAGCGGAGATGCAGCAGAGGCCGGAACGGACTTCACAGGTATCCTTTGCATATCCTCTGGATCTGGACAGCGCCAGTTCTTCGTCCAGAGCTTTCCGGTCAGTGATCGTGTTTTCCGTGTAGGAAAAGAGCTTGCACTGACTGTAGAAATTTTCCCGGTATTCGTCCGTGGCGTAGGCAAGGATCAGTTTTCCGGCTCCGGATGCGTGCAGCGGCAATGTATTTCCAACGAGAGGAATGTTATCGAAATTATTCATGTTGTTCTGAACACAGAGCAGAATTCCTTTGAACGGATACGCGGGAACCGTCAATCCCAGCGCACAGTTGTAACTGTGTGTTTCAAAAAAGTTCTGCTGGACCAGGGCCTGGACGAGAGGGCTGTTCTGATGGTAGGTACATCCGATCTCGAACAGCTTGCTGGACATGCTGTATTTGCCGTATTTGTCCTTGGTCACATATTTGTGGTTGAGCATTGTGCCTAACAGATTATTGGTTGTGGCACGGTTGAAATTTAATGTCTGGCTGACTTCCGCAACGCTCTGGGGAATACTGCATGAGCTTAAATATTCGATGATCCGGAATGCTTTGTCCAGCGAAATATTATTGTGTGATGATTTTTGTTCCATAAGTGTCACCTGTTATCTTGTTGTTTCAAAATCATAAGCTCTCACTGTTCGGGGATTTATATAAAATTGCCTGTCTCTGAATGATGAGAACAAATTATAAATATAAATATAGCATGAAAGCAGGAAAAAGAAAAGGTAAAAATGAGAAAAAAAGATATGAAATATGACTAAAGATTGACAAAAATAGGACGCAATAGTATAATAAATGACATAAAAAATATAAAAAAATAACAGTAAAGTATAAAATTTTGTACAAAAATGCGCAGGGAGGAAAAGAAAGTGAACGCAGAAAGTATCAGAGAGCAGGGACGGCTGCATTATCAGGCGACATTGGATCGAAAACTGATCACGCCGCCGAGTTATCTTTTCCCGGATATCAACTATGAGGATGCCTATGCCATTGCCAGCGAGATGGTAAAAGAGTATGTAAAAAACGGCCGTCATCCATCGGGAAAGAAAGTGGGACTGACCAGCAATGCGATGCGGAGGCTGGCGGGGATCGAGGAGCCCGATTACGGAATCATTTTTTATGAGGACTGTTACGAGAATGAGGCTGTGATCCCCTTTGATGAGGTATATTGTCAGCCGGCGATCGAGGCGGAACTGGCGTTTATGCTGAAAGCAGATCTTGACAGTGAACATGTGACGGATGAAATGGTTTTGGAGGCGACAGAATATATTGTGCCCTGTCTGGAGATCGTGGATATGCGTCAGTTCAACGACCGTCCGAGAAAAATTTTCGACACCGTGGCGGACAACGCGGCGTTTGGCGGATATATTCTGGGGGATTATCCGATCAAACCCTATGAGACGGACCTCGGATTGATCAGTTTCATTTTTGAGAAGAATCATAAGCAGCTTGAGACGTCCTGCGGGGCCGCAATTTTTGATGATCCGGCAAAATCAGTGGCGTGGCTTGCCGAGAGATTCTATTCGCTGGGGAATCCGCTGAAAAAGGGAGAGATCGTTCTGGCCGGTTCCGCCGTGCGTGCGGTTTCGGTGGAAAAGGGTGATTACATCAGTTGTAAATACGGCAAATACGGAACGGTAAGTGTGAAATTTGAATAGGGAAAAGAGGAGGTGAGAATATGGCGACATCGGAGAAAACACTGGAAATGCTCGCAAAAATTTCTCTGAATGCGGAAAATGAACGAAAAGAGATAGAGTCCTTCAAAAAGACGTATCCGGATATTACGCCGGAGGAAGCGTACCGCGGGATGAAGATGCGCCTGGACATGTCCCTGGCGCAGGGAAACAGACTGATCGGGGCAAAACTGGGAAATACCAGTATGGCAAAGCTGGCTCAAGTGCGGGAGACAATGACGCTGGAAGGAGTCAAGGTCAATGCAGACCCGTCCTATGGTTTTCTGATGGATTACATGCAGTTGGGGGAGGACGATGTTCTCAGGATCGACGAACTGATTCATCCGAAAGTGGAGACGGAGCTTGCCTTTGTGACCAAAAAGGAATTATATGGACCCTATATATATTCCGTGGACGTTATGAATGCGACGGAATATGTGGTCCCGGCATTTGAGATCATCGACAGCCGCTATAAGGACTTCAAAGTGGGCGGGCTGACGGATGCGGTGCTTGATAATGTATCTTCCGCCAGGTTTAAACTTGGAAAAGTGAAGAAAGATCCCTGTGAGATCGATATGGTCAACATGGCGGTGCGCACAAATATAAACGGGGAATATGTGAATTTCGGATCTTCCGGTGCGGTGCTGGGACATCCCGCCCGTGCGGTATCCGCCCTGGTAAGGCTTCTGTATCAATATATGGACATGCCTCTTCCGGCGGGCCCCATTGTGTTATCGGGAGCGATCATTCCGTCCACATTCCTGCATAAAGGGGATAAGGTGCGTTCCGACTTCAGTGACCTCGGCAGCATTGAGTTAGAGGTGGTTTAAGAGATGAAAGTAGTTGGAATCAGTGCAGGAAGAAAAAACGGAAATAATGAGATCTTATTGAAGCATGCCCTGTTGGAGATGAGTAAGGACGGGGAGTGCCGAACGGAGATCATCCGTTTGTCCGATCTGGATATCAGGGACTGCACCGGATGTGAGAACTGTATGAAGACTCTGATATCGGGCGGCGACGGGCGCTGTGTTCAGAGATCGGATGATATGCAGTGGCTTCTGGATGAAATTATCGATGCGGACGGACTGATCGTGGCCGCGCCGGTATATGACCTGCTTCCGTCAGGAAACCTGATCACGCTTTTAAACCGTGCTCTCGGGGTGGGAAAAGATTATAGAGAGAAATGCAAAGCACAGAAAAAGGCCTGTGCGGCAATTTCAATTGGGGGTTCGGATTGGATCGATTTTGTGGAACCAGTCATGAATCTGACACTTACTAATTTGAGCAAAGATGCAGTCGTTGTTGACAGACTCATAAGAGGCGGTCACACAGCACCTGCAATGGTACTCCTGGATGATGACCTGTTGAACAGAGCAGCACAACTTGGAAAAAACATGATAGAAGCAATTAGGGATAAAAGAAACGCTTCCTATCACGGATCCATGGGCATCTGTCCAGGCTGCCATTGCAATGTTATTGTACCAAGTCGCTGGCGCAACGGCTAGCCCAAGATACGTAAAATTCACTAT
>CAZJSI010000011.1:0-29865 GCA_964548675.1 uncultured Eubacterium sp. | reverse complement strand
TTTTCCAATGAGAGTTTTCTGTTTCGGCTGAAATCTTTTTGGGGATTCCGCACATATTTGTCCTTTTCATTCGTGATATGACGGATGAGATTAAGTAGATTTTTTTTGACTTTTGATGCAAATTTCATAATGTACCTCCTTGTAATCAAAACAATATAGTTCTAATTACAAAGGCCGCTTTCGCTGACAATGATTTTTAGAAAGCGAAAGCGGCCGCACATTTTTGAAATTTTGTCAATTACATTATTAGATTTTTTTGAATATTTTCATTTATGAAACTTAACTTAATGACATTATCCCCCGGACATTGTGCGCCCCCGCGGAGCCTATATCAGATGGGAGATTGAACTCCCACTGATACACACTTGTTGCTCACCACTTATAGAAGTGGGAGTCATCTCACATCTGATATAAATAAAATATTTCTGAATACTTATGTTGATTTTTTCTGAAAAATTAGTTATATTTATTGTTAAGAGTTTCACATACAACTAACTATGATGTGAAATGATGAATAAACAGATGTACATAAAGGAGTAAACAATGAGTAAACGTTCTGCATATAAAAGTATAACCATAAGTGATGTCGCCAGGAAAGCGGAGGTATCCGCGAGTACAGTGTCCCGGGTGTTAAATAATCCGGATATTGTGGATGAAAAAACAAAAAGCGCAGTGCAGGCGGCGATCAATGAACTGGGATATGTCCATGTAAAGCAGAAAAATAATAAAAAGTCGAAGATGGAGGGGATGATCGCATTTATGGTACCGGATGTGGAAAATCCCCATTTCCAGGAGCTGATACGCCTGTTGGAGGAAAAACTGGCAAAGATGAATTATTCTATGCTTTTATGCATTTTTAATAATGATGAGAGTACGATCGATAAATATCTGGAAAATCTGCTGACGAGAAATATAGATGGCTGTATTATGGCGTGCTTAAGACCTTCGGCGGATTCTGTCTGGATCCCAAAGTTCATCAATAAGATCCCGACAATATCGATCCAGTCGGATGTGGAGGGGCTGGACTCGATCAACACGACAGAAGAAGAGAGCACTTATGAGATGATCGAGAGTCTGGTTCGGTTCGGGCACAAAAAGATTGGATTTGTCGGATATTCATGGAACTTATCCGTATTTGAAAAAAGGCTGAATGCATATAAGCGGATACATGAAAACTACAATCTGCCTTTTCGTGAGGAGTATGTCGGCTATACCGGAATAGACCTGCAATCGGGATATCAGGAGGGATGCAGGATCTTGAGTCTTCCGGACAGACCGACGGCGATTCACTGTTTTAATACGAGGGTTGCGATGGGAGTGTATATAGCCATACGGGATAACAAGCTCAGGATACCGGAGGATATTTCCTTATCGGCGTATGATGAGTCTCCGATCACGGAATTGTTCACGCCGCCCTTGTCCGTGGTGAGCCAGCCGCTGGATGCCATGGTCTCCACCGCGATCGACTTCCTGATGAAGCGGATCAGGGAGGGGAGGGATGCACCCCTGCAGCATGTGGTATTCCCGAATACGATCCTGCAGCGTTATTCCATCGGACCGGTAAAAGAATGAACAAGACAAAAAACGGGGCTGCCGCATTGAGAAAAGCATATACCGGATATAGCATCAGGTGTCTGTACTCTATAACTATATCCAGTGCTTAATGCGACAGCCCCGTAGGGGAATGAAGCCGATAAGCAGCCGGATGAAACGAAAGCCATTATTCAGGATTCGCGTATTTTTGCGGTAAACTTATCGCTCGCAAAACCCGTTCCGCCTATATTTGTTCGAAATCCGAAATCTTTTGCGATTTTCTCACAGGCGAGAATACGCTCTTCGTTGTCATCCAAATGATCAAGCATCTTGTATGTATCGCCGAGCAGATCATATTTGTTTGAACCGAGATGATGAAACGGTAAAATGTGAATGCCGTTGATCTTTCTCAGAGTTTTCACAAATCGCATCATGCTCGTAAATTCCTCATCGCTGTCATTGACGGTTGGGATAAGAGGAATTCTTATGACCACATTATCATGAATATCTGTAATACGTCTCAGGTTCTGAAGGATCAGATCGTTTTCCTTTCCGATCCATTCGGCGTGCTTTGGCCCGGAACAGACCTTAAAATCACACAGAAAAGTGTCCGTATAAGGGGCGATCCGGAGCATGTTTTCGGTCGGGACATGGCATGCGGTTTCTACAGCGGTGCTTATGCCCTCCTGCCGGACGCGTTTTAAGAGCTCCGTACAGAAATCGATATGGAGCAATGGCTCCCCGCCGCTGATCGTGATCCCGCCGCCGCTCTTTCTGTAAGCGATCTTATCTTTCATTACTTCGGAGAATACCTCGTCAAGAGTCATTTCCTTTGAAGAAAGGCTTCTTGCCAGGGGATAACATTCTTCCTCGCAATTTCCGCATAAAGAACATTTTGCTTCATCAGTGACCATGCGCCCCCCGACGACAGAGATCGCATGGCCGGGGCATGCTTCTATGCATGCCCCGCATCCTATGCATAAGGACGGATCATACATGATCCGGGGTTTCATATCGATCGTTTCCGGATTCTGGCACCATCTGCACCGGAGAGAACAACCCTGGAAGAAAACGATGGTGCGGAAGCCGGGTCCGTCATGAACGTTAAAATGCTGTATGTTTGTAATATTTGCAGTCAACATGGCGCCTCACTCCTATCTGGAGAAACGTTTGATGACATTAAAGGGAAAAACAGTAAAGATCAAGGAACCGGTGGATGCGTTAAAGAACGGCGTCTTGTCCATTCCAAAGGAGCGCAGGGCAGAGGGTATCATGGGAATCCTGCCCGTCTATGAAAATATGACGATCTCAAATCTGGACATTTTAAAGACAAAGGGGATCATCCCGAAACGAAACCAGGTCAGGATAGCAAATGAGTGGGTGGAAAAACTGAATATCAAGCTGTCTGATGTGTCGGAGGGGATCGAAAACCTGTCAGGCGGTAACGCACAGAAAGTTGTTTTTGCCCGGGCACTGATCTCCGGCGCTGACATTATCATATTGAATCACCCCACAAGGGGCGTTGATGTGGGCGCAAAAGAGGATATTTATAATCTTATCAGGGAAGCTACCGCATCCGGAAAATCTGTTATCCTGCTGGGAGATACCCTGGCGGAGTGTATCGGAATGAGCAATCGTATTTTTGCGATGAAAGACGGCCTGATCACAGATGAGTTCGATGCGGCGGTTGTCAACAAACCGGAGGAAGTGGATCTGGTCAAGAAGATGATGTAGGAGGAAGAACGTTGAAAAAGGATAATAACGATATAATAAAAAGTCTCCGGAGGTTACTTGAGACAAAAAGGACAGAAACGATAAGTTTGTGTATGGTAATTGGACTTGTTATTTTTATGACTGCTTTGAATCCAAAATTTTTGGGCGCTGCAAATTTGTTAAATCTGTTTATCAGTATGGCTGACATTATGGTCGTCAGCGCCGGGATCATGTTTGTACTCCTGCTGGGCTCCATCGATCTTTCCACCGGGGCGATGTGCTCGTTTTCGGCGGTGCTGACAGCGACACTTGTAAAGACGATGGGAGCAGGCGGTATTGTAGTCGCTCTTCTGTTTGGCATCGCGGCCGGGCTGATCAACGGACTTCTCGTGGTGTACATCCGCATTCCGTCCTTTATCGCAACGCTGGCGACGATGAGCGTATGGAGCAGTATGGCTCTGATCGTGTCCCATTCGGCGTCGGTGGCAGTCGGAAAAGATGTGGCGTCCGTGTTTGACCTCCTGAACTGGAATGCGGGAGTGATTTCGTTCCAGTTGATACTGGGCGTACTCATGGTGGTAGTTTGTTTTATTGTGGCAAGTAAGATGAAACTCGGAAAATATATTTACGCGATCGGCGCGAATGAGACGGCGGCCCGCATGTGCGGGGCTCCTGTGAAACGCTCCAAGGTGATCGCCTTTACCATCTGCGGATTTGGCAGCGCGCTGTTGGGCGTTCTGCTGGTAGCAAAACTGAAAAGCGCATCGCCGTATGTCGGGGATTCCTACAATATGCTGGGTATCGCGGCGGCGGTTCTGGGAGGAATTTCCCTGTCCGGCGGCCGGGGACATGGCTTATGGATGGTTTTGGGATGCGCGATCATAGCGATCGTTCAGAACGGTATCTCCGTGATCGGCGTTCCGGCATTCTGGCAGCAGGTTGTTTACGGCGTGATCATCATGCTGGCGATCATTATCACATCCGGTAAAAAATCGCGGCTGCAGATCGTGAAGTAGAAATTCGATAGAAGTAGAAATTCGATAGAAGCAGATATTCGATAGGAGCAGAAATTCGATACAGACAGATTTCAGATAATAATTATAGAAAGGAAGTATATAGATATGAAGATGCTGATCAATGGAAAACAGGTTGACGCACGTGACGGAAAAGTGGTTGAGGTAATAAATCCGGTGACACTGGAGCTTGTGGACACTGTTCCGGCTGCGACCTGTGAGGATGTGGAAGAGGCTCTGGATGCTGCCCGCGCAGGTGCAAAGGAATGGAAGAAGACAGTTCTCTATGACAGAGTTGCGATACTGAGAAAATTTGAGGCTCTGGTTGCGGAGCATACGGATGAGATCTCAAAACTGATGTGTGCCGAGACGGGAAAAACGATGGCGTTCTGCCTGGATGAGATTGCGGCCTGCGCAGGGATCTTTGAGACATATTGTGAAAAGGCAAAGAACTATGGCGGAGAAACGCTGCCCCGCGACTCTGAGGGAAGAGTGAAAGGCGATATCATCTTTACGATAAAAGAACCTCTGGGCGTTGTTGCCTGTGTCGTTCCTTTCAATTATCCGCTGGAGCTCTATGCACACAAGGTTGCACCGGCTCTTGTGACAGGAAACTCTGTCATTGTAAAACCGTCCAGCGACACTCCGCTGTCCGCGATCTATATTACCGGGCTGCTGCTGGAGGCCGGCGTACCCGGAAACGTGATCCAGATCGTTACGGGAAGCGGTTCCAAGATCGGAACGCAGCTGGCGCAGAGTCCTAAGATCGATGCGGTCAGCCTGACGGGAAGCATGCCGGTAGGTATCACCACAATGGAAAACGGCGCAAGAAATCTGACGCATGTTTATCTGGAGCTGGGCGGCAATGACCCGATCATCATTTTTGACGACGCTGACCTGGACAAAGCGGTGGAAGAGACACTGGGCGGACGTGCGGCAAACGCCGGACAGACCTGCTGCGGCACCAAGAGAATGATCGTTCAGAACGGCGTAAAAGAAGAGTATACAAAGAAATTGATCGAAGCCCTTAAGAAACTTAAGATCGGAGATCCGACGCAGATGGATACGGATTATGGCCCGCTCATTAACGAGAAAGCGGCGATCGATGTGGAAAATCAGGTAAAACTGACCATCGAGCAGGGAGCAAAATGTGAATACGGCGGAAAACGCTTCAATACTACATTCTTTGAGCCGACGGTGCTTACCGGAGTGACACCGGATATGGATATCGCGACAACGATGGAAGTGTTTGGACCGGTATTCCCGATCATCGGTTTTGACACGGTGGACGAGGCGATCGAGATTGCCAACGCGGCTCCTTACGGACTGTCCAGCGGCGTTATGACAAAAGATTTCCCGACAGCGCTCAAAGTTGCAACGGAGATCGAAGCCGGTACATGCGTTATCAACGGAAGCGGCAATTACAGAAGCGCTCATCTGGCGTTCGGCGGATATAAGCTGACCGGACTGGGAAGAGAGGGCGCAACACAGACACTGGACGAGTATACACAGACAAAGAGTATCGCTCTGAAAAATATGTTGGGTTAATACGAACGGCGGACAAAGCCGGTCGTATATATAAATTATAATGGCAGTATTGCCAGGAAAGGACATTGAAATGCTCAGTGCAGAGAAAATTAAGGAATTGAAGAAGTTTTCAAAGAGGATTCAGATTGAAACCGTCAAGGAGATCGGAAGCCTGGGAGTAGGACATCTGGGAGGTTCTCTTTCGATCGCTGACGTTTTGGCCGTATTATATGGCGCCGAGATGAAGTACGATCCAAAGAATCCTCAGTGGGAAGGCAGAGACTGGCTTGTCTGCTCGAAAGGCCATGCGGGCCCGGCGGTATATGCAACTCTGGCGCTGAAAGGATTTATTCCCATGAGCGAATTGAATACATTGAATCGGCCGGGAACAAATCTGCCAAGCCATTGCGATAGATTAAAAACTCCGGGGATCGATATGACGACAGGTTCCCTGGGACAGGGCGCTTCCACAGCGGCGGGAATCGCGATGGGGCATAAAATGAACGGCGCCGAAAATTATACATATCTGATCCTGGGCGACGGAGAGATCAACGAGGGGCAGGTATGGGAGATGGCTCTGTTTGCACCCACCAAGAAGCTGAGCCGCCTGATCGCTTTTGTAGATTACAACAAGCTGCAGTTGGACGGACCGACGGAAGATATCTGCAAACTGGGGGATGTGGCGCAGAAATTCGAGGATTTCGGCTGGTATACCCAGAATATTGACGGACATGATGTGGAAGCAATATATGATGCGGTTGAAAATGCAAAGGCGCAGTGTGAAAAACCATCCATGATCGTTCTCAATACGATCAAAGCTCATGGCTACAGTGCATTGGAGAACCAGACAGGAAGCCATTGCCCTGAACTTTCGGCTGAAAAGATGAATGAGGCAGTGCGGGAGATGGAAACTGCATTGGGTAATATTTAAAGGAGGATAAGCAAATGAGTTTTCGAGTGGCTGAAAAATTGGAAGCGGAAAAACAGTTTATGAGAGATGCATACTGCCAGAGCTTAATGGAACTTGCCGAAAAAGATAAAAATATCGTAGTCCTGGATGCGGACCTGATGGGCGCTATGGGTATGAAACCCTTTCAGGCAAAATATCCGGAGCAGACCATTGACTGCGGTATCCAGGAAGCGAATATGGTGGGAGTAGCCTGCGGGCTGTCTGCTGTCGGGAAAATTCCTTTTGCACATACGTTCGGGCCGTTTGCGACACGCAGGGTGTGCGACCAGGTGTTTATGTCCGGCGTCTATGCAAAAAATAATGTGAGGATCGTCGGCTCCGACCCGGGAATCACAGCTCAGATCAACGGCGGTACACATATGCCTTTTGAGGATATGGGGATCATGCGCGGCATGCCTACCATGACGGTTTTAGAGCCTACGGATGTCGCTATGCTGAAATGGATGATCAACGATGTTGCCTACCGGAAAGGTATGTTTTACATCCGTCTTGTCCGCAAGAGCTGCACAAAAGTATATGAGGACGGTTCCACATTTGAATTAGGAAAAGCGGCGGTGCTGAAGGATGGTACGGATGTGACCATTATCTCCAGCGGCTATTGTGTGGCGGAATCTCTGAAAGCTGCAAAGATGTTGGAAGAAGAAAACATTTCCGCAAGAGTCATCAATATGTTCTGTTGGAAACCAATCGATGCGGAAGCGGTCATGAAAGCGTCAAAAGAGACAGGTGCGATCGTTACTGCGGAAAACCACAATGTGATCAATGGACTTGGATCCGCAGTGGCGGAAGTGCTTGCTAAAAATGCTCCGGCTCCGCAGGAGATGATCGGAGTTCAGGATGAATTTGGTGAAGTTGGGTATATTGATTACCTTTCTGAGAGATTCAAATTAAATGCGAAATACATTGTAGAAGCTGCAAAAAAATCAATTTCCAGAAAGGTGTGAGTAATATGAGCAAAATGAGAGCAGCAATTATAAACAAGCCGGAAGATATGGCGATCTATGAGGTTGAGAGACCTGAAATTGACAACGGAGAGGCATTGATCCGGGTGCAGTATATCGGCGTATGCGGAACGGATTTCCATCTGATCCACGGACATCATGCGACGGCAACTTATCCACTGATCCCGGGACATGAATTTGTGGGAGAACTGGTAGCGGTAAAGGGAAAAGACGAGAAAAATCTCACAGTGGGCGACACCGTTGTGGCGCAGGAGATCGATACGTGCGGCCACTGTACTCCATGCGCAAAGGGCGAAGATAACGTATGCTCCGAGCTTAAGATCATAGGGGTGCACGAACCGGGCGGGTTTGCGGAATATGTAAAAGTTCCGTCCGGCAAAGTATGTAAGATCCCGGACAATATGGATCTGAAACTGGCTGCGATGACAGAACCTCTTGCTGTTGCTGTTCACGATGTGAGAAAGAGCGGGTTGAAGGTTGGAGAAACTGTTTTGATCACAGGCGGCGGCCCGATCGGTATGCTGATCGCTGTCGTTGCCCGCGCTGCCGGTGCGCGCAGGGTAGTCATTTCCGAGGTGAAAGATTTCAGGCGCGAATATGCGCAGAGCATGGGATTTGATACGATCAATCCTATGGCGGATGATTTTGAGGAAAAACTGTCGGAGCTTGGCGGAAGCGAAGGGTTTGACGTCAGCTTTGAGGTGGCGGGCGTGCCGTCCACCATCACAACATGTATCGAACACACCAAGGCAACCGGCACGGTGATGGTAGTGGCGATCACAAATAAACCTTATATGGTAGATACGGGCAAGATTTTTGCAAAGGAACTGAACGTAAAGGGCGTGCGTATTCATAATCTTTACAATTTCAAAGGGGCGATCGATCTGCTTCAGATCCCCTCCGTGGCGGATGATGTGGAGAAACTCATAAGCAAAGTGTTCCCCTTTGAGGAAATTGCGGAGGCGTTTGATTATGCAGAGCATGGAGAGGATTGCTTTAAGGTACTTGTAAAAATAAGCGACTGATCCTGATCGTTGTTGAAGGAGTGAATAATGAAACGTTTGGCTTATAAAACAATAACTTTAAATGATGTGGCAAAAAAAGCTGATGTTTCTGTGAGTACAGTGTCGCGTGTGCTGAATAATCCGGGACTTGTAGATGAATTTACAAAGAAAGGCGTGCAGGCAGCCATTGATGAACTGGGATATGTTCATGTCAAACAAAAAAGAACTGTCAGATCAAAAACGCAGGGCGTCATTGCGCTGATGGTTCCGGATGATACGAACCCGCACTATCAGGAAATGATCAATATTATTGAAAACAAATTGACGGAACGGGGATATCTGATGATCCTGTGCTTTTTCAAAAACGACCCGGAAGTGATCGACCGATATTTTGAAAGCCTGATGGAAAGAAATATTGACGGCTGCATTATGGCGTGTCTGCAGCCGTCAAAAAGATCGGGCCGGGCGGCGGAATTTATCTGTCGGATACCGGCAGTGTCGATCCAGTCGGATATAGACGGGATTGATTCTATCAACACGACGGACGAGGAAGGCACATATGAGATGATAGAACGGCTGATCGGACTCGGGCACACGAAAATAGGCTTTGTCGGATATTCCTGGAATCTGTCCATATTCGAGAGGCGCATGAATGCGTATAAAAAGATACACGAGAAATACGGCCTCCCTTTTCGAGAGGAATATGTCGGCTATACGGGCAGCGATCTGCAATCCGGGTATCAGGAGGGGTGCAGGATCTTAAGTCTTCCTGACAGGCCGACGGCGATCCATTGTTTTAATACCAGGGCGGCCATGGGAGTATATATTGCCATACGCAACAACAGGCTCAGGATCCCGGAGGATATTTCCCTGTCGGCGTTTGATGAGACTCCGCTTGCCCAGTTATTTACTCCTCCCCTGTCCGTTGTGGGCCAGCCGTTGGAAGCTATGGCCTCAATGGCGATCGATTTTTTGATGAAACGTATTCGCGGAGATAAAACTACACCGCTGCAGCATGTGACTTTTCCGACGACCGTGATCCAGCGTTCCTCTATCGGCTCTGTGCAGGGATTCGATAACGCCGAAGCGGGCTGAGGAGAAAAAAGGAGACGGAATTGAATGATGTGGATATGCACATTATTCATAATTTGCTGAGCGGAAACGATAAGGAGACGAGATTAATATAATGAAAGAATTAATGATCAAACCCGAAATTTATAAATATGACACCGCAAAGGAATTTGCGGCAGAGTTCAATATAGGAGCCGGGGATCTGATCCTGACAAATGAATATATCTATACACCGTATTTTGGAGAACTGGCTCTGGGGTGCGATGTCATTTTCCAGGAGAAGTACGGCATGGGCGAGCCATCTGACGATATGGTGGAAGCGATTTATGCGGACATCCGGGGAACTCATAAAAGAGTGATAGCCATTGGCGGTGGAACTGTCATTGACATTGCAAAATTATTTGCGCTCAGGGATGTTTCCCCGATACTTGACCTGTACGACGGGAAGATTCCGCCGGTAAAGGATAAAGAGCTTGTGCTTGTCCCGACTACCTGCGGCACCGGAAGTGAAGTGACGAATATTTCCATTCTGGCGCTGAACAGCCGCGGGACAAAGAAAGGTCTCGCAGTGGATGAGATGTACGCGGACAGTGCGGTCCTGGTTCCGGAGTTGTTGAAAGGACTTCCCTTTGGCGTATTTGCCACGAGCTCGATAGACGCCCTGATCCATGCGATCGAGTCCAGTCTGTCCCCGAAAGGAAACGAGACGACGAGAATGTTTGGCTATAAAGCGATCGAAATGATCCTGAGCGGGTATTTGGAGATCGCAAGGCACGGAAAAGAGGCGCGGATCCCGCTTCTGGATCAGTTCCTGATGGCGAGCAATTATGCGGGGATCGCCTTTGGAAATGCCGGATGCGCGGCGGTTCATGCCATGAGTTATCCTCTCGGAGCGACCTATCATGTGGCTCATGGCGAGGCAAACTATGCAATGTTTACAGGCGTCATGAAAAATTATATGGAGATAAAGACGGACGGCGAGATTCAGCGGTTGAATCAATTTATCTCCGATATTTTGGGATGCCACCCGTCGAATGTCTATGAAGAACTGGAAAATCTGTTGAATATTATGATCCAGAAGAAGCCGCTCCGTGAATATGGCATGAAAGAGGAAGAGATCATAACATTTACAGATTCCGTAATAGAAAATCAGCAGCGTTTGCTTGGAAATAATTTTGTGCCGCTCGACCGTGAACGGATGATAAAAATTTACCGAGAGTTATATTAGATCTGAGATGACTCCCGAGCCAGGAATTGCGAGAGAGTCTCGAATGATAAAAACAAGTGATTTTACTGCTTGTAAACATTTCCCCTCCAAAATCGGGACGCCGTGCGGCGCTCCCGATTTTTTTACAATAATAGGAAAATCCTCTGGATTTCCTATATTACAAAAATGGTATGCAGAACTTACAAAAACGGAAGTAAAATATGTGCAAAATGTATAAAAATAATATATGTTAAAAATTTAACTTGACGATAATATCGAACGTATTTATAATTATCAAATAAAAAGAGGGTGAAAAAGGAAAGGAGAGAAAATATGTAAAAGTTGGTTTTCAGGTCATTTTAGAGAAAAAGCATTAAAGGGAAAAAGGAGAAAAGAAATGTTAACAATTGTTATTTTTGTAGTGTGTACGGCCTTTGTACTTGCATTTGCGTGGTACAACAGCCGCAGCGTGGATAAAGGAGACAAGAGTGGATTTTTCCTTGGAGGAAGATCTATGACATTTGGCGTTATCGCGATCGGCCTTATGCTGAGTAATACAAGCGCGACGCATTTTGTAGGATTTACCGGAGATACCTGGTGGGGAAATCTTTCTACGATCGGTTTTGACCTTGTATCCGGTATTTGTATTATTATCGCTTCATTGTTTTTGATTCCGAGATATCTGAAGCAGGGCGTTACGACGATGCATGATTTCCTGGAGCAGAGATATGACCGGCAGACAAAAACCTTTGCGACATGGATCATTATTATCGCTTATATGGCGAACATGCTTCCCATTACGTTATATTCCGGTTCTGTCGTATTGATTCAATTGTTCCATATCGATGAGATGTTGAATATAAGCTTTTTTACGGCGTTGGTCATCTGTGTTGTATGTATTACGGTTTTTGGATGCATTTATGCATTGTATGGCGGCCTGAAAATGGTAGCTACAGCCGACATCATCAATGGGGCGCTTCTTCTGATCGGAGGAACACTGGTAGTTGTATTTGGGTTCAAGTACCTTGGCGACGGACAGGTTGAAAGCGGTATCGCACAGGTTCTGACGACGCATACCGAGAAGTTAAATGCGATCGGAAGTCCAACAGACATTAACCCATGGGCAACAAACCTTACAGGTGTATTCCTCTTATGCATGTACTTTTGGGGAATGGACCAGGCAATCCTTCAGAGAGCCGTATCAGCAAAGAACTTAAAGCATGGACAGAAAGGCCTTCTCTGGGCAGGACTTTTGAAAATTCTTGATCCGTTGCTCCTGATGGTTCCGGGGCTGATCGCATTTCAGGTGTTCCTGAAAGACGGTATTGAGATTACGGGTTCCCGCGATCTTGTATATCCAACACTGGTCAATATTGTACTTCCGAAACCTCTCCTCGGTATTTTCGCAGCGGCAATGTTCGGCGCCGTACTTAGTACATTCAGCGGACTTTTGAACAGCCAGACAACCCTGATCGCAGTAAATATCGTAGCTCCGAAGAAAGGAGATATGGATGACAGGCAGCTTGTATCTTTCGGAAAAAAATGTGGTATCGTGATTGCCATTGTAGCGGCGGTCATTGCACCGCTCCTGTATTTCACACCGTCCGGTATCTTTTCTTATCTGCAGATGATCAATGGATTTACAAATGTTCCGATCTTGATCATGCTCGGCGTAGGCTACCTGAACAAGAGGGTTCCGGCATTCGCGGCAAAAATCGGTGCAGTGATCCATATTGTCGGATATATGCTCAGTTTCTTCTTTTATCCGGAAATGAATTATTTGCACAGAATCGGTATCAATTTCCTGATCGCAGTTGTATTTATGCTGATCATGGGTGTTGTAAAACCGAAACAGGATGTGTTTGTACTGGAAAATAAGCATGTTGTGCAGATGGTTCCCTGGAAATACCGTTATGAGTTCAGCGCGCTCCTGTTGGCGATCATCGTGACATTTTATATCCTGCTTTCGCCGCTTGGATTTGTCGGGGGCGTGACTATGATGACGCCGGTTTACGTAGTGATAGGAATTGCCGCTTCTGTTGTGTTGATGATGGTTATTAAGAAAGTGATGTCCAAAAATGAAGCAGAATTTTATGCAGATTGTGAGAAGGAGGAAGAAGATGAAAGAAATGTGTATGGGGCTGAATCACATAGGAATTTTCACCCCAGATCTCAAAGCCAGTGAAAAATTTTATAAAGATATTTTCGGATTTGAAGAGGTTTTCCATATAGATGGAGGAGAGAAAGATGAGTTTGATATCACCATGATCCGGAAAGACGGACTGGCCATCGAACTGTTGCAGATGATACATCCGGATCGTGACGTAAAGACAGAGGCCTTAAATTCGCTGAATCATTTTGCGATAAACTGCAGCGATACAAAAGAAGTTGTCCGGATCCTGAAAGAAAAAGGGATCGAATTTGAAACAGAGACGGATAAATATTTGAAAGATTTCGGCACACCGCCAAGGGATCTGGATATTATATTCTTACGCGGCCCGGGCGGAGAACGGATAGAGATCTACCAGGAGATATTTCATAAATAATAATAATAAAACGGAGAAGGAGAATCGCTATGACAGTTGAAGAAAAGAAAAATGAGATCAGGATCATGCAGGAGCAGCAGAAAGAATTAGTGTTTGACGAGTTTACTTACGATACCGCATGGGAGCTTGGGAAGCTGCTTGTGGAGCGGGCGCGGGAGAAAAATTATCCGGTGGCGCTGAGTATTACTTTCAATAAGCAGAGGAGGTTCTACTATGCTTTCCCGGGGTCGGCTCCGACAAATGACCATTTTATCGGGAGAAAAGAAAATCTGGTCTATGAGTGTTATAAGAGTTCCTATGAAATGACCCTGGCGGCGGAGTTGGATACGGAACATGATTTTATGGATTTCTGGGGCCTGGACAGCTTTGAATTTGTCCTTGCGGGAGGCTGTTTCCCGATCACGGTAAAGGGTATGGGAGTGCTTGGCACGGTTACGTGTTCCGGGCTTGCACAGGAAGACGATCATGCGTTTGTTGTTTCTGTTCTGCGGGAGTATTTAGGAAAATAGCAGGAAAGAAAACATATGAAAGCAAAGAAATTTAAAAGAAGTAAATGAAAACAAAGGAATTTAAAAGAGGTAAAAGTAAAACTGCACAGGGAGCGAAAGAAGGAAAACATAGATGAAAACAAAAGTATTGTTGCTGGGACTTGGATTCTGGGGGCGCAACTGGATGGAACTGATCAGCCGGACAGAGCGCGTTGAACTGGCGGGGGTTGCCGGAAGTGAGGATGAATTGGCGGAAGTGAAAGAAAAATACCGTTTATCCGATGATATGCTGTTTACGGATTTTAAGGACGCGATCAGGGAGACGGATGCGCAGCTTGCGATTGTTGTAATTCCGGGAAAACTTCATTTTGAAGCAGACAGGCTTGCTATGGAAAAAGGGATGCACATTATTACGGAGAAGCCTCTTGCAATGAACATTGATGAGGCGAAAAAGCTTCTTGAGATCAAAGCACAGCATCCGGAATTAAAGTTCATGGCTTCCCAGAATTACAGATGGAGACCGCATAATCAGGCCATCAAAAAGGCAATTGAGAGCGGAATGATCGGTAATGTGGAGACGGTGCTCTGCGAGTTCAGAAAACAGGAAGATCTCCAGGGATATCGGGCGGGGCTGGAGCAGCCGCTTCTGCAGGACGTATGCATCCATCATTTTGACCTGATCCGTTTCTATACGGGCGCGGACTGCGAGACGATCTACTGCCGTTCCTATCATCCCTCCTGGTCCGCTTTTCAGGGAAGACCGGGAACAGATGCAATCATGGAGATGGAAAATGGCGTCAAAGTGACCTACAACGGATCGTGGGCCGCGAGAGGAAAAGAGAGTTCCTGGGACGGTAATTTTACGATCACGGGTTCAAAGGGAGCGCTCACACTGGATGCCGACGACAATGTCTGGTTCTACGAGTTCAGCAAAAATGAGGCGGTCGTCATGGTATCAGGCGCAGAGAAAGGCGTTCTTTTGGAAAAACCTGAGATGAAATATCAGGAAATGGAATATGGATTCCATATGATGCTGGATTGTATTGAGAATGATACGATCCCGGAGACGACATTGGAAGACAATTTTAAGAGCTACGCGATGGTCTGCGCCGGACTGAAATCGGTAGAATCACATAATGTAGAGAAATGTGAATGATCAAGAAAAAATGTGAATGATCAAGAGAAAGCAGGCATCCGGCTATCTTGGGATACCTGCTTTGGAAATATCGTATATGTATTATGTCAGCTAAGCTGACCCGAATCCCGCGCCAAGACTCGTGAGCGAGTCTTGAAACATATGAGATCAATATCCAAAACATTGGATCCGAACATGCCGAACCGGAATTTGGTTGTCTTGAAACATATGAGATCAATATCCCAACGCGTGTGAAAGTTCGCGGCATACCTCGACCGTTCGGGAAATGATCCCGGGAAGCTTTGCGTCCATACGGGCAGTCGGGCCGGAGACACTGATCACGCCGAGCAGTTTTTCATCAACGCTGAGGATGGGAACGGAAATACAGCGAAGTCCGATCTCGACTTCTTCGTTGTCGAGGGCATATCCCTGTGTGCGGATGACATCAAACTGCCTTGTGAGGTCATCGGCGTTGGTGATCGTATTCGGGGTCAGCGGTTTAAACTCACAGTGTTTCAGGTAGTTATCCACGTAGTCTCCATCTGCGTAGGCGAGAATGATCTTTCCGGCGGAGGTGGAGTACAGGGAATCCGTTCCGCCGATGGTAGAAGCTGTCCGAACGGCGTGTTTGGACTGAATGCAGTCGATGTACAACACTTCCTGGCCGGATTCGATAGAGAGATGGACATTTTCACCGAATTCATCATTGAGCTGCTGCATGAACGGCCTGGAAACATCGGAAAGAGAGAAATTTTTCTCATAGATTTTTCCAAGTTCATAGGTTTTAAGGCCCAGGGAATACAGTGTGGTATCCGCATCCTGGGAAAGAAGTCCGCAGTGTACGAGACTCTGGAGGATGCCGTGCAGTGTGCTTTTATTAATTCCAAGAGCTTTGCTTATATCGGCAAGCTTGGCGGATTCATTGTGGTGAGCGACGTAGTCGAGAACCGAGCTCGCTTTTAGTATTGATTGGATCATAGATAAATGCCCCTTTTCGTATTTTTTACAAGTGTTTGCTATAATCAACATCATTTGATATTATAGAACGCATTTGGCGAAAAGGCAAGTCAAATTATAAAAACAGAAAGAGAACAGGAGAAAAATAATGAAAAATGTAATAATAACAGGTGCAATGAGCGGTATGGGTTTTGAGGCGTCCAAATTGTTTGTCAGCCGTGGCGTAGATGTTCTCATGGTAGACATGAATGAGATGGAAGGCGGACTCGAAGAAGTAAATAAGGCTGCCAATGATGGGGCAAAAGCATATTATTTCAAGTGCAATCTGACAGATTCCGGCAGTGTGAAAGCGATGACGGAATTTGCGATTGAGAAATTCGGAAAGATCGATTCCCTGATCAACAATGCGGGAATTTTTGTTCCGGGAAAGCTTCATAAAACGGATGAGGATGCGTGGGACAAGGTGTTTGCGGTGGATGTGAAATCAATCCTGATCACGGGGAGATATGTGATCCCGCATATGATTGAAAATGGCGGCGGTACGATCGTGAATACGGCTTCCGTATCCGGCATGTACGGCGACTATAATATGGCGTGTTATAACGCCGCCAAGGGTGCGGTGATCAACCTGACCCGTTCCATGGCTCTGGACTATGGACGTGCAGGGATCCGGACAAACGCGGTAAGCCCGTCCGCCTGCGCAACGCCTATGTTTATGAGAAATCCGCAGGAGAAGATTGACGAGTTCAACAATGCAAATCCGCTTGGCAGGATCTGTACGCCTCTGGAGGTTGCAAAGGCTATGTACTTCCTGGCGTCGGATGAATCCAGTTCCACGAATGGAGCGATCTTGACAGTTACGGGCGGTATTGAGACGTACAGCGGACAGCCGGTACAGTATTAGATTCGTTAATTTCTTGATATTTCGGCCGGGACTGTCGGATCTGGTATACCGATTTCCGGGCGACAGGGTGATCCTATGATCTCACCTGTCGCCCGGAAAAGAGTGTATCGGATCCGACAGTCCCGTTTATTTAATCTATTTTTCTGACGGACTGGCGTTTGATCAGGTTGTGGCTGATAAAGATCTGTTTCGGTTCTCCGTCATAGCCGTTCTCTATCCGGTCAAATAGCATGTTCATGGCGAGCTTTGCCATCATTTCATTTTGCGTATCCACTGTCGTGAGCTGCGGATATATGATCCTGGAGATGAAAACATTATCAAATCCTGTGACAGAGATATCCTCCGGTACGGACAGCCCGAGATCGCGGATCGCGTCGTAGGCGGCATAGGCCGTGAATTCGTTGAAACAGTGGATCGCGGTAGGGCGGTCTGTCTGCTGCAGCAGGGAGACTGTCATCTGATAGCAGGATTCGTAAGAATGTTCCCCTTCGCAAATGTAATCGGGATTTATCTCAATGTGGTTATCCTCCAACGCCCGCTTGTAACCGTTCAGACGGTTGGTGAGGATGCTGACATTATAGTCATAACCGATAAAGCCGATTTTTTTATGTCCGTTGTCAATGAGATGCCTTACAATTTCATAAGTAGCCTGTTCATCCGTGGTATCGATCCGGTCGACATTTTCTACGTCACCCTCAATGGAGACAACGCTCATATATTGGCGTGCCCTCTCAAAGTCCTTTGCGCATTCGGGATAATTGATAGCGCTCACGATCATGCCGCTGGCCTGGGAGTGGATCAGTATATTGATCGCTTCGGACACTCTCTGGGCGCTGTTCCCGACGACACAGAGATTCAGGACATATCCTTTCGGCGCCAGAATTTTACTGATGTTTTCTGTTAATTCTGCAAAAAAGGGATTCAGCAGGTTGGGAACAAGAAATCCGATCATGTTGGAATTCGCTTTTTGCGGTATATTATGTGCAGGTTCAGCATGGATATAATTTAATTCCCGGGCTGTCGTCAAAATTTTTTGCACAGTTTCTTCTTTGATTTTTCCTGTATGATTCAAAGCCCGGGAAACCGTGCTGATGGAAACATTGCAGGCTTTTGCAATGTCTGACAGAGTTGGCGTTCTGTTTGTATTTATTGTCTCCATTTTCTGCTTCTCCGATATCTTATCTGTTTTTATGGTAAAAAAAGCCAGTTTGTCAAAAATTAAACAACTATATTTTACAACAAATATAAAGAATGCACAAGGCGAAAATCCTTATTTGCAAAAAGAAGAAAAAATAAATGATTTATTTATGAAAGAAGAAAAAATGAAACAGGATGAATGGAAAAAAATAATGCAAAAAGTTTGCACAAAAGAATGCAAAAACCAAAACAAATTTGTGATTTTTGATGAAAATGAAACAAAAATATTGCAACAAAATACTATAAATAATTATCGACAATTAAATAAATTAGTGCGCAATTTATAAAATTAAAATGTTAATAGTATAAATAATAGACAAAAATAAAAAAATATAAGACAAAAATATTGACCAAAATTATAAAAAATACTATAATTGATAAAAAGAAAGAGGAAACAAACAACATTAAAGCAAATATTGTGGAAAAGTAAAGCAAAAATCAGGGCAAAAAAGGAAAGATGCAAAAAAGGAAAGAGAGGAGAAACAGGGGTATGCAGTTGACCGATAAGCTGAAAAAGTTGCAGGACAGACTATTTAATGTGGAATACCTTGATCCGGGTAAATGGTATTTTGCGGACACGAATATTCTCGACATGGAAGGGAATGAGTTTATCCGCAGCGAACCGATGGTCGTGAGAAAGGCGTATGCTCACCAGTACATCTGCCATAACCTGCCGGCGGTTATCAAACCGGATGAGCTGATCGTGGGATGCCCGAACCAGAACAGTGTAGCCTGGGGGAGCACAATTCCAAAGTATTTTGATAAAGATGAAGAGGAACTGGCGGCAAAATATGAGTTGGATGAATGTTCTGTCTGGGGGCATCATCCGCCGGCTTTTGACAAGATCATTGACAATGGCATTGTCGGGGTGAAACAGGAAGTAGAAGAAGCGCTTTTAAAAGAGACGAAAAAGGAAACACCGGATCAGATGTCTATTGATGAATACCGGGCGATGCTGATTACACTGGATGGATTGGCTGACTATGCGAGAAGACATGCGGATGAAGCGTTGAGGATGGCGACGGAATGTGGGGATGAGGAGCGGAAGAAAGAACTGCTTCAGATATATGAAGTCTGCAAAAATGTTCCGCTGAATCCATCCAGAACGTTACAGGAGGCGGCACAATCTTATTGGTTTACTTACTCTGTAGTGAACAGCGGAGGTGAATTTATTCCTCTGGGACGTGCGGATCAGTATTTGTATCCATATTACCGGAAGGATATTGATACCGGAAGGATAACGGAGGAAGAGGCAGTCAATATTATTGGAAGTTTTCTGGTGAAATGTAACGAGAGGATCATTATTGATACAAAGAAAGCGGAGATTCACTTCAGCTTTGGATTGTTTTCGCAGGGGCGTGTTTATGACGGAGAGGAAGCGGAGACAACGATCAATGGAACAGGCGGCTATGCCCAGAGAGGCCTTTCCTGGCAGGAGGACGAGGCGGAGGACAGCGAGGCAAATTACAATTATGGGCAGTCCGGCAATGACTGGCTGATGAACTGCATGGTGGGCGGCGTACATTCGGACGGAACAGATGCGACGAACCGCATATCCTATTTGTTTGTGGAACTCATGAATGATATGAAGCTGCTGATGCCGACTCTGGGTGCAAGAGTACATAAAGATACGCCGAGGAGTTTCCTGGAACTGTTGGCAAAGGTTCTCAGATATGGGCAGGGAGAGCCGATCATTTACAATGATGAGACGATCATCCCGGGATTTGTGGACCTGGGAGTTCCGCTGGAAGAGGCAAGAGATTACTGCAGTGACGGATGCTGGGAGACGTTGCTCCCGGGGAAAAGTCATTTCAGTTATGCCATTATATTGAGCCTGCAATGTCTGGAATGGGCGCTGAACAGAGGGATTTCCTTTAAAAGCGGTGAGCAGGAAGGGCTGGATACGGGGGATCCGCTGGCATTTAAAGATTTTGACGAACTATATGAGGCATACAGGCAGCAGCTGTTTGACAAGATTGATTTCCAGTGTTCGAGAAGAATCGACAATCTGGGCCTGTCGTTTATGATCGCTCCGGATCCGCTGTTTTCTTCTATCACAAAGGATTGTGTGAAAAATGGACGGGATATCAGTCAGGACGGTGCGAGATATATTTTCCATATGATTCTTACCGCAGGGTTGGCAGATACGGTGGATTCACTGGCCGTGATCAAAAAGCTGGTGTTTGAGGAAAAACAGGTATCAATGGAGGAATTGATCGCTGCGTTGAAAGACAACTGGGTAGGACATGAAAGGCTTCGCGCGCTGGTGCAAAACCGGGTTCCTAAATTTGGTAATGACGATGATTATGTAGATCAGCTTGCAGTAAGAGTGCTGAAAGATTTTGAGAGCCGGGTGCAGAAATGGCAGGACAAACATGAAAAGGTGAAATTCCCCTGCGGAGTTGGAACATTTGAAAATTATGCGGTGCTTGGACGGGATACCGGGGCATCCGCAAACGGCAGAGGCGCATGGGATGCATTGGCTCCGAATTATTCTCCGGTTCCGGGGGCGGACCTGAACGGGCCTACTTCCGTATTTAAGAGTATCTCAAAGCCGAATCTGAAGAGATTCTATGCGGGCACACCGGTGGATATTTCCGTAAATTCCAATGAATTTGGCGGCGAAGTCGGTGTGGAGAGACTGAAAGACCTGATTGAATCATTTTGTAAGATGGGCGGTCAGATCATGACGATCACCAGCACAAATGTGGAGGACTTGAAGGATGCTAAGATTCATCCGGAAAAGCATAAAGATCTGCGCGTGAGAATGGGAGGGCTGTCGGCATATTTTATCGCGATGGCGCCGGCTCAGCAGGACAATATTATAAAAAGATTCTCGAGATAGAGGTTTCATATGTTGACAGCGAATATTACGAATATACAGCATTTTAATGTGCATGATGGACCGGGATTTCGGACAGTTGTGTTTTTTCAGGGGTGCACGCTGGGGTGCAAATGGTGTCAGAATCCTGAGACGATCAGCAAAACTCCCGGGGTCATGTTTAATCCTCAGCTCTGTATAGGATGCGGCGCATGTATCATGGCCTGCCCGAATCAGGCAATTTCGTTTGTTGACGGGGATCTGGCTACGGATAAGAGCAGGTGTACTGTATGCGGAAAATGCGAGCAGGAATGTTATACGATGGCGCGAACCATTTCATCAAAACCGAAAACGCTGGAAGAAGTCTACGAAGAGGTTATGAAAGATGAGCTGGTATACAGGCAGAGCGATGGGGGAATTACCATCAGCGGCGGAGAACCTCTGTTGTATATCGAGTTCAACACCGAACTCCTGAAGCGGATCAAAAATAAGGGGATCAGCACGGCTGTGGAGACAGCCGGGTGCGTACCCCGGGATTATATCCGCAGGATCGCTCCCTATGTGGATACATTTTTGTTTGATTTCAAATTATATGACAGAGAAAAGCATAAATTGTGGATCGGGGTGGACAATGACCGAATCAAAGACAATCTGAAATATGTCTGTCAGATTCATTCCAATGTCGTGATAAGGATTCCGTTTATTCCGGGGGTAAATGATACGGAGGAGGAGTTTACCCATATGATGGGGTTTGTAAGAAGCCTCGGACAGATTAACAGTATTCATATTTTACCGTTTCACAATTTTGGAGCAAATAAGTATTCCATGCTTGGATATGATTATGAGTTGACGGATTTTCCGGAAGAAAATGAAGAGAGAATCCAGGCATGCAGAACAATAGCGGAACAATATGGGTTCCGGGTAAATATCGGTGGAACCGGATTTGTAGATGACAAAGGGCGCAGCAGCGTGGGGACAGTAAGGTGTGGAGAATTGTAATCAGAACGTAATGAAGTATGACATATACGTTAAAAAAGAAGAAAGGAAGAGGAATTTACTATGAAAATGATTATTGAGGGTAAGAAATGCGAGGCTTCAAGCGGGGAAGTTATGAATGTTACAAATCCGGCGACCGGAGAAGTGATCGACACGGTTCCGATTGCAACGGAGGAGGATGTCAACAGGGCTCTTGATGTTGCAAATGCTTCCAAAAAAGCATGGAGAAAACTGGCGCTGTATAAGAAAGCGGAGATTCTCTGGAAATATACGGAGCTTGTGGAGGAGCACAGACAGGAGATCGTGGAAGTGATGTGCAAGGAGATTGGAAAACCTCTGGCATCCTGTCACGATGAAGTATCCGCCTGTATCGGTATTTTCAGATCCTATATTGAAAAGGGAAAAAACTATGGCGGAAAGACAATGCCGGTAGACAGCGAAGGACGTGTAGATGGGGATCTTATCGCGAACTTCCGTGAACCATTGGGGGTTGTTGCATCGATCGTTCCGTATAACTATCCGGTGGAACTGTATGCGCACAAGGTGGCCCCGGCATTGATAACCGGAAATGTTGTTGTATTAAAACCGGCCAGTGATACGCCGCTTGCAAATATCATTCTGACGGATCTTCTTCATCAAGCTGGTGTTCCGGGAGGTGCAATGCAGATTGTGACCGGAAGAGGTGCAGAGATAGGGAACTGGCTGACTTCCAGCCCTAAAATTGATGCGGTAAGTCTGACGGGAAGCTGTCCTGTCGGTGTGACAACTGCAACAAACGCCGCAAAACACCTGACTCATGTATTTCTGGAGCTTGGGGGAAATGATCCACTCATCGTGTTTGAGGATGCGGATATTGATAAAGCAGTACAGGAAGCTCTTGCAGGAAGAGCGAGCAACAGCGGACAGACATGCTGTGGAACGAAACGATTCATCATTCAAAACGGCGTGAAAGATCAGTTTGTGGAGAAGCTGGTTCAGGCGGTCGAAAAGTTGAAAGTTGGAGATCCGTTTGATCCGGAGACAGACTGCGGGCCGCTGATCAGCGAGAGAGCCGCGAAGGATGTGGAACAGCAGATCCTTGACACGATCGCGGCAGGAGCAAAGCTCGTATGCGGCGGAAAGAGAAACGGCGCATTTTATATGCCGACCGTACTGGATGAGGTTACACCGGACATGCCGATCGCAAGTGAACTGGAAGTGTTCGGTCCGGTATTCCCGATCATCGGATTTGAGACATGGGAAGAGGCATTGGAAATTGCAAATAATTGCCCGTATGGACTTTCCAGCGGCGTTATGACTGAGGATATGTCTGTTGCATTGACGATCGCAAGGGAAATTGAGGCGGGCACCTGCGTCATCAACGGATGCGGCAACTACAGATCAGCACATCTTCCTTTCGGCGGTTACAAAATGACGGGAATCGGAAGAGAGGGCGTCACAGAGACACTGGATGAATACACCCAGATTAAGAATATAGCCTTTAAAGGCTTGCTGAAATAAATTTCAATCTGGCAGAGAAGTGGAGAAGATAAATGCTTGAATTTAAAAATATAAGTAAATCGTTTTTTGAGAATGTCGTTCTCAGAGATATTAGCTTTAGTGTGGATTCCGGAGAAATTCTGGCATTGGCAGGCTCAAACGGTGCAGGCAAAAGTACGTTGGTAAAAATTCTGCTCGGTATTCATCAGGCGGATTCGGGTGAAATACGGATTGACGGTGAAGTGATGCACTTTAATAACGTTGTGGATGCAGATAAAGCAGGTGTCGGTATCGTGTATCAGGAGCTGAGCACGATTCCGCATCTGACAGTTGCCGAGAATGTTGTACTCAGCCAGGATGTGCGAAAGGGATTTCATTTTCTGGACGTAAAAAAACAGAATGAGGAAGTAAGAAAGGTTTTTGAACGTCTTGGGGTGGATATTGATATTACAAGGCCTCTCGGTGAATATCCGACTTCCACGCAGCAGTTGGTGGAAATAGCAAAATGTATGTACAAAAATCCGAAACTGGTAGTGTTGGATGAGCCTACGACATCGCTGACCAATAAAGAGAGAGAACGTCTGTTTGAGGTTATGGACAAGATGCGCCGGGATGGCATGACCATTATTTTTATCACTCATTATCTGGAAGAAATGTTCCGGATGGCAGATAAGTGTGCGATCATGCGGGACGGCGTGATGCAGTATTTCGGACCGATGAATGAGATTACGGAAAATGAGCTTGTTGCACACATGATCGGACAGAGATTAGATGCCTTTTATCCGGAATTGAATTCACATAAGACGGATAAAACGGCGTTGGAATTGAAAAATTTTGGCGGCGGAATTGTGGAGCCGGGAGATTTCAAGGTGAATTACGGCGAGGTTGTTGGACTGGCAGGGCTTGTCGGAGCCGGGAGGACGGAGCTTGTACATATGGTGATTGGGCATACGAAACACAGTTCCGGCGATGTATATATCAATGGCGAAAAAGTGAAGATTTCATCGCCGAGTGATGCTTTAAATCATGGAATTGCCTACATCAATGAAGACCGGAAGAACGGTGGCTTACATTTGGATATGGGAATTGATTTTAATATTGTACTTCCAAGTATTCTGAGAAAACAGAATGCGGTTGTCAAAAAATCCGGCTTTGTGAAAGACAAGGGCGTGGAGCAGATGGCAAGCCAGATGGTGAAATCCCTGGAAGTTAAATGTACGGACAAGAGAGATCCGGTCCTGACTTTGAGCGGTGGCAATCAGCAGAAAGTATCTATTGCGAAGTGGGTCGCAGCAAAACCTCAGATCTATATTTTTGATGAGCCCACAAAGGGCATCGATGTCATGACAAAGGCCAGAGTATATGACCTGATCCGGGAATTGGCGGAAAATGGCGCCGCAGTAATTGTAATATCCTCATACAGCCCGGAACTGATCGGCGTCTGTGACCGTATCGATGTCATGGCAAAAGGGAAATTTGTAGCTTGCTTTGAGGATGAGGTGACGGAGCATGAGATTGCATTAGTTCAATAGGTATATAAAAAATGGTGGAGGCAAAAACAAATGAAAACAAAAACAATAGGTGAAAATAACGGCAAATCCATGCTGAGAAGCTTTTTCGGAAATCAGGTTTCCGTCGTATTCCTGATATTGGTCGTGCTGTTTATATTCTTTTCGGTTGTCACGCAGGGATTTTTCTCGACAAATAACTTTATGAGTATCCTGCAGCAGACAGCGGTAGTCGGAATTATTACAGTTGCGCAGACTTTTGTAATTATTACGGCGGGCATTGACCTTTCACAGGGGGCAATTATCGGGCTGGTTACGATCGTCACAGCGAGTCTGATTGTGGACTTTGGACTTCCGATTCCGGTAGCAATTATTATTTCTCTTATATTGGCAACGGCGATCGGTGCAGCCAACGGCGTATTGGTCTCCAATATCGGCCTGCCGGCGTTTATCGCCACATTAGGTACAAAATATGTAGTGGAATCGGCGGCGCTTCTTATGAAAGGCGGAAATGACATTTACAGCCTTCCGGAACAGATCTCAGAATTTGGGCGCAGTTCCATCGGCGGTGTTGTGTCATATCTGGCAATTATTATGATCGTCATTGCGGTCATCATGCACATTATCCTGAAAAAGACAAGCTTTGGTCGTTATGTATATGCGTGTGGAAGTAATCTGCTGGCTGCAAAGTTTACCGGTGTAAAGACGAAAAAAGTGATTCTGTTGGTGTATATTCTTGGCGGTTTCCTATGCGGAGTTGCCGGCGTAGTAATGATGTGCCGTATCAATGCGGGAATTGCCGTAGCCGGTAAAGGTTATGAGATGAACGCAATCTGCGGCGTTGTGATCGGCGGAGGAAGTTTGTCAGGTGGTAAAGGTTCTATCGCGGGGGCTATGATCGGTGCATTTATTATGACAATTCTGTCCAGCGGCCTTCAGATCATGGGATTTTCCACATACTGGCAGCAGCTTATCACAGGCATCGTCCTTATCATTGCGGTAATGATGGATGTAATGAGACGTAACAAAAGCCACAGTGCTTAATTGTACATGGCTAAAAAATATTAATATACAAGGAGGAAGTATTTATGAAGAAACAAATGGTAAAACGGGGTTTGGCATTGGCACTCAGCGGAATGATGCTGACAATGGGACTGGCGGGCTGCGGCACAAAGAATGATTCATCCGGCGGTGACAGCAAAACTTCTGAAAGCGGCGGTGAGCAGGCAACTGCCAAGGGGGATGGCCTGATCATCAAATTTATCGCAATGTCATCTGCATCTGTTTACTGGACCGCGCTTCAAAATGGCGCAGAAGCGGCGGCAGAGGAGTTCGGCGGCGAGTATGGCGGAATTGAAATTCAGTTTGCGGCACCGGAGTCCGATACAGATACCCAGAAACAGATTGAGCTGATTGAAAATGCGATTTCACAGGGTGTTGACGGCATGATCGTTACACCGAGCAGCCCTACTGTACCTCATGATGCAATTGTAAAAGCAGTAGATGCGGGAATTAAAGTTATCTGCGCAGACCAGTACCTTGATCCTATGGATGCAAATGCTTTCTATGGAACAGATGGTGTTGCAATGTGTTCAGAACTGGCAAAATATGTGGCGGAAAATGCATTGGACGGAACCGGCTCTTATTGTGAGATGGTTTATAATATGACATCTCTTGCGTCTGTCGACAGACATGACGGATTCGTTGAAGGTATGGCAGAGAATGCTTCCGGAATGACGGATGTGGGATATACCGTTACAGACAGCGATATTAATGCAACGGCTACTTATGTATCCAATATTTATCAGGCAAATCCGGATCTGAAATGTATTTTTGCAAACAACGACAGATCTACGCTGGGCGTTCTGAATGGCGTAAAAGAATTGGGGTTGGAAGGTGAGATTACAATTTGCGGCGTTGACTGCAATATCGAACTTTTGAAAGCAATGAGAGAAGGCTCCGTAGCAGCGCTTGCACTCCAGATGCCTTATAATCAGGGATATGAGAGCGTTAAAATGATTCTTGAACTTCTGGCGAAGTAGAAAAAGAGGGCGACAGCGGATGTTTCCTTCTGACACCGGAAAATATGGATTCTGATGAGGCGGTAGCAGCAATTCAGCAGTACATTGAAGGATACAAACCGGAGGATAGCCAGGCTCAGTAAGCTGTAGTTATATAACAAAATGTGTACGGCTATTGGCTGTACACATTTTGTTTGCCCTAAATGCCTCAAAAAGAGCAAAAAAAGGCGAATTTTGGGCATTTTCGCACAAGTAGAACGATGAAACAGAAGAAGTAATAAAAATGAATTTTATAAGGAGGACATATTATGAGAGCAGTTGTGAATTACGACAAAGGCCCGAAAAAGGTGAAGGTTATGGATGTAGAAATGCCTGTCCCTGCGTCTGGCCAGGTGCGAATCAAAGTTGCTTATGCAGGGGTGTGCGGGACGGATATTCACATTTATACGGATGACGGTGGATATCCGACAAAGCCGCCGGTAACATTGGGACATGAATTTTCCGGGGTTGTGGAATCTGTCGGTGAAGATGTGGACGAAAACCTGATCGGAAAGAGGGTGATCAGTGAAACTTATTACCATACCTGCGGGAAATGCATTTACTGTCAGAGCGGCCATAAAAATCTGTGCCCGGAGAAAGCTTCAATCGGAAGCGCCGTAAATGGAGCGATGGCGGATTATGTGGTAGTACCGGCAAAGAATGTACATCTTGTTCCGGAAAATGTGACATTGAAAGAAGCGGCAATGACGGAACCGCTTGCATGCTGTGCAAGGGCAGTGCTGGGACTGGCAGAGATTGTTCCGGGAGATACCGTGCTGATCACCGGACCGGGTACGATCGGCCTGATGAGCCTGCAGCTGGCTAAAGACTGCGGTGGAAAAGTTATTGTTGCAGGTACAAAAAGGGACAAAGAGAGACTGGAGCTGGCACTGAAACTGGGGGCAGATGCAATCTTTTATACAGACGATGCGGATGCAAAAGAGCAGGCTGCCAGACTGGCGCTGCCATATGGACCGGATGTGGTGATCGATTGTTCCGGAGCAGGCCCGGCAATCGTGTTTGGTCTGGAAGTGATACGAAAAGGCGGCAGATTTGTCCAGGTTGGATTGACTGGAAGAGAAACAAATCTGGATATGAATCTTCTCACATTAAAGGAAGTGACAGCGTTGGGAAGCTATGCGCAGAATACGGAATGGTTTATCCGCTCATTGGAATTGATGCAGCAGGAAAAAGTCAATCTGCATGACCTGGTTTCACCGCCATATGAACTGGAAGACTGGGAAAAGGCATTTCAGGGACATATCAGCGGTACAGGATACAAATTTATGCTGAAAGTAAATGGTACACTGGAGTAAGTACAAGAAAAGTGTGCTTCGCATACCTTCGAGATCAAAAACTTCGAAAGCACAGTTTTTCTTGCCGCGCGCGTAGCTGCGCATCGTTTTCCCATAGGGATTTTGTATCATAGGAATATTGCAGAGCAATTTTCTATGATACAAAAATCGATGGGTAATCACATCGATTACCCATTGAGGACCTTACTAATTCAGAAAGAAATTTTCCGGATATTGAGAATTCAGATTATAAAATTCGGACAAATGGCCGACGATCAATTTCAGTGCAAAAGCTATATTATTATCGATCAATGCCTGTGCGATGAGATGATGCTGTTTTACGTGTTCTTCACTCCATTCGACGGTGTTTGGATAATTGAGCATGATATACTGCACCTGCAGATACAATTCATTCTGGAACTTGATTAAAAATTCGTTTTTTGTAATTTCTGAAATATATTTATGGAATTGGCAGTCAAGTTCCCGCTTGAGCGCATGGTTGTCCTGAACGTAGGCTTCCTCGCACCGGGCAGCGATCCCGTCTAATTTCATAAATTCTGCCCGGCTTCCGAACAGGGACGCGAGCTTGATGGACATAATATCCAGTGTTAGACGGAGTGTTCCTACATCGGTAATTTCTTTTGGAGAATATTCTTTCAGCCGGACGAAACGATTTGGAAATATTTCCAGCAGTCCCTCATTTGCCAGCTTTTGGATTGCATCACGGACCGGCGTACGGCTGCTCTGAAATTCCTGGGCGATCATAGTTTCCGGTACTTTATCATTAGGCCGCAGCTGCTGGGTCATTATAAGGTCCAGAATGTACTGATATGCTTTCTGACTTAGCATATTGTTGGATTTTGACATATGTATTCTCCTTGGTATCTAAATTTTACATAGTATAACATTTTTTGGCTATTAATGCAATTATTCAAAATAGAAAACAATCTGACATATTATGAGGATATCTATAAATATGTCGACAATAAAAGGAGGGCATCAAGAATGAATGAAAAAGAATTGAATATTTTTGGGGCAAATATCCGAAAAGCTGCCCTGAGGGCGATTCGAAAAATAGGAGCAGGACATATCGGAGGCTCCATGTCGATGGCTGATTTGCTGTCGGTTCTTTATGGCGGGGTTATGAAGATAGATCCTGCAAATCCGAAGTGGGAGGATCGTGACTGGCTGGTTGTGTCAAAAGGACATTGCGGACCGGCGGTGTACGGAGCGCTTGCGTTGAAGGGATACTTTGATATGGAAGAACTGGATACGGTGAATCAGGGGGGAACCCGCCTGCCAAGTCATTGTGACATGAACCGGACGCCGGGGATTGACATGAGTACAGGTTCTCTCGGACAGGGAATGTCCACCGCGCTTGGAGCGGCATGGGGCAATCGATATCAGGGAAAAGATAATTATACCTATCTCGTATTGGGGGATGGGGAGTCAGATGAAGGTCAGGTATGGGAAGGGGCG
>CAZJSI010000010.1:0-30617 GCA_964548675.1 uncultured Eubacterium sp. | reverse complement strand
ATGCGCCAGAGAAACGTTCAGCGCCTTTGCCACCGTATCCAGTTTGAAACGGTTCAGTGCAGGAAGCAGCGCTCTGGAAAGAGCCACCGTATCCAAAACCGTTTTTTCACAGGAAATTCCCAGACGTTCACAATTTTTTTTGATAAAACTCATATCAAAATCCGCATTGTGAGCGACCATCACCGCACCCTTTGAAAATTCCATAAACTCCGGCAAAATTTTCTCAATGACCGGAGCATCCAGCACCATATCATCATTGATACTTGTCAACTGCTCAATTTCATACGGGATCGGCACCTGAGGGTTGACAAAAGTAGAAAAACGGTCTGTAATTTTTCCCTCCTCCACCTTCACCGCGCCAATCTCAATGATCTTATTATTTGTCGGGCTGAATCCCGTTGTTTCCAGGTCAAATACGACGAAAGTATCTGTAAAGGACTGCCCCATGGGACGCTCCACCAGACCTTTCAGGTCATCTACCAGATAGGCTTCCATTCCATAGATAACTTTAAAATCATCATCCTTACCCACCGCATGGTTTGCGTCCGGGAATGACTGGACGTCTCCGTGATCGGTAATGGCGATCGCCTTATGCCCCCACTTCATTGCCCGTTTTATAATATCCTTCACATCGGAAACCCCATCCATATCACTCATTTTTGTATGGCAGTGCAGTTCCACTCTCTTTTGGGGACTTGTATCCATACGGATCGAAGTAAAAGGAGGGATCTTTTTAATTCCAATGATCGAGCCGATCGTCAGTTCGCTGTCAAAACGATCAATGGTTGTGACTCCCTTGATCTTCAAAAAGGCACCTTTCTGCACGCCCTTTTTGATCTCATCCAGATATTCGTTTTTGCAAAACATCTTGACCATGATCGTATCTGTAAAATCCGAAATAGAAAACATGAGGATCGTTTTTTCCCCCCGGATCTCCCGCTGGTCCATAGAAAGTATCTGCCCGCGAATAACGACTTCACCCATTTCACCTGCGATACTGTCGATCCGGATTGCTTCATCTTCAAAATCCCTGCCGTACACGACGTCCGGATTATCCGACCTTTTGAAATATCCTCTGTCCCGGAAATCCCTCTTCTGTCCGAAATCGCCCTTTTGCCGTTCTCTTTTCCAATCGCCCTTCTGCTCCGGCTTTTTCACGAACTTTTCCGTTTTCTGTCCCTTTGCCTCCTTCTTTTCCGGAGCAGATGCGTTCCCGGTCTCCCACGGAACTTCCGAAAAATTTTCCTGCTCCAGATAATCCGCATTGGCGTTCTTTTTCGCCCCGAAGCTTGAAAGCTTAATAATATTCTCTACTTCATTTTTGATCTTCAGATCCGCATTTTTCTTATATTTGGATTCCTCTTTCGCATAAAAATCCATCTCAACGCAGACCTTCAGATTGCAGCGCTCATTCAGGATTTTTTCAAGGATATGATATATTTCCTCCTCTTTTTGCCTCGCAAGCACCGAATCCTCAAGCCGGACAGACAGCACAGTCTCCTTCGGAAATTCTAATCTGGCATGGCGCAAAAGGTTGTACTCCAACAGGCTGTAACTGCGAAATTCCGTCAAAATACTGTTCCAGTAGACATCCATCAGATTTTTCAGCGTATACTGCTCCGACAGGCAGAAACTCTCAATGATCTTGATACTCATTTCATGATACGGAAAAAGCTGCCGCTTCAACTCCCTTTCCAGGGAAAAGACTTTGTCCTTGGGGAGCAGACGGCCGCTGGTCAGGTAAATGCGCAATGCATTTTTCTGCCGGGTAGTCGACACTTTTGATACAGTGGCGCCGTCCAGCATACCGCTCATCTCCGTATCCAGTTTTAACTGTGGGAATACTTCAAAAAACCCCTTTGCCATATCTATTCACTCCAATTTAAAAGTTCCGCGCGCAAAGCCGGTAAAAGCTCCGCCTCCGGCACTTTCCGTATCACTTCTCCATGTTTGATGATGAGACCTTCCTGTTTACCGCCGCAGATACCGATATCTGCCTCCTTCGCCTCACCCGGTCCGTTTACCACGCATCCCATAACGGCAACTTTGATATCCAGCGGAATCTCCGCGGCCATCGTTTCCACCTGGTTCGCCAACCCGATCAGGTCAATACTGGTTCTTCCGCAGGTCGGACAGGAGACGACCTCCACTCCGCCTTTTCTAAGCCCCAGTGTGCGCAGAATTAATTTCGCAGACTTAATCTCCTCCACCGGATCTCCTGTCAGGGATACCCGGATCGTATCGCCGATACCCTGGTTCAGGATCAATCCCAGTCCAATTGCAGATTTGATATTTCCGCTGATCACTGTACCGGATTCCGTGATACCCACATGAAGCGGATAGTCTGTCTGCTCCGAAATCAGCTCATGGGCACGGACACACATCATGACATCTGACGATTTAATACTGATAACAAGATTCTCATAGCCAAAATCTTCGATCATTTTCACTTTGTCCAGGGCGCTTTCCACAATACCTTCCGCCGTCACGCCGTGGTATTTTTCCACCAGTTCCTTTTCCAGAGAACCGCTGTTAACGCCGACCCGGATTGGGATATTGCGCTCTTTTGCCACGTCCACAACTGCCTTTACACGTTCCGGTGAACCGATATTGCCCGGATTAATACGAATCTTGTCGGCTCCGTTTTCCATTGCAGCGATCGCGAGCCGATAGTCAAAATGAATATCGGCCACTAACGGAATAGAGATGCGTTTTTTGATCTCTGCCAGCGCTTTTGCCGCTTCCATATCCGGCACCGTACACCGTATGATCTCGCATCCCGCCCGCTCAAGCTGCAAGATCTGCCCTACAGTCGCTTCCACATCCTGCGTCTTTGTATTTGTCATGGATTGTATGGCAATCGGATTTTCACCGCCAATGGTGACGTTCCCTATTTTCACTTCTTTTGTCAATTTTCTATCCATATCTTCTCCTTTATATCATGGTCAAAGTTTACAGCCGCATTTCGCTGTTTGACAATCGCATAAACATGCTGCTGTTCCTGACCTCTATATGAGGATTTTTCTCACATCATTAAACATGACCAGAATCATCAATGCAAAAAGACACATCAGTCCAATAAAATGCACCATGCCCTCTTTGTCCTCGCTCACCCGCTTTCCGCGGATTGCTTCAATGATCAAAAATACAAGCCGCCCGCCATCCAGGGCAGGAATCGGCAGCAGATTCATTACCCCCAGGTTTGCAGATAACAGCAGGGCCAGGTTCAGCATATTGATAAACACATAAAAATATCCGTCAGAACGGCTCATTTCATAGGTGTCTCCAATCGTCTTGACAATTCCCACCGGGCCGGACAGGTCATTCACGCTCACCTGATTTGTGAGGAGCATTTTCAGGCTGCCAATCGTATATTGAATCCAGTATTTCACCTCATAAACACTATATTCCAGTGTTTTTAACGGTCCCAGCTTTGTGTATTCAGCCTTCGCATATACGCCGAACAAATAGCGGCCGCTCTCCTCATCGTAAGTGGGCTGGATCTTTGCCGTATACTTTTCTCCGTCTCTTTTATAAGTTACAGTGACTTCTTCTCCCTCGTGGAACAGATTATACATGCTGACTTCTTTAAAAAAATGAATCCTTTTGCCGTTCATTTTTATGATCTCATCCCCATCCTGCAGTCCGGCAGTTTCTGCTGCATATCCTTCCTCCACATCCCCTACGACAGGGCGGACAATTCCCATACTGCCCAAAATGATAACGGCAAAAATAAACGCCATAATGAAATTGAAAACGGGGCCGGCAGCTACCACGCTGATCCGCGCCCAGACTGACTTTTTCTGAAAAGAACGGTTGTCGTCGCTCTGCGTATCTTCCCCCTCCATCATGCACGCGCCTCCAAAGGGCAGCAGTTTGATGGAATACTTTGTCTCGCCTCTGGTGAATCCGATCAATGTCGGACCAAGCCCCAGAGAAAACTCATTTACCCTGATTCCATTTGCTTTTGCCAGAAGAAAATGCCCCAATTCATGAAACAGAATAATGATGCTGAAAAGTATGATGGCAACAATATACTTTATGATCACTTCTTTACCACCTGCTTTCTATCCATTCATATACGGACTGCTCCGCAGCAAGAATATCCGAAACCGACGGTTCTGCCACATATGGTATCGCTTCCATGGCAGATGCAATGATCTCCGGAATTTCCAAAAATGTGATCTTTCGGTTCAAAAACATCGCAACCGCTTTTTCATTTGCCGCGTTAAATACCGTAGGAATATTTCCTCCCCTTCGCATTGCCTCAAGGGCAAATTTCAATCCTTCAAAAGTATCCATATCCGGCTCCTCAAATGTAATCTGAGCCAGTTTATAAAAATCCAGGCGCTCTCCCGCCAGATTTCTCCTCTTCGGATAATACAGGGCATACTGGATCGGGAGCTTCATATCCGGCGTACCGAGCTGGGCGATCACAGCCCCGTCCCTATACTGCACCATCGAATGGATGACACTCTGCGGATGAACGACGACCTGGATCCGGTCCAACTCCACATCAAAAAGCCACTTTGCCTCCATTACTTCCAGCCCTTTGTTCACCAGGGTGGCCGAATCGATCGTTATCTTCTTTCCCATAGACCAGTTCGGATGATGCAGGGCGTCTTCCAGGCGCACATGTTCCAAATCCTCACGTTTTTTTCCCCGAAACGGCCCGCCGGATGCGGTCAGCAAAATTTTATCTATCGTATTTCCATGTTCCCGCTCGCCGTTTAAAGACTGGAAGATTGCGCTATGTTCGCTGTCCACCGGCAAAATGTGAACGCCGCATTTTTTTGCCAGCGGCATAATGATATGTCCCGCCGTCACAAGCGTTTCCTTATTTGCCAATGCGATATCTTTCCCCGCCTCGATCGCTGCGATCGTCGGACGTATGCCAAGCATCCCGACGATCGCCGTCACCAGAATTTCCGATTCCTTCTGCCCCGCGACAGCGAGAAGTCCGTCCATCCCTGCAAGGACAGGAATATTCAGATCAGCGATACGCAGCTTCAGCTCTTTTGCTTTTTCTTCCGTCCAGACTGCAGCCAACAATGGCCTGAATTCCCGGATCTGTTCTTCCAACAGGTCAATATTCCCTCCGGCCGAGAGTGCTGTCACAACCAGGTCTTTCTGCTGGCGCACAACTTCCAATGTCTGTGTGCCGATAGATCCGGTTGAACCAAGTATTGCAATTTTTCTCATATATTGTTCCTCTTTTTTGATACCAGGCAGATAAAACAAAAGTGTACCGCATCTGATATACATGAATTATGAAGCACATCTTTTGTTTTTGCGCACACGTTTACAAAGCAGTATTTTCTGCTCATGCGAACGTATATCTTTACTTTTTTACAGAAAACTCGAAAAATTTTCCGTAAGATAGAAAATAATGGGTGCTGTAAAGATCACACTGTCGAATCGATCCAAAATGCCCCCATGTCCCGGTATCAGTTTCCCATAATCTTTTATTTCAAAATTTCGTTTTATCGCAGATGCCGCCAGATCGCCAACCATGGATATCAGGGCGCCTGCTGCGCAGATTCCCGCCATCATAAATATATATGGGGTATCCGCTCCCATAGAACCTTTAAATATAAATCCATAGATCACTGTAAGCACCGCGGCTCCGAAAACGCCGCCCACTGCCCCTTCCACGGATTTTTTCGGGCTTAAGACCGGAGCCATTTTGTGTTTTCCGAAAAGCATCCCGAAACAGTATGCACAGGTATCGCAGCCCCAGGAACAGAGGAAAATGAGCCATACGAGATATCTTCCCCCCGGCAGCTCCCTTGTCTGGTAGATACACGAAAGCATGACTGCCACATAGAACACGCCGAAAAATGCGGCTATGATCTGATTTGCATGAAACTTTGGATAGCCAAAAACAAACACACACATGCAAACGATCAGCAACGCCATCACAAACATCATAATATCCGGTATAAAGCAAAATGCCAGATTCAAATAATAAACGATCGCAGCAATATATCCAACAATTCCTGCCGCAGTTTTTTCAATCTGAAACACCCGATATAACTCATAGAGCCCGATCAGTGAAATAATACCAAGCACTGTCAGCAGCAGATATCCGCCATTAATAATAAAGATAAGCGCAAGTATTACCAGTACAATACCGCTGAGTAATCTGGTTTTAAACATAGTTTTTTATCCTTCCTTTACCTTTCCGTATCTCCGGTCACGGCTGGTATACGCTTCCAAAGCCTTTACCAGCTCCGCTTTGTTAAACTCCGGCCAGGGTGTCTCCGTAAAATAAAATTCACTGTAAGCATGCTGCCACATGAGATAATTTGACAGGCGCTGTTCCCCGCTGGTACGGATCATCAGATCCGGGTCCGGAATACCCGCAGTATCCAGATAGGAAGAAAAACGCGCCTCATCCAATTCCTCTTTCGTGAATTTCCCGTCTTTATAATCCTCAAGCATCCGGCACATTCCCCGCAGCATCTCATCTCTGCTGCCGTAATTAATCGCAATCTGGAATTGGAGCCCGGTGTTTGCTTTCGTGTCTTCTTCCAACACCCGAATGCTCTCCTGCAGATCAGCATCCAGCGCCGTCTTATCACCAATGACACGAACACGCGTATTATTTTTCATCGCCTTGTTATAGCAGATTTTAATATATTTCCGGAATAAGAACATCAGTGTCTTTACTTCGTTCTCCGGCCTGCTCCAATTTTCCGTGGAAAAGGCGTAGACTGTGAGATATTTGATCCCGAGAGAATCCGCATCTTCACAGACATCCATGATCACATCCGCCCCCCTGGAATGTCCATAGGTCCGGGGCATCCCTTTCTTTTTCGCCCAGCGCCCGTTTCCGTCCATGATGATCGAAACATGTGTCGGTATTTTTAATCCTGAAGTTTTCATAATTCCTCCATAAGTATGGTAAACGAATCAAATTTGTTTACGATTGCGCAGACAAGGACACAGCATATGCCATGTCCCCATTCCTCCTCAACGCTATAATTATTCGGAAATGCCATACTTTTTATGACGTTTCCTGCACCGATTTTTGCTGCGTGCAAACGCAGAATCTACATTACAAAAACCATGCGCATCCCTTATACAGTCATGATCTCTTTCGTCTTTTCCGCAACTGCCTTATCAATCTCGGCAATATACTTGTCCGTCAATTTCTGAACCTGAGTCTCCATATCCTTGATCTCATCTTCAGAAATATCACCGCCTTTACCAAGCTTCTTTAAGGCGTCATTTGCGTCCCGGCGGATATTGCGGACCGCCACTTTCGCATTTTCACCTTTTTTCTTGACATCCTTTGCAAGACCTTTACGTCTCTCCTCGGTCAGTTCCGGGAATACGAGACGGATGCATTTGCCATCGTTTGTCGGATTAATACCGAGATCCGATGTGAGGATCGCCTTCTCGATCTTCTTTACCATGGATGCCTCCCAGGGCTGGATCATGATCATACGCGCCTCCGGCACTGATACGTTTGCCACCTGCTGAATAGCAGTCGGCGCACCGTAGTAATCTACTCTGATCTGATCCAAAACATGCGGATTCGCACGTCCGGCACGGATGGAGCCGAATTCATCAAGCAAATTATTATAAGATTTCTGCATCTTTGTATCATATGGTGTTATTCTCTCATTCATGTTGAAAACCTCCAAATTTATATTATATTTATTAAACGGTCACTTTCGTACCATTAAAATCCCCGCTGATCGCCTTTACGATACTGTTCTCCTCATTTAACGCAAACACATACATCGGCATTTTATTCTCCATACACATAATGGATGCGGTCAGATCCATCGCCGCAAGCTGTTTGTCAATGACCTCCTGAATACTGATCTCATCATAACGGACAGCATCCGGATTGATCTTCGGGTCACTGTCATAAATGCCATCTACGGCTTTTGCGAGCAGGATCACATCCGCCTCGATCTCAATTGCACGCAGTACGGTCGCCGTGTCTGTTGAAAAATAGGGATGTCCGGTTCCGCCTGCAAAGAAAACGACCATTCCCCGCTCAAAATATTTATTTGCACGGTCCTTGGAAAATAATTTTGTAAACGAACCACACTCAAAAGGGGTCAGCACATTTGTCTTCATACCCACCGAACGGAAAATTTCAGATACATAGATACAATTCATCACGGTAGCCAGCATGCCAATCTGGTCTGCCTTTGTGCGGTCAATTGTCTCACTGGTACGTCCCCGCCAGAAATTTCCCCCGCCGATCACAATACCAACTTCAATTCCCTGGTCTGCAAGCTGTTTTACCTGTTTTGCAACTACTGTCACAGTAGCCTCGTCAAATCCGGTTTTTTTATCTCCAGCCAGAGCCTCTCCACTCAGCTTCAGTAAAACTCTTTTCATATGAGCTCCTTTCATTTATTACATAATTATTATTGATTATAGCATATCTGAATTCAAAAAAATAGCTTTTCCTGTAACATTTTTTCCCTTCTGCTCCGATAATTATATTTTTCCCCGGTTTCCCTGTCAACCGAAAAGAATCCTTCTCCCGCAAATTCTCTGCTTGTATAAATAAACTTTCTGGTATAAAATAGCAGATGACATTGAACAAAATATTTGGAGGAAGATTATGGAATTCAAAGAACAATCCTTTATTCCGATGCTCTTTGGCGGCGATATTAACACTTACAGCGTTGCCCGGGCATTTTATGAAGAATATCAGGTAAAAACATATGTATTCGGAAAGTTTCCGAGCGGTCCGAGTTATAATAGTAATATTATTGAATATCACGCAAATGTAAAGATCGAATCTGACGACGTATTTATGGACACAGTGAACCAGTTTGCCGCTGCTCACCCGGACAAGACCATCCTCACCATCGGATGCGGAGATTCCTATGTAGCGCTCTGCAGCCGCCACAAGGATGAGATGCCGGAAAATGTTGTTGCCCCGTACATTGATTTTGAACTGATGGACCGGCTTCAGCAAAAAGAACTTTTTTATCGTCTGTGCAGGGAGAATGATATTGATTTTCCAAATACACTTGTATTCCGCAAGGGTATGGACCTGGATTTTCAATTGCCATTCGCTTTCCCGGTTATCTTAAAACCGTCCAATTCCGTTATGTACTGGGAGCATGAATTCCCGACACAGGAGAAGGTATACAAGATTGACACAGCCGCTGAATTAAAACGCACGATCAGGCAGATTTACGATGCAGGGTACACCGATTCTCTCATTATCCAGGACACGATTCCGGGAAACGACGAATATATGCGCGTACTTACCTGCTTTTCCGGCAAAGATAAAAAAGTGCGTATGATGTGTCTCGGACACGTACTTCTGGAAGAACACACCCCGCACGGTTCCGGAAATCATGCAGTTATCATCACGGAACCCCAGGAAGAACTGATGACAAAGGTAAAAACTCTGCTGGAATCCATGGGCTATATCGGTTTTTCAAACTTCGATATTAAATATGACGTGCGGGATAACAAATACAAATTTTTTGAGATCAATACCCGACAGGGACGTTCCAATTATTATGTTACCGGATCCGGCTTCAATGTGGCCCGGTATTTTGTGGAGGAATTTATCAACAACAATCCTCTCCCGTTCGAGATTGCAAAGGAAGAACATCTCTGGATGGTAGTCCCGAAAGGAGTAGCCCGCAAGTACATTAAACAGCCGGAAAACTTAAGCAAACTAAATCAGTTAATCCGTGAAGGAAAGGTTGTAAACCCTGTATTTATGAAAGGTGATTTTAATTTCAACCGCTGGCTGCGCATGATGAAAAATCATTTCAGCCATTTCAAAAAATACAAAACATATTACCGCTAAACATTACTACGAAAGGAAAAGCCATGAACTATTATACACAGAAAGATTATCTGAACAAGCTGGACCGTCAGGGTCTGGTACTCGAAAGTAATCTGTTTGGGAATGACGATGCGCCAATACACGGGCTCACGTATAATTCCAAAGAGGCCTCCGACAAAACACTTTTTGTCTGCAAAGGAGCAGCTTTCAGACCGGAATATCTGGAGGGAGCCGTAAAAGCCGGCGCATCCCTCTATGTGAGTGAACAGCGTTTTTCAATCTGTACGGACGTCCCTTACATCGTCGTTTCTGACGTCAGAAAAGCGATGCCTTATCTCGCAGATCTGTATTTCAACTCTCCTGCAAAGGAATTGAATCTGATTGGCGTTGGCGGGACAAAAGGGAAATCCACTACCGCATATTACACAAAGGCGATCGTGGACGATTATCTGGCCGATTTAAACGAAAAGGAGAGCGCAGTTATCTCCTCCATCGATATCTATGACGGTGTTACAAAAATCGAATCCCATATCACCACACCGGAGAGTATTGAATTGATGCAGCATTTCCGCAATGCCGCAGACTGCGGCATCAAATTTCTGGAGATGGAAGTCTCAAGCCAGGCTCTGAAATATGACCGTGTCAACGAGATCACATTTGACGCGGCGGTCTTTTTAAATATTTCGGAAGACCATATCAGCCCGATCGAGCATCCGGACTTTGAGGATTACTTCTCTTCCAAGCTGAAAATGTTTTCTCAGACAAAAAACGCGCTGATCAGCACAGATTCTGACTATTTTGACCGTGTGAAGGAAGCGGCATCCGCCGCCCCCCGTGTTATCACCTTCGGGACACAGCCGGGCAGCGATATTTACGGATATGACATCGAAAAAATAGATCACGAAATTCATTTCCGTGTAAAATGCGACCGCTTTGACGAAGATTTCATACTTACAATGCCAGGACTTTTCAACGTAGAAAATGCACTGGCGGCAATCGCCGCAGCGTACGTATTTGACATTCCGGTAAAATTTATGAAATCCGGCCTTTACCGGGCGCGCTCCTCAGGAAGAATGGAATCCTACACAAGCAACGACAAAAAAGTGATTGCCGTCGTGGATTACGCCCACAATAAATTGAGCTTTGACAAACTGTTCTCTTCCACAAGAAAAGAATACCCGGACTATGATATTGTATCCATTTTTGGCTGCCCCGGCAAAAAAGCCCTGGTCCGCCGCCGGGATCTTGGAACTATTGCGGGCATCTATTCCAAAAAAGTGTATCTGGTCGCGGAAGACCCCGGCGCAGAACCGGTAGAACAGATTTCAAAAGATATTGCACAGTATGTGGAAGCACAAAATTGTCCGTACGAAATGATCGAGGACCGAGGCGAAGCCATCCGCAAAGCGATCCTGGAATGTACCGATAAAACTATTTTATTGATCACAGGAAAGGGAAATGAGACACGTCAGAAATACGGCGCTGAATATCTGGACTGCCCGTCTGATGTGGAATATACCAAACGTTACATGGAAGAATATAATCAGATGCACTAAAATGTTTTATATTCCTTTTTAATAATAACAATGGGGCTGTCGCATTAAGAAAAGCATATACTAGATATAGCAGTATGTATTATGTCAGCGGAAGCTGACCCGAATCCCGCGCCAAGACTCGGAGCGAGTCTTGAATCCAAAACTATATCCTGTATATCCAGTGCTTAGTGCGACAGCCCCAACCTTTTATTTATTCCGGATAATAGATGTAATTACACCTCACCACTTCACTCTCCATGCCATACTCATCAATCGCGACCAGTGAAAGAATATTGTTTCCCTCCGGCATCTCAAGGGGGGAGGTATATTTGTCTGACCGTCCGGTAGGAGTGCTGCCGTCCCAGGTATAGTATACAGACACGCCGTCCGGAACCGAAACCTCAATTGTCTGCGGAGTGGTAAACTGTCCGCCGTCCGGAGAAACCCGAGGCGCTTCCGGAGCTTCCAGTTCAATCTTGTATTCCGCCACGGCAGGATCGCTGTAAATTCCATTTGTATTAAGACAAACTGCCGTCAGAATGATCCTGCCCTGCTCGGAAATCTCGATCGCATCCTCATATTTCGTATCCTCTTTTGTAGGAACCGTCCCATCCAGGGTATAATAAATTTCCACATTCTCTGCCGGAGCTGAGATCGTCACCTCAAAAAACTCGGAATATCTGCCGCTCTCCTGTTCAATGACCGGAGGCGATACCACATATTCGTCAAAAAGTGCAAGAATACCGGTATCCGCCACATCTTTTTTCAGTTCTGCGATTTTATCATAAGCGCCGTTTTTATCATACAGTTCCAGAAGGTATTCGTACGCTTCCTGACAGGCCGGTTCCAGGCTGATCACCTTCAAAAACAGTTCTAACGCCAGCTCATCATCTTTTATCAGGGCATGAATCTTCCCCTGCAAGAGCAAAGCATCCCCGTAATTCTCATCCAGTTCTAACGCCCTGTCCAGATAGTCCAACGCCGTCTGATATTCTTTTTGGGCATAGGCTGCCTGCGCTTTATCCATCAGATAATCAACAGAACTGTTTTGACGATATTTTACAAGCCCAAATATAACTGTACAGGCGGCCGCCAGAAGAATTATTAACAGGATCAATGTCCTCTTATTTTTTTGGCGTTTTTCTCTCAACTTCTTTTTCCGGATCTCATCGGCCTTCTTCTTTTCAAAAGCCTCCGACTCCTTTTTCTCCTTCGCTTCCCGTTCCTCCAACATGGCGCGCAGCAGATCATCCTCCAGAACATGAATTTCCGTTACAATCTGTGCCTCTTCTCCACAGTTTGAGCAATAAACACAACCCGTACGTATCTCGGCACCACATTTTGCGCATTTCATGGTATATCCTCTTCCTGTCTATCGGTCCATTGTTTCCACACAATTGTTCATCAACATCGCAATCGTCATCGGTCCCACACCGCCCGGAACCGGGGTGATGGCACTCGCGTGAGGCTCCACAGAATCAAAATCCACGTCTCCGCACAATTTTTTCCCTTCCAACCGGTGAATTCCCACATCTATGACAACAGCTCCCTCTTTGACATAGTCAGCTGTAATAAATCTCGGTTTTCCGATCGCAACGATCAGGATATCCGCCTGACGGCACAGCTCTTTCAGATTCTTTGTTCTGGAATGTGCTATCGTAACCGTTGCATTTTCCCGCAGCATTAACATGGCCATCGGCTTTCCGACAATATTGCTCCTGCCAATCACAACGCAATGCTTTCCTTCAATCTCCACGCCGGAACGCTTCAGGAGCTGAATGACACCTGCAGGCGTACAGGGCAGAAATCCTCTGCTCCCGATCAGCATAGCGCCTGCACTTTGAGGATGAAAGCCATCCACATCTTTCTCCGGTGAAATCGCAAGAATTATCTTTTCTTCATTGATATGCTCCGGAAGCGGAAGCTGTACTAAAATTCCATTGATATCTTCTCTTCCGTTCAATTCATCGATTAACTGAAGCAGCTCTTCTTCCGTCGTTTCTTCCGGAATTTCATAGGAAACAGATTCAATCCCGATATATGCACATGCGTTTTTCTTATTGCGCACATACACACTGGATGCAGGGTCATTCCCCACCTGCACGACGGCCAGAGCCGCCTTTTTCCCCTTTTTCCCGTATTCAGCTGTCTTTTCTTTCAATTCATCCTTAATTTCCTGCGAAATCTTTTTTCCGTCGATTAAATGTGCCATTCTTCTACTGCCTCCTGATCTTATCGCTTTGCGGAATTCCCGTGCCGGATTTTTGCCGCATAGCGGCATTTTTTAAAACAATCCTGTGATCACACCGTCTGCATTTACGTCAATATTGTTTGCCGCCGGTTTTTTCGGAAGTCCCGGCATCGTCATGATAGCGCCGGTGATCGCAACCACAAATCCCGCGCCGGCACTTGCATATACTTCACGTACATTAATCGTGAAATCAGTTGGACGTCCCAGCTTATTCTGATCGTCAGACAGAGAATACTGTGTCTTTGCCATACAAACCGGGAAATCCCCCATTCCAAGATCCTCGATACGTTTCAGTTCCTTATTTGCAGCATTCGTATACGTAACTCCGTCCGCACCGTAAATCTCCCTTGCGATCGTCTCGATCTTTTCTTTTAAGGAAAGGCTGGAATCATACAGAACCTTAAATCTGCTCTCCTTATTTTCCAGAGCGTCGAGCACTTTGTTTGCCAGATCAATGCCGCCCTCTCCGCCTTTTGCCCATACTTCGGACAATGCGAATTCGCATCCCCTCTCTTTGCAGAACTGCTCTACATAAGCCAGTTCCGCCGGAGTATCTGTGATAAAAGAATTCAGGGTAACAACAACCGGAACCTGATATTTATGCAGATTTTCAATATGTTTCTCCAGATTTACAATACCCTTTTTCAATGCTTCCAGATTTTCTTCCGCCAAATCCGCTTTTGCCACGCCGCCATTGTATTTTAACGCTCTGACCGTTGCGACCAATACAACCGCATCCGGTTTCAGGCCTGACATACGGCACTTAATATCAAAAAACTTCTCAGCGCCAAGGTCCGCGCCAAATCCTGCTTCCGTAATTGTGATATCCGCCAGTTTCAATGCCGTTTTCGTTGCTCTCACACTGTTGCAGCCATGTGCGATATTGGCAAACGGCCCGCCGTGTACGATCGCCGGTGTATGTTCCAGCGTCTGGATCAGGTTTGGTTTCAAGGCGTCCTTTAACAGAGCGGCCATCGCTCCTGTTGCCTGCAGGTCATCTGCTGTCACAGGCTTCCCGTCAAAGGAATATGCTACGATCATTCTTCCGAGACGGCGCTTCAGATCTTCCATATCATCAGCCAGACAGAGAACTGCCATGATTTCAGATGCTACGGTAATGACAAAATGGTCTTCTCTCACCATCCCATCCATCTTGTTTCCCAGTCCGACAACTATGTTTCGAAGAACACGGTCATTCATATCCAGGCAGCGTTTCCACACAACCTGTCTCGGATCAATACAAAGCTGGTTTCCCTGTTGAATATGGTTGTCCAGCATTGCCGCAAGCAGATTATTTGCCGATGTAATAGCATGAAAATCTCCGGTAAAATGGAGATTCAGGTCTTCCATTGGAACCACCTGGGCATAACCGCCGCCGGCAGCGCCTCCCTTAATACCGAAACACGGTCCCAAAGATGGTTCACGCAAAGCGAGGATCGCCTTTTTACCAAGTTTCCCTAACGCCTGTGCCAGTCCAATACTGGTCGTTGTTTTTCCTTCTCCTGCCGGAGTAGGATTGATCGCAGTTACCAGAACCAGTTTTCCATCCGGATTATCCTTTACGCGATCCATCAGTTCATCGGACAATTTCGCCTTATACTTACCGTATAACTCCAGATCATCCTCACCGATCCCTAACTGTTCTGCGACCTTGACAATGTGCTCCATTTTTGCTTCCTGTGCAATTTCAATGTCTGTTTTCATTGTTTCATCCTCCTAAAAAGTGATTTGAGCAGTAAGCTGCGCCTACTACTATGACTGAATATCTATCTGAACGATAAGCGGCGGGACATGCTTATGGAAAATGTATGTATGGCTGCTCATCGGTTCATGCATTTATTCTCCCTCACTGAGAAATGCTTCAAATTCTTCCATCGTCATCAGAACCCGTCTCGGTTTTGTTCCCTCTTCCGGGCCAACCACTCCGGCTTCCTCCAGCTGGTCCATAATGCGGGCTGCCCGATTAAATCCAATCTTAAACATTCGCTGCAACATTCCGATGGAACCTTTTTCTTTTTCTATCACAAATCTGCCGGCATCCGCAAAATGGGCATCCCGGTCGTCCGCGGAATTGGTAAATCCGCTTCCCCCGCCCAAACTGCTCTCCGAAGTGTTTACTTTCTGTTCAACTTCTGTATTATATGATACCTGACCATTTTTTTCAATAATATAATCCACTACATCCGAGACTTCTTTGTCCGTCACAAACGCCCCCTGGACGCGCAGAGGCTTCTGATAATTCTGCGGGTAGAAAAGCATATCGCCCTTACCAAGCAGTTTTTCCGCTCCATTCATGTCCAGGATTGTTCTGGAATCTACACCGGACGTTACCGCAAATGCGATACGTGACGGCATATTTGCCTTGATCAGTCCTGTAATGACGTTGACAGAAGGACGCTGGGTGGCGATGACAAGGTGCATTCCCGCAGCTCTGGCAAGCTGTGCCAGACGGCAGATTGCATCTTCCACATCACCGGAGGCGACCATCATCAAATCTGCAAGTTCGTCCACGATAATAACGATCTGAGGCATCTTTTTCGGTTTTTCCTCATCCTGGATGTCTTTGACAGACTCCACTTTCTTATTGTATCCTTTCATATCACGGACGCCGTATTTCTGAAATGTCTGATAACGTTCCATCATCTCGGAAACTGCCCAGTGAAGAGCCCCGGCCGCCTTTTTCGGGTCGGTCACAACGGGGATCAGCAGATGAGGAATCCCGTTATATACACTCAATTCCACCACTTTTGGATCGATCATGATCAATTTGACATCTTCAGGGCTTGCTTTATATAAAATACTCATGATGATCGTATTGATACAGACAGATTTGCCGGAGCCGGTCGCTCCTGCGATTAACAAATGCGGCATTTTTGCGATATCCGCCACAATGACATTTCCCGCTATATCCTTTCCTGTGCAGAAAGAAATATTAGATTCATGCCCCTGAAACTCCCTTGATTCTACCAGATCACGAAAAGCGATCGTCACATTTTCCTTGTTCGGCACCTCGATCCCGATAGCAGATTTTCCTGGAATCGGAGCTTCAAAACGGATATCAGGAACAGCCAGATTCAGCTTGATATCGTCCGCCAGTCCAAGGATCTTACTCACTTTCACACCGATCTCCGGCTGAATTTCATACTGGGTAACGGTCGGGCCGCAGACTACATTCGTCACCCGGGCATTGACGCCGAAATTTGTCAATGTCATCTGAAGCTTGGCAGACATCTCCTGAAGATGCTTTCTGGAATCCCCGACCATATTCGGGTCACCTTTCTTCAACAGTCTGATATCCGGAAATACATAATTTTTCTGCGTATTTTCTTCCACTTCCCGGATTTCCTGCCGTATATCCCTGACTTCCGCTTCCACTGCCTGTTTTTGCTGTTTCGGTTTTCTCGCTCTTTTATGTACTGCGGGCGGCTCTTCCTCCGCAACAGTATCCTCCGGTTCCGGCTGCGTCATGTGAATGACCGGTTCATTTTGCTGCGCCCAGAAATTGTCAGACTGCATCTGTGTCACTTCATCTGCCGCCTCCTGCCCGAGTGGTTCCGGCTGAACCGGCTCCACAGTCTCCACATTCTCCAGGTTCAGCTCACTCAGATTATCGGCAGCTTTTTTCCTGCGTGAAGGGCGGATCTTTGTATCCATAGCCACTCCTCTGACTTTATGATCCGTCCTCCTGCCTTTTTCTTCCTGTATCTCCTGACGCTGCCTGCTGCGCGCTGCAGTCACTTCTCTCCTGCGCTGTGCATCTGCCCTGGCAGATTCATAGACTTTCCTGCTTCCTTTGGAAACTCCCCGGAAAAAGGAATGTTCCGTGATCAGCACTACAGATACTACAAGAACAATGATATCTATCACATATGCCCCCGCAATTCCGAAACTTTTCAACAGTAAACCGCCGATCAACGCTCCGGCAAGTCCTCCCCCGGCTTTGTCTGCCGCATTCTCCTTAAAAACTGCGATCACATCCATCTGAGCGGAATCGGAATATACCAGATAGGCAAACACACACAAAAAAAGAAACAGCAGGATTCCGGCCACGGTTTTCATAATAACTCTTCCCGAATAAGCCGGCTTCCTGCCTCTCCCCGTGCCGTTTGATATCAAAAAAGCGGATACCAGAAACAGAACAAAAGGAAATGCATAGGACAAAATTCCGAACATGCCAAAAAAGAAAGCGCTCAGTCCGCTTCCCACAACACCGCCTTTTCCAAGATTGCTGATAAATAGAACGATAGATATTGCCAGGATCACGAAAAGCAGCACTTCACTTCTCCAGGAGAAACTCTGGGTGGAACTGCTGTTTCGTTTTCCGGAAGTTGTATTTTTTTTACCGGATGACTTTTTACCGGATGTACGTCTCTTCTTAGCTGCCATAAACACCTTTCTCTATTATGCCATCCTAAAAGGGATTTTTCATGCTACAGCATAAAAAAGTAACCGCCGACCGACAGTGCTCCCACTGCAAGACAGTAGATGGCAAAATACTTAAACTTCTTATTTTTTACTACGACCAGCATAGTCTTAATACAAATATATCCGACTACTGCTGCGACAAGCATACCGGCCACATAATACCCCGCTTCCGCGGAAGTGATCTTTACATCGCCGATATCTTTCAACTGAAGCACCAGGGCTCCCAATATTGCAGGTATCGATAAAATAAAAGAATATTTAACCGCAAATTTACGCTCATATCCACTGAGCACACAGGCCGTGATCGTTGTTCCGGACCTGGAAATGCCCGGCATCGTCGCGATACCCTGACAAATGCCAATGATAAATGCATTTGCATAGCTGACCTGCTTCGGCCTCTTATGGCCATCTTTTGCATTATCACAGACAAACAGTAATACCGAAGTCACGATCAGGCAGATTCCCGGTATCAAAAGCACCTCCGAAGCCGCGCTGACCAGATCACCGCCGACATAGCCAATAATTCCGGTCGGAATGGTAGATACAATGATAAGCATGACAAATTTCCGATAACTATTGCACACGATCCTGCGGTAAGCGCCTTCCCGGTGTGTGAGCCTGCCCACAAAAACTTTCATATTATAAATACAATCAATAATAATTTTTATAAACTCTGCAATCATCCGGAAAATGTCCTTAAAATATACGACAAACACCGCAATGAGAGTGCCGATATGGAGAAGCACATCAAATAGCAGGCCGGTATCTGTGTTCACGTGAAATAAAATCTTAAATAATGCCAGATGCCCGGAACTGCTCACCGGCAAAAACTCCGTCAGTCCCTGTATCAGCCCCATCAAAATGGATTGCAATAACGACATAGTATCATCCCTTATCTTCTGTGTATTTTGTGGCTAAAGATTATCTTATCATATTTTCGGAACTATGTCATCTCAAATTTTGGACAGGTACAAAAAGTTTTTGTATTTTTGATCCTGATCCCGGACAGCGGCGATTGCCAGCGAGACCTCACTGATCCTTATCATTAATCATAAAATGGAGCCGTCTCACCGCATCATCGATTCCCCCCACTTCATTGATGATCCCTTCTGCCACTGCCTGATGGCCCACCAGTATTGTCCCCAGATCCTTCGTCAACATACTTGTATTCATCATCATATCCTCGATACGCTCTGCTTTCACCATACAATGCGCCTCGATAAACCCGGTGATGCGGTCCTGCATCTGCTTAAAATATTCATAGGTTTGAGGCGCTCCGATCACCGTGCCGCTCATCCGGACCGGATGGATCACCATTGTTCCGCTTGGGACGATAAATGAATAGTCGGCCGCTACCGCCAGAGGCACACCGATAGAATGGCTTCCTCCAAGCACAAGTGAAACGACCGGTTTACTCAAAGATGCGATCATCTCCGCTATGGCAAGGCCGGATTCCACATCTCCGCCCACTGTATTCAACAATACCAAAAGGCCATCCACCCCGGAATCATCCTCCAGGGCAGCCAGCTTTGGCAGCACATGCTCATACTTCGTCGTCTTTGCTGTGGAAGCAAGACATTCATGCCCCTCCACCTCCCCTATGATAGATAGGAGCTGGATATTGTGCTGTTGGGAATTCCGGTCCATCCGAATCTGTCCAAAATCCTGAATTTCTTTATTTATTTGTTCACTTTCTTTTGGCATATCAAATTCCTCCGTTTTTTCCTAGTTTGTGCTTTTTCAGAGGAATTATGTACAGTCAAGTCAGAGGAATTTCCTATAAACCCAAAAAAGGCTGCGCGTTTTGCGCAGCCTCTGAATTTTTTAACACATACCAAGCAGATAGCGGTATAAACCTTCGTATCTTCCGGCAGACACTCTCCAAGAGAAGTCCTTTGCCATTCCCCGTTCTACCATCTGGTTCCACTGACGCTTTCTCTCAAAGTATATCTGTTTGGAATAATTGATCACATTGAGCATCTCTTCCGCATTGTAATTGGAGAATGAGAATCCATCGCCTGTATTCTCATATTCATTATATGCTTCAACAGTATCTTTCAAACCGCCTGTCTCACGAACAATAGGTACAGTACCATAGCGGAACGCCATCATCTGTGTCAGACCGCAGGGTTCAAAACGTGACGGCATCAGGAATGCATCTGCTGCCGCATACAGCTTCTGGGCCAGATCTGCGTCATAGCAGATATTTGCAGAAACTCTGTCACCATATTTCCATGCAAAATAGCGGAACATATTTTCATATTTTTCTTCGCCTGTCCCAATCACTACGAACTGGGTATTCTCGTCCACGATACGTTCAAATACGTAATCAACAAGGTCAAGTCCCTTCTGATCCGTGAGACGTGAAATCAAACCGATCATGTATTTCTTTTTATCTACAGCCAGGCCGAGCATTTCCTGCAATTTGAGTTTATTTTCAACTTTTTTCTTGCGGAAATTGTCTCTGTCATAGTTCACAAACAGCTTCGGATCTGTCGCCGGATCATAGATATCATAATCGATACCGTTTACAATGCCCTGCATATCCATATGGCGTGCTGATAACAAACCGTCCAATCCCTCACCGTAATACGGTGTCTGGATCTCCTGGGCGTAAGTATCGCTTACTGTTGTGATATAATCAGCATAAACCAACCCGCCTTTTAACATATTGGCATCTTTCTGGAATTCCAGCTTATCGGGAGTAAATAATCCCTCCGGGAAACCGGTCAGTCCCATCATGGTCTTGACATCCCATACGCCCTGGAATTTCAGGTTATGGATCGTCATGATAGATTTCATGCCCCAGAAAAACATATCTCCCTGAAATTCATTTTTCAGATAAACCGGGATCAGGCCTGCCTGCCAGTCATGGCAATGGATCAGATCCGGTTGGAAACCGATCAAAGGAAGCATGGACAATACTGCTTTATCAAAGAACGTAAATTTCTCAATATCATAGCGGATATCGCCATATGGCAGGAAACAGTCAAAATATTCCTGATTGTCGATAAAATAATATGTAATACCGTCCATCTCGTATTTCAGCACGCCTACATATTTGCTCGGAATATAAGTACCGCTGCCCATATAAAAATGCGTCACATATTCAAACTGATTCCGGTATTTTTCCGGAATGCAGGAATAATTCGGAATAACTACTCGCACATCCCATTCGTTCTTATCAAACTGCTTCGGAAGCGCTCCGCATACGTCTGCGAGCCCCCCGGTCTTAATAAATGGTACACACTCTGAAGCTGCAAAAAGAATTTTTTTCATTTTAGACCCCCTAAATAACCCGCCGGAATACATTTTTCTCCGGAGTAATTTTCAATATAAGTATTGTACCATATTTTTAATCCATTGTAAAATCCCATTTTAACACTCATCCCAGTTATGGTAAACCTGCTGCACATCATCATCCGCATCCAGCAGATCCAGGATCTTATTGATATTGTACAGATCCTGTTCATCCGTCAGTTCCACATAAGTCTGCGGGATCATAGTCACTTCGGCACTTGCCATTGAAATCCCCGCATCCTCAAGGGCCTGTCTGACTTCACTGAAGGAATCCGGATCTGTAAGGATCTCATAACTGTCTTCCTCCTCGGAAAAATCCTCTGCCCCCGCATCCAGAGCAGCCATCATAAGATCATCCGCATCCATCTCACACTCTTCTTTATCAATAATGATCTGCCCTTTTTTGTCAAACATAAAGGATACACAGCCCGGAGTACCTACATTTCCTTTACCCTTTGTAAATGCATTTCTGACATTTGCCGCGGTACGGTTTTTATTATCTGTAAGCGTATCAACAATGATCGCCGTACCATTCGGGCCATAGCCTTCATATGTAGCAGAAACATAATTTACGGAATTCGCGTCTCCGGCTGCTTTCTTAATACCGCGGTCAATCGTATCGTTCGGCATATTGTTTGCCTTTGCCTTGGCAATGACATCACGAAGCTTGCTGTTGTTCGCCGGGTCCGGTCCACCCTCTTTTACTGCTACTGCAAGTTCCCTTCCGATAATGGTAAAAATCTTACCTTTTGCAGCATCATTTTTTTCTTTCTTATGCTTAATATTGGCAAATTTTGAATGTCCTGACATGTTATCTCTCCCTGTTCATTAATTGTATTTATATTCACATCGCCGGCCCAAAAGCCTGCGGCACTGCTGATTGTACCATGATTTCTCTATTCTGGCAAGTTTTCCTCTCCGGGCTCCGGCTCTTTTGTGACACGGACCGTGCGCACCATCTTATTTTCCACAAGAAGCACATCGAACCGGTATCCGTATACGGAAACTGAAAATACTTCATCATCCGACGGAATCCTGTCGATCTGCGCGATAATAAAACCATTTAACGTATCAAAATCATGCAGATCCTCGTCCTCAATATTAAGAAGCTGACAGACTTCATCAAAATCCGTTACCCCATCCATCAGATAACTGCCATCCTTATCCGGAATGATCCACAACTCCTCCGTATCATGCTCGTCCAGAATATTTCCCACGATCTCCTCAAGAATATCCTCCATCGTCACAAGGCCGGCTGTCTGTCCGTACTCATCCACCACAATGACCATATGTGTTTTTTGAGACTGCATATTTTTAAACAACACATCGATATTTCTCGTCTCCGGTATAAACGGAACAGGCCAAATCAGATCATCAATTTTCGTGAGCACCGTATCCATGGCGTCCTGTTTCAGCATCAGTTTCAGGATGTCCTTGATATGTATCACCCCGATAATATTGTCAATATCATCCAGATACACCGGATACCGGGAATACCCCTCGTTCTCGATCACGCCCAGCATTTCCCGAAGAGTGATCGTACCATCCACCGCCTCAATATTTTTGCGGTGTGTCATGATATCCTTTGCCTCCTTCTGATCCAACGCAAAAATGTTGTTGATCATTTCGGCTTCACTTTCCTGAAGCACTCCCTGCTCATGACCCTCGTTCACCATGGACATGATCTCCTCCTCGGTCAGATCCTCCGGGGATATGGAACGTCCTTTTCCAAAAAGCTTTCTTATTCCTTTACCAAAGTTATATAACGGACTGCCGTCGTCATCCATCAGTTTCAAAACTCCTTCCAAACTCCATACCTTTTCGCATTTTTCAGTACTTTTACGGGACCTGCGCCCGGAAAAGCGGCTCATCCCATCTGATATAATTATACGAAATTTTATCACCTGATATCCAAATAGTCAAGTTTAACCTGGATATCCTGCAAATACTACAGTGGTAATGCTGATTTAAGCGCGGTAAAATAGGTAATCATATTCAGAATCAAAATGGCGGTCAGGCCTGACCGCCATTATGTATCCAATTCCAGACTGATCCGCAATCCTCTGTTCACTTTCTTCATGATCTCGCTGTCCAGATGACAGATCTTATCCTTCAGCCGCACCTTGTCAATGGTACGGAGCTGTTCCAGTAAAACAACGGAATCCTTGACCATATGATATCGCTCTGCACTCAGTTCTATATGTGTCGGCAGTTTCGCCTTATTCATCCTCGATGTGATCGCTGCGCAGATCACCGTCGGGCTGTGTCTGTTCCCAACATCATTCTGTATGATCAAAACCGGACGGACGCCTCCCTGCTCCGAACCAACCACCGGGCGTAAGTCCGCATAATAGATATCTCCTCTTCTAATTAACATATTCACACTCTCCAATTTTCAGGTTTTTCTTAATTATTCCCAATTTCAGCGAGCGTATGCACAGAGCAGATATCTAAGGAAACGCTGATTTAATCAGCGTTTCCTTAAAATTCAAAAATGTCTCCACATTTTCATGCAGTGTTCTACTCCGTAAAATAAGTATGTTCCGATATCCTCTCTCCATTCCGCCAGTAAACCCGTGGAATCCGCTTTCCAAGATCACAGGCAAATTCATAATTGAATCTCCCGGACAGATCACCCAGTTCTTCCATCGTGACAGTCTCTGCTCCATCCGTACCGATCAGAGTCACCTCATCGCCCGTCTGCACATCTGCAATTTCTGACACATCTACCATAAACTGATCCATGCAGACTCTTCCGCAGATTGGGGCTTTCTGTCCATGGATCAGCACATACCCCTTATTTGACAGAGAGCGTGGATATCCGTCGCCGTATCCCACCGGGACGGTGGCTATTTTCTGCGTACCGCTGACCCGGTAGGTACCGCCATAACTGATACAGCGTCCGTCCTCCAGCTCTTTTACATGCACAATGTGGCTCTTTAACGACAGAAGAGGTTTCAGATCCATATTTTCTTTCATCACTTCATCTGACGGCCACAGGCCGTAAAGAATAATACCCGCACGCACCAGATTCAGATTATACTGCGGCAGATCCATGATTCCCGCACTGTTTGAAATGTGATGGAGCGGTATCTCCACACCTCTCTCCAAAAGCCATCTGATCATTTTATCGTAATTTTCAGCCTGATCTTTTGTAAATGTCTTGTCAGTTTCATCCGCTTTTGCAAAGTGAGTGAAAATCCCCTCTATCATAATATTCGGCAATGCTGCGATGCGTGCTATCTCATCCGCATTTTTTTCCGAAATCTGAAAACCGATCCTGCTCATTCCGGTATCCAGTTTGATATGGATATTTATTGTTTTATCCCGGGCGGCGGCAGTATCGGACAAAAGCTTTGCCGTCTCATAAGTGTATACTGCCGGACGGATATCAGACCGGACGATCTCGTCATACTGCTCCGGAAAAGCATATCCAAGGATCAGAATCGGTTTCTGATATCCATGATTCTTCAGAATTCTCGCTTCCTCCACCGTCGCAACCGCATATCCCCAAATATCATCCCTTGGTTCTAAAACTTCCGCAAGCGCAGCTGCCCCATGGCCATATCCGTCCGTCTTTATGACTGCGATCACCTTCGTCTCCGGCCTGATGCACCGCCTGATCTCATTTAAGTTATGCTCAAAGGCATCCAGATCAATGTCTGCACGCACTCTGCTATAGTTTTCCATCTTATGTTTCCTTCTTTCAAATCAATTAATGAACGGAAATGCCGATTCCGTCAGTATTTCCTCAGTACTTCGCGGATCCCCGTCACAAGATCTGACGCCATAAGGCCGCGTTTTCCGGTCTGTATAGATGCACAGTCTCCTGCAAGTCCATGGATAAATACTCCCAGCGGAGCCGCTGTCTCCGGCGGCAGTTTCTGACCGAGGAAAGCGCCTATGATACCCGTGAGAACATCACCCGCCCCCGCTGTCGCCATACCGTGATTTCCACTCGTATTTACATAGGAAAATCCGTCCGTCAGGCTGGTTATCGTTCTGGCGTCCTTCAATACGCATATCACATGATATGCATCCGCAAAAGTTCTGGCAGCCGATACGATATCTTTTTGTATATCAGCCACGGACAGACCGCAAAGCCTTGACATCTCCCCGAGGTGGGGCGTAACAATGATCCGGGCTGATGTCTGAAACAGCCATTCCCTGTGGTGCGCTGTAATATTCAGAGCATCCGCATCCAGCACACAGGGCACGTTTGCATATTTTAAAACATTATATACTATTTTTTTTGCCTGTTTTGAGGTCCCGATACCCGGCCCCGCCACCACGACATCCGCCCACTGAAGCAGTTCTTTTACATAACTCTCCATGTCCGTATCTTTCTGATAGGTGGATAAAACCGCTTCAGGCACCAGGTTCTGGATGATCTGACGGTTTTCCTTCGTTGTAGCGACCCGGACAAGCCCCGCTCCGGAAGCATAAGCTGCCTTTGCGGAAAAAGCCGCCGCTCCTGCCATATTATGGGATCCTGCAAAAATCAGTATTTTGCCGTAACTCCCCTTATTAGAACGCGGACTGCGAACCGGAAGCAGGAACAGGTCAGATTTCTCCAACAATCCCGCCCTGGGGCATATCTCAAACAGGCTTTTTTCATCAATGCCGATATCTTTTACCGCCACTTTTCCGGAGAGTTCCGCTCCGGGATAAAGCATGTGCCCAATTTTTGCAAATCCAAACGTGACTGTGAGATCCGCCCGAAATGCGGCTCCCATAACAGAACCGTCATCCGCTGACAGGCCGGAACATATATCTATGGCCACTTTCAGTCCGGACATCTCATTCATGCGGCAGATAAGTTCCGCATATCTCCCTTCAATATTTCTCGACAGCCCGATCCCAAACAATGCATCCACGATCACGTCATAGGATTTTTCCGAAAACGCCCGGCACATGGGAATCTCATAATTTCTCACAATATCAAGCTGGCGTTTTGCCTCCACACTGCACTTTTCCTCTTTTCCCGGAAACAGGATCTCAACGGCATATCCCTTCAGATACAGCAGGCGGGCGACGGCCAGGCCATCTCCCCCGTTATTTCCCGTACCGCATACTACAAGTACCGATGTATCCGGATCCGGCTTTTCGGCTGTAATTTCTTCTGCGGCGGCAAGGGCGGCCCGCTCCATCAGGACAGCCGACAACATTCCCCGGCGCTGCATTGTATTTTCATCACACTTTTTCATTTCATTGCTGTCTAATAAATATTTCAATCGAAATCCCTCCTGCTTCTGTGCAAAACACGCTTTGCCAAAGGCAAAGCGTATTCTTATCCACTATTCATTTTCTGATCTTCTTACAATATTATATGACAACTGCATCAAACTATCCGATAAATGAACATTTTCCACCACAACATCGTCCGGAAGTTCCAGATCCAGATGGGCAAAATTCCAAATAGCATGAATTCCCAGATCTACAAGCAGATTCGCTGCCTGCTCTGCTTTTTCCTTCGGCATTGTCAATACTGCAATATCTACTTTGTTCTTTTTCACAAATTCCGGAAGTTCATCCATCATATGTATCTCGATCCCTCTGACTGACAAACCCGCCAGAGCAGGATTGACATCAAACAGGCCTGTGATGACAAAACCGCGTTTCTCAAACTTTACATAATTTGCCAGAGCCTGCCCCATATTTCCGGCGCCGACAACAATAATATTGTGCTGACGGTCAAGGCCAAGGATCTTTCCGATTTCTTCATAAAGATACTGAACGTTATAGCCATACCCCTGCTGGCCAAAACCTCCAAAATTGTTCAGATCCTGCCTGATCTGTGATGCGGTGACCTTCATCCTGATGCTCAACTCATTGGAAGATATTCTTTCCACGCCATCATCCAATAACTCCCCAAGATATCGATAATAGCGCGGCATGCGGCGGATTACTGCCTGTGAAATTTCTTTTTGCATTACTTATACTCCTCTACTGGCAAACAAATATTGTGCATATATGCTCACCAACTTATCATATTTATGCTATTATTCATTATAACATAGATTATGATTTTGTCAATTTTTTATCAATCGGACCCCAGTTTTTCCCAATTTTCATACAAAATTTCCAATTGTTCCTGAATAGAAACCTGCTCACTATGCAATTCTCCCAGTTTCGCCGAATTGGTAGCGATCTCGGGTCTGGAAAATTCCTCCTCAATCTTGGACAGCCGTTCTTCCAAAGCCTCTATCTCGTCCTCTATTTTTCGAATCTGGTTCTGTATTTTCCGCAGTCTCGCCTGTTCCTCCTTCTGCGTCTGCCAGTCTGCCCTGCCATCGGAAGCTGACGCTTGAGATACCTGCCTTTGTTCCTCGGCCGTACTCAGATAAGCCTGTTCATTTGTCTCTTTTTTCTCCAGATAATAGTCGTAATTTCCGATATAATTGATCACTGTCTGCCCGGTCAGATTCAATATTCTGGTGGCTGTTTTGTTAATAAAATAACGATCATGGGATACAAACAAGACCGTTCCCTCATAACTGTTTAACGCCGACTCCAGGATTTCTTTCGATGTAATGTCCAGGTGGTTGGTAGGCTCATCGAGGATCAGGAAATTCGCCTCCGAGAGCATCAGCTTTGCCAGGGAAAGGCGTCCGCGCTCCCCGCCGCTTAAGTCACTGACCCTTTTAAACACATCCTCATCCGTAAAAAGAAAAGCGGCGAGTACATTTCGGATCTTTGTCTGGGTCAGCTTCGGATAGTCGTCTGAGATTTCTTCTATCAGTGTCTTGTCCATGTGAAGCACCTGATGTTCCTGATCATAGTATCCAATTTTTACATTCGTTCCCAGATGAATGCTTCCTCTGTCTGCGTCTGCCTTTCCGTTTAAGATCTTCAAAATGGTCGTTTTTCCGGTGCCGTTCTGCCCGATCAGCGCCACCCGCTCTCCTCTCTTTATCTCAAAAGAAATGTCCTGAAAGAGCAGTTTCTCATCATAGGCTTTCGACAGGTTTTCCACGCCGAGCACATCATTTCCGCTTATGACGGAGGGAGTCAGCGCAATATGCATTTTCGGGTTTTCTTCCCGGGGTTTTTCCAGAACCTCGATCTTCTGGAGCTGTTTTTCACGGCTCTCCGCCCGTTTGATGGATTTTTCCCGGTTAAAAGATTTCAATTTTTCAATAACTTCTTCCTGGTGTTTGATCTCCCTCTGCTGGTTATAATATGCTTTCAGCGCATCCTCCCGTACCTTTGCCGCCTTCTGGGCATAGACCGTATAATTCCCCTCATAGACCGCTGATTTATGCATACTGATCTCCACGATCTTTGTCACGATGCGGTCCAGAAAATACCGGTCATGGGCAACGATCACAACAGCGCCTTTATAATTCAGCAAAAAGGTTTCCAGCCAGCTGATAGATTCGATATCCAGATGGTTGGTCGGCTCATCCAGAAGGATCACATCCGGATGCGTCACCAGCAGCCTGGCCAGGGATACGCGGGTTTTCTGCCCCCCAGAGAGCTCGTCACAGCGTTTTGAAAATTCATTCTCGGGAAATCCCAGGCCTTTCAGCACTCCGGATACCTCGCTGCGGTACGCATAGCCGTCCCGGGCTTCAAACTCATGGAGCAGCTTGTGATATTCTTCCAGAAAAGCCTCCATCTCATCTCCCGGAACCTCCTGCATCCGCTCTTCCATATTCCGGATGCGCGTCTCCATATCGATCAGATCCCGTTTTCCCTCAAGCACCTCATCATAGATCGTTTTCCCGCCATCCACCTCCTGATGCTGGGCGAGATAACCAATTGTTTTCCCCTTCGCCAACACTACCGTGCCCTCATCCGGCGGCATTTCCTGCATGATGATCTTTAACAGCGTGGATTTTCCCGCACCGTTGATCCCCACGATCGCCACCTTTTCCTGTTCCTCCACATGAAAAGACACATTGCGAAGAACAGATTCTACCCCAAAGGATTTGCTAATATTCTGACATGCTAAAATCATTGTTTGTCTCCTTTACCGAACGCAACTTCTCCGAACCGTTTCCAGATCCTCTGAAAACGCTTCGGAGAAGTTGTTGTTTTTTGACAATAATTAGCAAAAATCACCTTTTTATCACAGGAGCTTCCCGCATATCACATAAGAATGCTGCCGCTCCCTATGCGTATATTTTTTCCAGACTGGAACGGATCGCTTTAATAAAATCAAGGCTGTTTAAAACAACCGGATTTTCAATTTCAGTAATTAATGCCAAGTCTTTTGTCATTTTACCAGATTCTATCGTATCAATACAAGCTTTTTCCAAATTATCTGCAAAAGCTGTTAATTCCGGCAGGTTATCCAGCTCGCCGCGCTTACGCAGAGCGCCTGTCCATGCAAAGATCGTCGCAACGGAGTTGGTGGAAGTCTCCTCCCCTGCCAGATGTTTGTAGTAATGTCTCATTACCGTTCCGTGGGCAGCCTCATACTCGTAAACACCTGACGGAGATACCAGTACGGAAGTCATCATAGCCAGGGAACCGCAGGCGGAGGAGATCATATCGCTCATAACATCTCCGTCATAGTTTTTGCACGCCCAGATATAGCCGCCCTCAGATTTCATAACACGGGCAACCGCATCATCGATCAGGGTATAGAAATACTCAATTCCCGCTGCTTCAAACTTATCCGCATATTCCGCATCATAGATTTCCTGGAAAATATCCTTGAAGGTGTGGTCATACTTTTTGGAGATCGTATCCTTTGTCGCAAACCACAGATCCTGTTTTGTATCCAGTGCGTAGTTAAAACAGCTTCTTGCAAAACTCTCGATGGATGCGCTGATATTATGCTGTCCCTGTACCACGCCTGCTCCGGTAAAGTTGTGTACCAGCTCCCTTGTCTCCGTTCCGTCCTCTGCGGTGTAGACCAGTTCTACTTTTCCCGGTCCCGGAATTTTCATTTCAGAAGCTTTGTACACATCACCGTATGCATGACGGGCGATGGTGATCGGTTTTTTCCAGTTCTTTACGCACGGATCAATGCCTTTCACCTTGATCGGCGCCCGGAATACGGTTCCGTCCAGGATCGCACGGATCGTTCCGTTCGGGCTCTTCCACATTTCCTTCAGATCATATTCTTTCACACGGGCCGCATTTGGTGTGATCGTAGCACATTTTACCGCAACACCATATTTCTGTGTAGCGTATGCAGAATCAAAAGTAACCTTATCATCTGTCTCATTTCTGTACTCCAGGCCGAGATCATAATACTCTGTCTTCAAGTCAACAAACGGAAGCAGCAGTTCATCTTTGATATACTGCCAGAGAATTCTTGTCATCTCATCTCCGTCCATCTCAACTAACGGTGTCGTCATTTTGATTT
>CAZJSI010000009.1:14706-31296 GCA_964548675.1 uncultured Eubacterium sp. | reverse complement strand
GAACGGATGCAATGTCTACAGAGGATAAGATGCGCCTGTACAGGCTGGTTGAAACGATCAGCGGAGGCACAGCGGCAGTTGAGGCTATGCATGGGGCAGGCTCACCACAGTCCCAGAAGATTATGATGCTGCGCGATGCGAAACTGGACCAGAAGCTCAAGTTCGCAGAGCAGCTCGTAAACTGCAGTGGTGCATGTGAAGAATGCAAAAATTGTAAATAACGATAAGAACAATAAAGGAGAAAAAAATGGATTACAAGACGATTATCCTCACAAAAGAGGACAATATTGCGATCATCCAGATGAACATTCCAAAGACAATGAACGCCCTGACGGACGCCCTGTCCGCGGAGCTTCTGGATGCGTACAAGGATGTGGCTGCAGACCCGCAGATCGGTGCAGTCATCCTGACAGGCGCTGAGAAAGCATTCTGCGCAGGGGGAGATTTAAAGAAGCTGAGCGGGGGATTCGAGACTGTGGAAGCAGGATATGATTATATGAAATCTTTCCGCGAGATGGTTATGACATTTATGAACATGCCGAAACCAACCATCGCAGCAGTAAATGGGTTTGCAGTAGGTGCAGGTTTCTGTATCGCAATGCAGGCGGATCTGATCCTTGCCTCGGACAAGGCAAAATTCGGCATGGCATTCCAGGGCGTCGGGCTGATCCCTGACCTTGCAGGAATGTATACTCTGCCGAGACTGGTAGGCTTGCAGAGGGCAAAAGAGCTGATCTTTACCGGACGGACCATCGGTGCGGAGGAAGCAAAAGAGATGGGTATTGTGAACAATATCATCCCGCATGAGGAGCTTATGGCAGAGGCAAAGAAGCTGGCAGTAAAACTGGCAAATGGACCTCGTGTTGCACTGCGCATGGCAAAAAATGTGATCAATGATTCCATCAATATGACGCTGGAGCAGCTGCTCGATATCGAGCCGCACGCACAGGCAATCTGTTTTGCGAGCGAGGATCACAAGATCGGCGTTAATGCGTTTTTTGCAAAGGAACCTCCCCGGTTTACTGGCAAATAAATCTGTTTTTCGAATTGGGTTTTGAAATGAAGAAAAAATTATGGGAGAAAAAACAAAAAAAGAAAAGAGAAGGAGAGGGTTAACGCATGATTAGAGATAAAAAAACAAATAAACTCTATTATGGCTATTTATCAACATTGCTGGCGGGACTTACAATTTTCGGATCAACAGGTATTTTAAACAGTGCGGCTGCGCAGTTTATCGCATACCTGACCATTAATCTGGGATGGGATGCATCCATTGTATCCAATGCATTTTCATTGCGTACAATGTTCTGCCTGATCATGCCGGTCATCGGTATCGCAGTAACAAAATTCGGTCCGAGAAAAACAATTTGTTATACAACGATTATTACATCTCTGGCGCTGGTCGTTACCGGATACTGTAAGGGACCATGGATGTTTATGGTCGTGTTTGGCGTAGCTGTAGGATTATCCATGATGTTTAACGATACAATGGCAACCCAGGCAGTCGTGGCAAACTGGTGGACAACAAAGCGCGCGGCATGGTCCGGGCGCGTCAATGCAATGGCGGCATTGGGCGGTATGATCATTCCGCCGATTATTGCAATCGGGTTAAATGCATGGGGATGGAAACTGACTTTGATCGTATGTGGAATAGCTCTGTTTGTGATTACTGCGCTTCCACAGTTTTTCCTGATGAAGGATCATCCGGAAGAAGTAGGGCAGGAGATGGAGGGCGGACATCTTGCATCTGCTGCAGCTTCCGCAGAGAATGCAGCTGAACCGGTAAATGAAATTAACTGGGATGCGAAAGATGCTGTAAAGACACCGCAGCTTTGGATCGTAGCGCTTTGCTGGGGATTTATGTGCGTAACATATGCATGCGTTATGTATTTTTCTACCACACACTTTGTTCTGCGTGGCGTGATGGATAATGTACGTGCTGCTCTGTTCATTTCTGTATTAAGCGCCGTGACAGCAGTTTGTGGATTTTTCTTCGCTGGCATCTTGGACAAGCTTGGATCACGCTGGGGATATTTTATCGCATGCATTATGGCAGGAGTAAGCTGTATCCTGATGAATATGGTGACAGAAAATGTTGTAACATGGATTCTTCCGATTGTGCTGTTTTCTTTCCCGAATGCAATGTTAAACCCGCTGGCAACAATGACGCTTGCACGTTACTACGGACCGAAAAATTTTGCAAAGATCCAAGGATGGATGTATCCGGTATTTACGATCATGAGCGCGGCTACATCTTCTCTGGTTGGGGTGTATCTTGCAAAAAGCGGCGAGTTGTCAAGAGCTTTTCTCGTATGCGGATTTCTGACGCTGGCTGGATGTATTCTGGCTTTATTCCTGAAGAAACCAAAAGCGCCGGAAAAATATCTGAACAGATAGAATGGAAGATTGGAGTAACTTATGAAAGAATATACAGCTATTACATATGAAAAAGAGGATGGAATTGCAACTATCACAAAAGTAAATGCTGACACCGGTTACAGTATGAGCAGGGATGTGATCGTTCAGATGCGCCGGGCTTTGCTGGATGCACAGGATGATGATGATATCCGTGTGATCGTGATCACATCGGAAAGTGGAATCCATCAGGGAGCGTACGCTGTGAATCAGGGAATGGAACAGCCGACGGGTGGAGAACCACTTCATATCCGTGAGTTTATCTATTATGGACACAATGTGGCAAGCCTCATTGAGAGAATGGAAAAGCCTGTGATCGGCGTGATCAAAAAACAGGCAGTCGGCGGCGGGCTTGAAACGCTTCATCCGTGTGATTTTATTATCGCAGCGGAGGATGCGCAGCTTTCACAGCCTGAAGTGGAATCCTGTACGATCGCAGGCTGGGGAGGATGCCAGAGAGTTTCCAGAATTGTTAACTGGAGAAAAGCAAAAAAAATGCTTATGCTCGGACTTCTTGTTTCCGGAAAAGAGGCGGAGGAAATCGGTCTGGTCACGGAGGCTGTTCCGTTTGATCAGGTGGATGAAACTGTACGGTGGTATATTGACCGTCTGAAAAATGTAGCTCCGCATTCAGTGGCGCTGACGAAAGCAGCCATGCTCAAAGTATGGGAAGGAAGCCATGAAGCCGGTTTGAGTTACGAGAGAGAACTCACTTCGCTGCTGCTGACCGAGGGAATATTCAAAGAAATGACGGATGCCATGGCGCACGGAGAAAAACCGGAGATAAAACCTTATAGACATCTTACAAACAAAGAGGAATGGAAGTAGGCAGAGAATAATCAGAAAAGTAGAGGTGATATTATGCAGGATTTTGAAGGGAAGGTTTGTGTGATCACAGGGGCAGCTTCCGGTATTGGAAGAGAATGTGCTTTACAAATCGGCTTAAAAAATAAAGCCCGGCTTGCATTGTTCGATATTAACAGTGAAAAACTGAATGATGTTGTCAAAGAAGTCAACGATCAGGGAGGAAATGCAATCGGGATTATTTGTGATGTGGCGAATGAACAGCAGGTAAGAGAGGGGATCGCAAAGACAGTTAAGACATACGGACGTCTTGATTATCTGGCTGGCAATGCGGCGGCAGTGGCGGCATCCTTTACAATGCGGGACAGAACTTTCGATGATTTTGATGTTGATTATATGGTGGAAGCATTTAAGATCAATGTCTGCGGCGGATATCTGCTGATGAAATATGCGATTCCGGAAATGCTCAAAAACGGCGGCGGATCCATCGTTTGTACATCTTCGGTAGCTGCGAAATTCGGTGCGGCAGGGAATAATGTATACGGCATGACAAAAGCTGCGTTGGAAGCCCTTGTAAGAGCCACGGCAGCGTTATATGGACGTCAGGGTATCCGCTGTAACGCAATTGAACCTTCCAATACACTGACCCCTGCATTTATGGAGACCATCCCGGCGGAATTATATGAGACAATGAAACTTGGAATCTATAATCCCAATTTTACAGAAGGCGATAAAATTGCATCTGTAGTGGCATTTTTGTTATCTGATGACGCTTACACAATCCAGGGTGCGACCATTCCGGTCGATAACGGATATCATATCGTCGCCGGTATGGTTGGCGCTCTCGACGGCAGAGAGGCAGCGTTGAAATCTTTACAGGAGAATGAAAATGGATGTTAAGAAAAATTATGGGTCTGCAATCGAAAGAATGCGCCCGGAATTAAAAGAAGCAATCAGTATATTCCCGGATATTACTTATGATATGGATGGGATCCTGTCCCAGAGAAATGGTGGAAAATTCTACGAGGAACATCCGGAATATCTGCCGACAGATCCGGCTGTGAAAATCTGGAAAAGAGAGATTGCGGTTGAGGGAAATGACCATCTTACGATCCGGATTTATGAACCAGTTAAGAGAGAAGGAGAATGTGCCGGAATTATGTGGCTTCACGGTGGAGGGATGTGTCTTGGGATGACAGAATCTGATGATAGTCAGAATATACGTTTTGTGAAAGAAGTACCGGCGGTTGTTGTATCTGTAGAATACCGTCTGGCGCCGGAGCATCCATACCCGATTCCGGGAGATGACTGTTATGGTGCATTGGTCTGGTTTTACGAACATGCCGGGGAACTGGGCGTAAATCCTGAGAAGATCGCAGTTGCGGGGGTCAGCGGTGGAGCAGGCTTGGCCATGTATACTGCATTAAAGGCAAGAGACAGAAACTATCCCCCGATTGCTTATATTCTGACGAATAGTCCGATGATCAGCAGAAATATGGAAACTGATTCTGCAAAACAGATCTATGATCCGAGAACATTAAACCGTGACGGTGTAGAGATGCTCTGGGGATTTTATCTGGATCATGCGGGGGAGACAGATTATCTTATGGAGCCGGCAAAAGCTGATTTTACCGGGCTTCCGGCAGTTTACACAATGGCCGGGGAATTGGATCCGTTCCGTGATGAAGTGATTTTGTTTGCACAGAACCTGATGAAAGCACATGTTCCTGTGGAACTGCATATTTATCCCGGCTGTTTTCATGCATGCGATTCGCTTGCTCCTCAGGAAGAAATCTGTAAATATATGGTGACCGAGATGGCGCGGGTATTTAAGGATAACTTAAAATGAAGTGATAAAAGGCAGTAATTTTGCAATATAGTAAAAAGGAATGGAGAAGAAAAATGAGTGAAAAATTAAATAATCCAGTAAAGGATGATGTGGCGGTTTATGTCGATGTGAAAAAGAGAATGCCGCTGGTTGTTGTGATCATGATCAGCCTGATTGGCTCCACCATGTTTGGATACGGTCTGGCTACCGCAATGATGAGTATCGGAGAATCTGTGAATGGCCTTGCATTGGTGGCATGGCTATTTACCGCTTCCAATATTGTACAGATGGTTCTGAATCCGTTGATTCCGGCATTGGATGCCAAATTTGGACTTCCAAAACTGGTACTGATCGGTATGATTTTACAAGTTGTAGTATTGGCCGTATTTTCATTTGCAACAAATATGCCTCTTATGATTGCGATGCGTGCAGTTTCGGGACTTGCAGGAGGTATCTTGTTTACCGGTGGCCTCGCACTAGCAGGGCAGATTGTGACACCGGAAAAACGTGCGACTGTTACAGGACTTCAGATGGTATTCAATGGAGTAGGTTCCATGGCAGGCCCTTTGCTTGCAGGCCTTGCATGTGATATGGGCAACTGGAGAATCTGGACACTGATCGCTCTGGCGCCGTCAGCTGTTGCCCTGATCCTCTATATTGTATTTTATCCGAAGACTACAAAATCCTCAGAGGCAAAAGCTGATAAATTTGACCTTCCGGGTGTTGTAATTATTGCGGTTTTATTTACTGCTTTAGCCCTGCTTTTGCAGATGTCAGGTACATATTGGAGTTGGGTATCGCCAGTTACATTTGTATTGGTTGCGGTTATTGTAGTCAGCATTATCTTATTTGTCAAAGTGGAAGTCGGTGTAGAGAAAAAAGGAAACCGTCCTGCATTCCGTGTAACATTATTTAAGCAGCGCGTGTTTCTGATTCCTGCAATCTGTGCATTGGTCGTATGTATTGGAACAAATGGTATCGCAACATATTCACCGGCATATGCGCAGACTGTACTTGGATTGACAGCGACACAATCCAGTCTCGGATATTCGATCGGAAGTATTTTTGTAGTTATTTTAAGCTTGTTCAATGGTGTAGTATTTGGTAAAAAACGCTGGTTTAAGCCATGTAATACGATTGGCTGCGGAATTGGTATCGTCGCTGCAGTTATTCTGATCGTATCCGGCCATATGTCTGCAGGTTTGTTTACATTTCTGATCGCATCATATGCAACATTTACCGCATGGATTTCCAGTGTAAACTTTACCATTGCACAGATGCTGCTTCCGACAGATGATGTGGTAGATGCAACGGCAGGAGTAGTATCCACACAGATGATCGGTGCATTCCTTGGAGTATCTTTAAATACTGCCATTATTAATTCGCTTGGTTATAGCGGATTGTTTGGAACAGTTATTGTGTCTTTTGTAGCAGCTATTATCATCATGCTTTGCTTAAAAGATACAGGAAAGGAAAAATAGGATATTAAGGAGGTAACATGGAATTGAAAGCAATTCGCTACGAGATAAAAGACGATGTGGCATATATTACGAAAGTAAATAAGGATAACAATTATGCTATGGACAGGGATGCTACGGTAGAAATGAGAAGATGCCTGCTGGATGTGAAAGAGCGGGATGAAATCCGGGCGATCGTGATTGATTCGGAAGGCGGGATCCACCAGGGAGCATATCTGGTGTGCCAGTTGATGGACGAGATTGATGTGCTTCAGACAAGGGAGCTGATCCAGTTGGGACATGAGATGGGAGAACTGATCTGGAACATGGACAAGATGGTGATCGGTGTGATCCGAAAAGAAGGCTGCGGAGGCGGTATCGAACATTTTCATGCCTGCGATTTCGTTATTGCGGCAGATGATGCTGTAATATCTGCACCTGAAGTGGAAACCGGTACGATGTGTGCATGGGGAGGTTCCCAGAGGATCCCGAGAATTGTAAACTGGAGAAAAGCACAGAGAATACTTCTCCTGGGCGAATCCATGTCGGGAAAAGAAGCCGCTGAAGCCGGATTTATCACAGAATCTGTTCCGGATGATCAGGTAGACGATGCCGTTAATAAAATTCTGAACCGTATCAGGGAACTTCCCGGACAGTCCCTTGCAATCACAAAACATGCAATGCATAAGTCATGGGAAATGGGCGTGACAGAAGGGCTTAAGTACGAAGTGGAAGTGTCTTCTTTGTTACTGGCGCAGGGATTATTTAAGGATATTATAAAATCTGTCATGGCAGGGGATGAAGTAAAAATCCAGGAATTTATACATCTTGTGAAAGGAACTGAGTGGAAATAGCAGAAAACGAAATGGCGGGGGAATTAAAATGAGAGCTGTATATCTGGAAGACAGAGAAAAACTTGTGTTAAAAGAAGTTCCGATTCCTGAAATCGGGCCGGATGATATTTTGTTTCGTGTTGTATGTGCTTCTATCTGTGGTACGGATATACCATCTTATAAAGACTTACATTATCTTCAGAAACTGCCGATTATTCTGGGACATGAGTTTACCGGTATTGTGGAAAAAGTCGGTGAAAATGTGAAAGACATACCGGTGGGAATGCGTTTTATGGGGACAAATATCGAGTGGTGCGGGGAATGTGAAACATGCAGATCCGGGAACGTTATCTCCTGCCCGACGATCATTAACCGTCAGCTTGGAGCTGGCAGGGATGGTGTATTTGCAGACTATGGCGTACTGCATAAGGCAAAGCTTGGGCTGAGTGTTTTTCCGCTGCCGGATTCGGTCAGTGATTTTCATGGCGCACTCTGCGAACCTATGGGAGTGGGCGTGACGTCTGTAAATCATGTGTTAAAACCGGTGGATGAGGATCGCATTGTTATATATGGCGCTGGAATCATTGGACAGTCGTATATACAGGCCATCAAGGCTTATTGTAATTGTGAAGTGGTTGTTGTTGATGTTTCGGATTACAGGCTGGAGCTTGCCGGAAAGAGCGGAGCAGATATTATGATCAATCCCTCGAAAGGAAAAAGCGCATTTGAAATATTAGCAGAATGTTGGGGATATGGCTCTTTCTTCTATCATCCCGAAGAGACAAGGACATGTGGAAATGCGACATTGGCGATTGACTGTAGTGGAAATATGTCATGTGTATCGGAAGCAATGGAGATTGTCGGGCTGGGAGGCAGGGTATGCCTTGCAGCAGGATACGGGGATATGGACATTGCTTCCATCAGACCAATGAATCTCATGTTGAAAGGAGTACAGGTAATTGCAGGATGGGGTGGTGATTTTCAGGCATCCATCGATTATGCCGCATCCGGAATCTATAAGATGGATCATCTGATCAGTCATGTGTATAGACTGGAACAGTTGGAAGAAGCATTTCGAACGGCAATGAATCCTCAGATTTCCTGTAAAGTATGTATCAAAATGTAGGAGAAAATTATGATGTATGCAGAGATCGTAAAAGAATTGGAAGATATACTCCGGTTTCGAGCAAAACCGATTGGTATAAAGTTTTGCGAGAGTGCGGATATGCTGGATCAGATTCCAGATCTTGTCAAACCATCTCATCCGCTGGCTATGTGCCAGGTGTTTGGATTGTCGCGGTTCGCCGGAAAGACGCTTGGTGTGACAGCAAAGGACATTCTTGGAGGTGCGGAAGAGATTATTATGGGAAATTGTGCGTCAATTTTTGGCCTGGCAGAGCCGGTTGATTTTATACGCTCCGGAGAGATGCTTGGACATGGATGCTTTTCCAGTGTAGAGGAAGCCAGAAAAGAACAGGATGAGATAAAACGGATTCCTGCCGGAAAATATAAGGCAATCATTGTATCACCGGTTTCGGATGGTAATCTGGAAGATCCGGATGTGGTTGCTTTTTATGCATCGCCAGGTCAAATCATGCAATTGATGAATGGATTAGTGTATAAAGACTATGAGCCGGTTTCCATGCGTTTTGTGGGAGAATCTTCGTGCTCAGATGGAATTGTAACTTGTTTTCTGACTGGTAAGTCTGCAGGTACCATACCGTGTTTTGGAGAACTGCAGCGCGCCGGCCGGGAAGACGAAGTGATCCTGGCTATTCCGCCCAAAAAGCTTGCATCAGCGCTGGAAGGAGTAAGATCATGGCAGAATCTGGGAAATTCATATCCGGTAACGCCTTTTGGGGCACAATGCAGCCCGCTTTCCATGCCGGCGGTTAATGTTTATCCGATGGTAGAATAGTTTGTTAGGGAAACGCTGATTAAAGCGTTTCCCGCACCGGATTTGCTCTGCGAAGCAGCAGTTTCCCCTTTTTTAATTTATATGATATTTATCCAATTTCATATAGAAATTCCTTTTGGAGATACCGAGAAGTTCAATTGCTTTTGATTTGTTTCCACCAGTCTGATTCATTGCTTTTATGATTGTTCTTTTTTCCAGCTGATCCAATAATGGCTGAAGCCTGAGCGTTTCCGGAACGACATCTATGACAGATTCCTCTTCATTCCAGAATTGTGGCGGAAGAAGATTTGGTTGGATTTCATCTTCCGTACAGATAATAACCATACGTTCAATACAGTTTTTTAATTCACGGATATTTCCCGGCCAGCCATAATTTGTCATTAATGCCAGAGTATCCCCCGAAATAGAGACATTTTTTCCATATGTACCATTCATTTCCGTAAGAAAATGATGAACCAGGAGAGGAATATCCTGTTTGCGCTTCCGTAATGAGGGCAATTTCAGATTGATAACGTTAATACGATAATATAAATCTTCACGGAACAATCCTTTTGATACCATTTCCTCAAGATTGCAGTTCGTTGCAGTGATCAGGCGGAAATCCACTTTAATAGGTTTGGTTCCACCGACACGTGTGATTTCCCGCTCCTGAAGTGCACGCAATAATTTGACCTGCATGGACAGAGGCATTTCGCCAATTTCATCCAGAAAAAGAGTGCCATTGTTGGCAAGTTCAAATTTTCCGGGTTTTCCGGTAATACTGGCGCCGGTAAAGGCGCCTTTTTCGTATCCGAATAATTCGCTTTCAATCAGATTTTCGGGAATTGCAGCACAGTTTACTTTTACCAGGCTTCTTTCCTTGCGGGGGCTGGCGTAGTGAATTGCATTTGCGAGGACTTCCTTTCCGGTGCCGCTTTCACCGGACAGACATACGGATGCCTGAGTGGGAGCTACCTGTGCGGCGACGCGCAGTACCTGAAGAAAAGATTCTGAAGAACCTATGATTGCCTGGAATGCATCCGGGAACTGCTTTTTTTCATATAGTTCCTGATGTAGTGAAAAAACCAGTGATTTGTATTTTGCAATTTCATGATTCATTTGAATGATATTGTCCATGTTCTGGCCGATGATGAGAGCGCCGATAACAGTATTGCCGGAGTGCAGCGGATAAATGCTGGACAAATGTTGTTCGTTCCCATTGAATGCTTTGTGAAGAATAGGCTGATCCAGTTCCATAGAGCGGCGAAGTGGTTCGGATTCTATTTTTGCCAGATCGTCGGAACAGGAAAGCCCAAGCAGCGCTTCGATGTGATCAGCCAGATTTCCTTTCACATATTGTGCCAATTCAGAGCCATATGTCTCATAATAACATTTGTTGAAAAAACAGATTCTGGTTGAACGGTCAATCATATAAATTGGAGAATCTATTTCATCCAATACCCGGATGAGAGGGTTGATTTTTGAAAACTCAATGTCGTAAAAAATAGTTCCCGGAACGATTCTTTTGGGAAGACTTTTTTCTGAAAAAAATGCTGAACTGTCCATAATTCCCTCCTTATAGATAATGTAAATATTATAGCACAAGATGTCGGAAAAAAGTGAAAATGTTTTCTGACAATTCATACAAAATTAGTATTGAAGTTTCAAAAAAAATCAGATGTATGAAAAGTATAAAAAATAGATGCGGTTGGGCGGAAAGTATAAAAAATATACCTGAAAATGCAGAAAATAAGGGGGTATTTTTGGAAAAAAGCTGGCATGGTATTTGCATGATAATAGTACAGTAACAGAAAAATGTTGCAGAAAAAGAAATGAAAAAAGGAGGAATGAAAGATGGCAAAGACAGCAATCGTTATGCCGAGATTTGGCGCAAAAATGAATGCAGGAGAAATGTTGGAGTGGAAAGTTGCCGTAGGTGACATGATCGAGGAAGACGATGAGATCTGCGAAGTAAAAACAGAGAAAAACAATGCAGTTGTAGAATCTTTGTATACCGGAAAATTACTGGAGATTGTTGCACAGCCGGGAGATTCCATACCGGTTGGAGAACCAATTGCATACATTGACGCAGAAGAGGAAGATTAATCAAAGACTATAAAAACGGGGGTGAACTTCCAATATGAAATATTCAAATGAAGACATGTTGGGCATGTACAAATCAATGGTTCAGGCGAGACTTTTTGATCAAGAACTGGAGCGCCAGAACAAACAGGGACATCTGGTAGGTATGTTCCATCTGAGTTTTAATCAGGAAGCAATCGGAGCTGCCGTAGGTGCAGCAATCCATGATGATGAGGCATTTATGCCGTCTCACAGAAGCCGTCCGCTCCACCTGAAACGTATTGATTATGTTTCTTTCCTGTCGGAACAGGTTGGCATCAAGACAGGGGTTCATGGCGGAACATCCAGTGATTTCCACATTTGTGTCCCGGAGAAAGGTTTTATTCCAAACCCGTCAATCCTGGGTTCCGGATGCCCGATCGCTACAGGCTATGCTTTCGGATTAAAGAGAGAACAACCGGGTAAAGCTTTCATTCAGCTGATGGGGGATGGCACTTTCAATCAGGGGGTAGTTCATGAGTCCATGTACTGGGCCTGTATCCAGAAACTTCCTATCGTTTATGTGATTGAGAACAACCAGTGGCAGGTAGGCATGTCGTCTAAGGAGTTCCGTTCCGGTGAAAATATTGCAGACCGATGCAGAGCCTGTGGAATGGATGCCGTAGTAGTAGATGGAAATGATGTTCTTGCTGTCCGTGACGCTGTGGAAATTGCACTTGAAAGGGCGAGAACAAAATCTCTGCCGTCTGCGATCGAATGCCGTACATACCGCACCAAAGGGCATTGGGATGGAGATGCATGTCTTTACAGAGATCCTGCATTCCATGAGGAGATGTGCAAACGTTACCCGGATCCGATTCCTCGTTTCGAAAAAGTGCTGATCGACAATGAGATTGCAACAGCAGATGAACTCGAGGCAATCAGCAAGGCTTACAAGAAAGAGATCCGCAAAGCTGCAAATCATGCATATGAATTGTACTGTGATCCGGCGAACCGTGCTGATGTGGAAGATTTGCTGAAACCGGAGACAATGTATTCAATGGTGATGGAGGGGTTACAATAAAATGAAAAAAATGACATTGGAAGCTGCCATGACAGAGGCGCTGATTGAAGAAAGAAAAAGAGATGCCAAGGTGGTTGTTCTGGGGGAAAACAGTACTACAGGCGCTGGACTTATGAATCATGCTGCGTTTGATAAAGAATACCCGGATTCTGTTATAAATATGCCTGTATGTGAACAATTGATTTCCGTGACGGCAGTAGGTATGGCTCTGGAAGGATTAAAACCAATTGCAGAGTTTGATTTTCAGGATTTCATGTCCCTTGGATTTGACGGTATTGTAAATGAGGCTGCAAAAATACGCTTTTGGTCCCGTGGTAAAGTATGCTTACCAATCGTATATATGGCAGCAGGCGGCATGATGGCAGGACTTGGCTGTAATCATTCACAACAGGCAGAAGCATGGTTTGCTAATGTTCCAGGCGTAAAAATCTGTATCCCATCTACGGCAGCGGATACAAAAGGCCTGCTGAAAACGGCAATCCGCGATACGGATCCGGTCATCTTCCTGTTCAACCGTTCTCTTACTTACGTGGAGGACTACATTCCGGAAGGTGAATATACCGTTCCGATGGGAAAAGCGCGCATCGCAAAGGAAGGTACAGATGTAACGGTTGTATGCTGGCATTCTGCATATGTATACACAATGGAACTGGTTGAAGAACTTGAGAAAGATGGAATCAGTGTGGAAGTTATCGATCCGCTGACATTAAATCCGCTTGATATGGATACTATAATCAAATCTGTTCAGAAGACAGGACGCCTGATCGTATCTCACGAAGCGCCATACAAATTTGGCGCGGGTACAGAGATCGTTGCCCAGATAGCGGAGCATTGCCGCGAGTATTTAAAAGCAGATCCAAAACGGGTATGTTCACCGAGAACAGCAGTTCCTTCCGGCGAGAGTGAATTCCGTGCATTATTGAAGAGGAGAGATATTGCTGAAGCTATTTTCGCAATGATGGGAAAAGAGATGCCTGAGAAAGAAATTTATACAGCGCCAAATACTGCTATGGATTTCTTTTCTTTCACAGGAAGTGATATTTATGATCCTAAGAACCCTCAGGGAAAAGATTCTGCAATCGAAACAACTGTAAGTGAACATGGCGTATCAGTTTTCTCATAGACAGCAGATTCCTTAGATTAAATTTATGTAATTATCCATATATGCCGGACAGGAAAGTCCGGCATATATGGAATATAAAAAAGAGGTAAGATATGGGTACAGTAGCAATAGCGGCAAATCCGGCTTCAGGGCGCGATATTCGCCGTTTTATATCTCATGCTACGGTTTATTCAAACCGTGAAAAAGCAAACATTGTTGAAAGAATCATATTGGGAGCCTATCAGATTGGTAATCATAAAATCTGTATGATGCCGGACAGTTTTGGCTTTGGTTACCGTATCAACAAACGTCTGGCAGAGGATCTGCTGGAAATCCCGGAAGGAATTATATTCATACCGGATCTTCCAACGATGGATGATCAGACAGATACCATTCATTTTGCTGAGTATACAGAAAAAGAAAAGTATGACGTTCTTGTTGCCCTGGGGGGAGATGGAACCAGCAGGGCGGTAGCAAAGGGTATCAGGGCTATCCCTCTTATCTCTGTTTCCACCGGCACGAATAATATCTATCCGGATATGATGGAGGGAACGATTGTCGGGCTGGCCGCAGGAGCAATCGCCAGCGGTAAAATTGATGTGGATGCCTGCAGCAGCAGAAGCAAATGCCTGGAGATATATAAAAACGGGGAATATGCAGATATTGCACTTGTCGATGTGGTATTCTGTGATGCTCTTTACAGCAGTTCCAAGGCCGTATGGGAGCGTGAAGAGGTAAATAAGATCATTGTTACCCAGTGCCATCCGGCTTCTATCGGATTTTCCGCACTTCCCGGAACACTGTATGTGATCGGAGCGGAAGAGGATTTTGGGATAAGTGTGGATTGCGTTGCCGGAGAACCCAATGTGAAAGGCGCGATCACTGCCGGCGTTTTATCTGATTTTCGTTTGGAGAACGAGAAAATTCTAAAACTGGGGGAGTCGATTTCGTTTTGTATGAATACACCGGGTATGCTGGCTTTGGATGGTGAAAAAGAAGTCAGTTTCCGAAAAGGGGATATGATAGAAATCCGGCTTATGAGAAATGGTCCCAGAAAAGTGGATATCAGGAAAGTGCTTGTCCTGGCACAGAAGGCGGGATTGTTCAGAAAATAATATCATGTTCTGAGGTTTTATGGAACCGCTGTCGTTTTTACCGGGAGGAATTTATGATTAAGGTTGATAGATCGAAATGTGTTGTATGTGAAAATTGTGTGTCGGAGTGTCCGAACAAATTTCTGGTCAATCGGGATGGGAAAATTACTGAGAATGATACAGCGTACTGTATGGCGTGCGGTCACTGTGTGGCGGTATGTCCGGTACAGGCAATTTCCATGACGGATTATGACATGGGAGATGTTGTTCGTGTCCCGCAAGGAGAGGAAAGAATCGATCCGGATCGTTTGTTGTGGGCAATGAAAAGCCGGAGATCAGTCCGGCATTTTACGGAAGAAAAGGTGGAAAAAAGGATTTTAAATCAGATTGTGGAGGCAGCGAGATTTGCACCGACCGGGGCAAATCGGCAGGGCGTCAGATTTTTCCTTTTCACGGAACAGAATCATGAATTGACATTATTAACGCTTGATACACTCGTGAATATCCTGAATGAGCGCCCGCCTCAAATTGAGGAATTTTACTGTGAACATTACAGGCAGAGATGGACCGAAATGCAGTACGAATATGGGAGACTTGATATTGATCGTTTGTTTTACCATGCACCTGCAATTCTGGTCATTGCCGGGAATGATAAGATTGATGGGGCGCTTGCGGCTGCGAATGCAGAGTTAATGGCATATGCATCGGGTCTGGGGGCCTGCTATATCGGATTTTTTGAAATAGCGGCACGGACAGAAAAAATCCGGCAATATCTGAAACTGAAAAATGAAGAGGAAGTATTCTGTTGTCTGGCTATCGGTCATCCGAAGGTGCGTTTTTATAATACTGTTCCACGGAAAAAAGCAGAGATTGAATATCGATAATGTATAAAAAGTATCCAACGGTTGGCAAAAATATACGGTTTTCGCAGCAAAATACAGGAAAAACAGGCCTATGTTTTTGGCATGATAATTGCATATTAAATGATATATAAGATTCCAGATATAAAATTAAAGGAGGAAAAATATTATGGGATACATGTTAAATGAAGATCAGCAGAGCATCGTTGATATGGCGCATGACTTTTGCGAGAAAGAGATCAAGCATTATGCGGCAGAGTGGGATCGTGAGGGCATTTTCCCGCTTGAGGCAGTAAAGAAAGCGATGGAGATTGGTTATCACTGCCTCGAGATACCGGAAGAATACGGCGGAAGCGGTATTGATTATGTGACAGTTGCCGCTGTCATGGAAGAGTTTGCAAAATATGACCTTGGTTTTGCTACCACTCTGATGGGAACAACACTGAGCTTAAAACCGGTCCTGATGCATGGTACGGATGAACAGAAAAAAATGTATGCAGATGTGATCGTTGGCGGCGGCCTTGGCGCTTTTGCCCTGACCGAAGCAGATGCAGGTTCTGATGCGGGCGCTACGAGGACAACCGCTGTAAAAGATGGCGATGAGTATGTGATCAATGGTACAAAATGCTTTATCACAAATTCAACATATGCTGATATTTTTGTCGTATTTGCATCCACAAACAGAGAACTTGGCGTAAAAGGGATTTCTGCGTTTATCGTAGAGCGTAACCGGGCCGGATTCTCTGTTGACAAACATGAAGATAAAATGGGACTTCGCTCTTCCGATACGGCTTCCCTCGTATTCGAGGACGTACGTATTCCGGCAGATCATCTGCTTGGCAAAGAGGGTGAAGGATTTAAGTATGCAATGCAGACACTGGATCTTGCCCGCCCGTTTGTCGGAGCATCGGCAGTCGGCGTGGCACAGCGCGCGGTAGACGAAGCGGCGGCATATGCATTACAGAGAAAATGTTTTGGCAAGCCGATCGCAAAACTTCAGGCAATTGCATTTAAACTTGCCGATATGGAAATGGGAACAGAGACAGCGCGTCAGATGGTCATCCATACTCTTCAGCTTGCAGAGGCACATAAACCATACAGCCGCGAAGCCGCTATTGCAAAATGCTATGCCGGTGACGTTGCATTCAAAAATGC
>CAZJSI010000009.1:0-14696 GCA_964548675.1 uncultured Eubacterium sp. | reverse complement strand
CTCGGCGGATATGGTTACAGCCGGGAATATCCGGTGGAGAAATTACTGCGTGATTCCAAGATTCTCCAGATTTACGAGGGAACAAACGAGGTACAGCGTGTTGTAATTTCCGGTCAGGTTTTAGGACGTTATAAATAAAAATGAAAACGGACTATACATATCAGGATGTGCTGGACCGGCTTCCGCAGCGCCCCCCAATGCTTATGGTAGACGGTATCATGGAACTTTCTCCTGCAAAGTGTGTGGCATATAAACAGATTTCATTTGCGGAACCGTGTTTTCAGGGGCATTTCCCGGAACGGCCGATGTTTCCGGGAGTGCTTATGATCGAAGCTATGGCACAGACATGCGCCTTGTGTATGTCGGAACAGCATCCTGAAAATATTCCCATATTTGCGGGGATTTCAAAGACAAGATTTAAAAAGCCGGTGTTCCCCGGATGCCGGATGGTCATGGAGGCTGTTTTGTCGGAACAGAAAGACCGATTTTATTCTTTCATGACAAAAGCATCCGTAAACGGGAAAGAGGTATGTATTGCGGAGCTGGCAATTTATCTGTAATTGAAATAGATGTACTGATATACCTTAGATAGAGTAAACGGCAAATATATTTGCCGTTTGCCAAAATCCCTCCTATAACTTACGAATGATGCAAAAGACTGCCGTTAACAAATGTTTCGGCGGTTTTTTGCATTTCAGAGTATAGGAAGATATTGAGGATTGTAAAGGAGCGGAAAAAATGAGAAGACTAGATGGAAAAACAGCGATCGTGACCGGAGCGAGCAGAGGGATCGGGGAAGGAATCGCATTATGTCTGGCAAGAGAGGGCGCGAATCTTGTCCTTGGGGCAACAAAAAAAGAAAATCTGGGTCATTGCATTACACAAGCGGAAGCTTATGGTGTAAAGTGTGTGGCAGTTGAGGGGAACGTGGCAGACCCGGAGACATCAGAACGAATGGCCGCATGTGCGGTTTCGGAATTTCAAACGCTGGATATTGTTGTTGCCTGTGCGGGAATTAACCGGGACGGAATGCTGCATAAAATGACAGATGAAAGATGGCAGGAGGTATTGGATGTAAATTTGAACGGTACTTTTTATCTGGTCCGAAGTGCGGCAAAGCAGATGAGAAAACAAAATTTCGGAAGAATCATAACAATCAGTTCTGCGGCATGGAAGGGGAATCTGGGACAGGCAAACTATGCGGCTTCAAAGGCAGGGATTGTTGCTCTGACACAGACAGCGGCAAGGGAGCTTGGAAGGTATCAGATCACCTGTAATACAATCTGTCCGGGCTTTATCGATACTGATATGACCTTATCCATGCCGCAGGCTGCAAGAGAGGAAATGTGCCGGAAAATATGGCTTGGACGCACGGGAAAACCATCTGATATTGGAGAGATGGCAGCATTTTTGGCATCTGATGCGGCATCCTATATAACCGGAGAGGTAATGAATGTAGGCGGAGGACTGATATTATAATATGACAGGAAAAAAGTCAGGAGAAGAGAAAAAACGCAATAGCTGTAACAGGTTCGATTTTCCGGAGAATATTGTGAGAGTGACTGCAGGAAACGGCGGAGAGGCACTATTGATACTGGGAAGTGAGAAGACAGTACTGGTAGACTGCGGAATGGCGTATTGTGCAAAAAAACATTTCCCGCACCGGATTTGCTCTGCGAAGCAGCAGTTTCCCCTGTAAATCCGTGTGCATCCACCGGAGGTTTTAAGGAAATACTGAATTAATCAGTATTTCCTTAGATTCTTAAGAGTTAAGTAGATTGTTCTGGTGAGGAAAGTATACACGGTTATACGGAAAAAGTCAAACGTAAAAACGAAAAATGAACCCGCAGAAAACAGGGCTTCATAAATGTCCTGATTCTGCGGGATGGTTTCATTTCTGAGTGTCAGAAGGTCAAAAACGGTATTTTCTGACGGCTCCATTATAATTTGTGGCAGCACATGCCATGTACATCGTGAGCGGCTTCCATAATACTCTCGCTTACCGTCGGATGCGCGTGAATGGTATCGGCTAACTGATTCACTGTAAGGCCGTTTTGGATCGCAACAGTTACTTCACCAATCATTTCGGTAGCATTTGCTGCTACGATATGGCAGCCGATGATCTGTTCCGTTTTTGCATCAACGATCATCTCTACAAGTCCATTGGCGCTGTTGATAGCAAGGCTTCTTCCGTTGCCTGAGATATCAAAGCTGCCGCATTTTACTTCTATGCCTGCTGCCCTGGCTTTTTCTTCGGTCAGACCGACACATGCAATTTCCGGTGTTGTATAGATACAGCTTGGAACTGCTTTGTAATCCATTGTTTTGTCCATTCCTGCCGCATTGTCAGCAGCTGCAAGACCCTGTGCGGTTGCAACATGGGCTAACTGGATCTTTCCGGTAATATCACCAATCGCATAGATGCCGGGTACGTTTGTTCTCATGTGGTCATCGACCTCTACGAAGCCTTTTTCTGTCACATTTACGCCTGCTGCCTGCAGGTTTAATTCGGCGGTAACCGGTTTCCTTCCAATCGAGAGAATTACGAGTTCGGAAGCGGATTCGCATGTCTGCCCGTCTTTTTCATAAACAACAGTCAGGTCTTCTTTAATTTCACAGACTTTTGCATCTGTTTGGATTTCGATGCCTTTTTCCTCTGTAAGGATAAACGTCATGAGTTCGCAGATATCTTTTTCATTGCCATATAGAATAGACGGCATCATTTCTATAATGGTAACTTTTTTCCCGAGGTTGGCGAAGAGGGTGGCAAATTCAACGCCGATGACACCGCCGCCAATGATCGTAATCTGATCCGGAATTTCCTGTAAGTTCATGACGCCGTCGGAATTCATGACGCCGTCGCGGTCTGCCCCGGGAATCGGGATATAGGCCGGAGCGGAACCGGTAGCCAGAATGATATTTTCCGCTTCATATTCTTCCTCTCCGACTTTAAAGGTCTTTGCTCCTGTCAGGACAGCTTCTCCCTTTACGATATCAGCGCCATGTCCTGCAACAAGGGCTTCAACGCCGGAACGAAGCTGCTTTACGACCTTATCTTTTCTTTTTGCTATTTTTTTATATTTGTAATCCACCTCGCCTTTGATCTCGATGCCCAATGATTTACAGTTTAAAATTTCGTGATATACATCGGAACTGTGGAGCAGGGTTTTTGTCGGGATGCATCCACGGTTTAAGCATGTGCCGCCGAGTGCATCTTTTTCTACAAGTACTGTTTTGAGACCGCGCTGGGCACACTGGATTGCTGCAATGTATCCGCCAGGGCCTCCGCCGATTACGGCTGCCTGATATTGAATCATAATATTGAACCTCCATAAATGTTTTTATGCTCATATTTTTTTGGACAGATTATGTATCTGCGTGATTTTTTAAATCTGCTACATTGACATAGACTGTCAGTACTGCCAGAACAACTGTGATATGGTCGCCATCACCCATCTGGGGCATACAAAGACCTGGCGCCGAAGCGCCTCCCTCATGGATATTGATTTCCACATCGTAAGCATTCAGATATTGAAAGAGAGGAGCTTTTGCTATCTGTCCCGGATCAGGTGCATAAATATCTGCTCTTACCTGAATATTGTCTTTGTTCGGAGCCAGACCGAATATATCATTGATACCCGCCATACAGCAGTGGTGGGTTGCATCTTTCAAGGCTTTTAAGGCGGCGTTTGTATTATCTCCGCCATGCATGTCCACGCCCTGCCCGATTTCAATCAGATAACGCTGAAACGCCATGGATTAATCCTCCTTTGGAGCGGCTTTATGGTACATATAAGTCCATGGATCCTGCAGAACTTTGTTGACGCTGGTAAGGAATTTCGCAACATTTACTCCGTCTGCAAAGCCATGATCGATGGTCAGGCTGAATAAAGTCAGGTTTGCAGGTACGATCTCACCCGCATCATTGTATACAGGAAGTTTACGGTTGCGGCTGATACCGAAAATCGCTGCCTGAGGCGGATTCAGGAATGGATGCTGGTCATCAATCAGGAAAGTTCCGAGATTGCTTACAGAAAAAGTTGCTCCGTACATTTTGACGCGCATGAGTTTTCTTTTTTTCAGATAACCATAAATTTTAGATAATTCATCGGAAATCTCCTCGATATCTTTTTCGTTTACTTTGTCGATAACCGGCGTCATGAGTACGTCATTGATCGTAGCGGCAACGCTGATATTGATATCATCATAGTAGATCAGCTTACCGTTCTGGCGGGAACCGTTCAGTTCCATGTTTTCTTCCAGTGCACATGCCGCAACTTTTACATACAGATCACCGAAAGTAATCTTTTTCCCGGAATCTTTTAGCTTTTTATTTACTTCATTTCTGAATTCAATTAGTTTTGTGATATCCAGTTCTGCAGAACCTGTTCCCTGCGGATAATCCCTTTTGCTGATCGTCATGTTTTCAGCGATTGCCGCTCTGGCGCCTTCCAGCGGAAGCTCTTCCCGGACGCGGCGTCCTTCATCGTCAATAAATGCCATAATAATTTAACCTCCTCATTTTGGTATGTATATTTTATTTATATATCTTGCAATTTGTGTGCCAAAATGAAAAAGCGGATAATTACGAAAAGTAAAGGCGGAAGTTGTGTGGAAAATGTGCGAAAAAAGGAAAAGGATCAGGCGGAATGAATGGGGCAACTGTCGCTTTGACCGTATATTTTTTATACGGTGTGGATAAAAAATAAATATGTATCTGGGGAAAATGACGGAGTCGCTTTGTACAGACCGTTCCGGGAAAGGATTCATATGGAAAAAACGCCTGTTTCGGACAGGATGGAAAGTATAAAAGTCGGGAATGTTTTTTTTTAATAGATTGAAGCCCGACAGAATTCTGCTGTATCACCTGCCGGATCCGGAGGATGATGAATGGAATTACCGCCTGATGGGCGGACAGTCTGTAAAACGTTTTCAAAAACAGTGCGGCTTGGAGGCGGAAACGATAGAACATATGGAGTGGATTGACGGAAAATGTCCGCTGTGGACTGACTGAATTAGGAGCAGATAATTTAGGATTTTGCGCATAAAAACTGGCATAGATTTTGCATATATTAAAGTAAAGATTTTATGGGAGAGGAGATGCTTGTATGTATTTTGTCGATAGCAGCAGTACGGATCCATACTATAACCTTGCACTGGAAGAATTTCTGTTTACCACGGTCAGGGATGACGATATCTTTATGCTCTGGCAGAATGAGCCGAGTATTATTGCAGGGAAATATCAGAATGTTTTTGAAGAGATAAACATAAAGGCGGTCATGGAGGATGGCGTTAAACTTGTCCGGCGAAATTCCGGCGGAGGTACGGTATATCACGACCTAGGCAATTTGAATTATTCGATCATCATGGATTTTGACCCGGACACGCTGGATGGATATGATTTATTTTTGGCGCCCGTGATACAGGCTCTGGGAAATATGGGAGTTTCGGCGGAAAGACGGCGTTCCTGCGATATCGTAATCGGGGATGATAAAATATCGGGGAGTGCGCAGTATGTGAAAAAGGGCAGAATCCTCCATCACGGAACGCTGCTTTTTGATGCAGATCTGGAAGCTTTGCGGAAATACTTAAGACCCACTGATGCGGTGATCACATCTAAAGCGGTGAAATCTGTCAGGAGCCGGGTGACCAATGTGGCGGAGCATGTGGAGCGGCGGGAGGGGCGGAATTGGAATATTGCAGATGTGAAAGATAAAATAAAACAGGTTTTGCCGGAAAGACAGTTGTCTGAGATTTGTCTGGATGAAGAGGATAAACAGCAGGTGCTGCGGCTGGTGAAAGAAAAATATGGAACCTGGGAATGGAATTACGGAAAGTCACCGAAATTTACTTTGGAGCGTCGGATTTCCACGGATGACGGGGAAATGAACATATCTGTGGGAGTAAATAAGGGATATATTATCGAATGTCGGATGATTCAAGGTGAAAGCGAGTGCGGAAAGTTGGAAAAAGCACTGCCGGGATGCAGATATGAGTATTCGGATATTTACACAAAAATCCGGACAGTGACAGGAAAGCCCTGTCGGCAGTGTGAGAAGATGACGGATATGTTATTTTAATTATGCTCAGTAAAAGTGAAGGAGGAGACAGAAAATGAAAAAAACAGTTAAAATGCCAAAGTTGAATGAGAATATGACAAAAGGCGTGCTGGCAGGCTGGAATAAGGAGCCGGGGGATCCGGTGAAAAAGGGGGATGTACTTTTTGAGATAGAGACGGACAAGGTTGTCAGTGAAGTGGAATCCCTGGAGGACGGAGTATTAAAGGAAATCTGCGTTGAAGAGGGGGATGAGGTTTCTGTGGACAGCACAGTTGCCCTGCTGGAAGTGTAAGCCGGTATGAGCCGGTATGCAAAGAATCGGACGGAATTCGGATATGTATTATGTCAGTAAAGACTGACCCGAATCCTGCGCCAGGACCTGCGAGCGAGTCTTGAGCTGCTTTGCGGATTCAAGGGTTTGTGCAGGGTTCGGGGAGAAAGGGGAATGATGAGATGGAGAGAAAACCGGAGATGGAGAGAAAACCGGAATGGCTCAGGGTAAAATATAATAAAGATGCCGTGGACGAAGTGAGCTCGATCATGGCACGGTTAAAATTAAATACGGTGTGCAAAGAAGCAAATTGTCCAAATCTTGGCGAGTGCTACAAAAAGCACACGGCGACATTTATGATCTTGGGAAGTCAGTGTACGAGAAATTGCAGATTTTGTAATGTTGTTCATGGAAAACCGGAACCTGTAGATCATGAAGAACCGATGCATCTGGCTCAGGCGGCGAAAAAGCTGGGACTAAAACATGTGGTGATCACCAGCGTGACGAGAGACGATCTGCCGGACGGCGGTGCGGCTCATTTTGCCGAGACAGTAAGGGCAGTGCATGAATTCTGTCCGGAAACAACGGTTGAGGTGCTGATACCGGATTTGAAAGGCGACAAAAAGGCGATTGACATTGTGATCGGATCTCACCCGGAGGTGATCAACCATAATGTGGAGACAGTGAAAGCATTGTATGGCAGGGTAAGGCCGGAGGCGGATTATGAGAGGTCGCTGGAGGTGCTTAAGTATGTGAAAGAAAAGGCTCCTGATATTTATACCAAGACCGGTATTATGGTTGGTCTCGGGGAGACAGATGAGCAGGTATACGAATTGATGGATGATGTGAGAGGCGTGGGATGTGATATTCTGACGGTCGGCCAGTATCTGCAGCCATCGCCTCAGCATGTGAATATGGTCTGCTATGTGAAACCGGAAAAGTTTGAAGAATACCGTCAGGCAGGAATGGAAAAAGGGTTCCGTTATGTGGCGAGCAGTCCCCTTGTGAGAAGCTCTTATAAGGCGGAGGAGGCGTTGCGGAGAGTATGATTTATGTGGAAAACGATTCAATGAATCCATATTTCAGCTTTGGACTGGAATATTATCTGATGACAGAGAAAGAGCTTCCGGATGACCGGATTTTTATGTTTTGGAGGACAGAGCCGACTCTCATGATCGGCAAGTATCAAAATACACTGGAGGAGATCAATGACCGGTATGTAAAAGAGCGCCGGATCAATGTGGTAAGGAGATTGTCGGGGGGCGGCACGATCTATACGGATCCTAATGGATGGGAGTTTACTTTCATCTCAAAAGGAAGTGCGGGAGAAATTCGTTTTACGGAATATATTGAGCCGGTTGTGAAAGCCTTGCAAAAGCTGGGAGTGAACGCCGGATTCAACGGGCGCAATGACCTTGTGATCGACGGAAAAAAGATTTCCGGAAATGCACAGTATATGCTGGGCGGGAATACCCTGCATCATGGTTCTCTGCTGTTTGATACGGATATCGGGGAAATGGTCAGGAGTACGACGGTGGATGATCATAAGATCATCTCAAAGGGGATCAGGTCGGTGCGGGACAGAGTGACAAATATCCGGGAACATCTGCCCGGGGACATGGATGTCCTTGCTTTCCGGGACTTTATGATACGTGCATTGATGAAAGATGGGGGAAGCGTATATCATCTGACGGAGGAGGAGCGAAACAGGATTCATGAGATCTCGGAGGAGAGATTTCACAATTGGCAGTGTATTTATGGAAATTCGCCGAAATATAATATTGTCCGTACAGGGAGATTCTGCGGCGGAAAGGTAGAATTTTGTTTTGATATTAAAAAAGGAATGATAGAAGACGTACATATTTATGGCGACTTCTTCGCTTACGGCAGTGTCGAGGAGTTGTGTAAAAGGCTGAGAGGGCGCCGTTACCATGAGGAGGACATCAGAGAATGTCTGTTTCATATGGACGTCAAGGGAATATTTTATAATATAGAATTTGAAGAGCTGCTTCATGCGATGATATAACTCCGGAAAGATTTCTTCCAACAGGTTTTGGCCTGATGGAGGAAATCTTTTTTGCATGACATAAAAAGTTTGAGGACTTTTCCTATGTCATGCAAATAGCATGCGCACACTTTTCCTGTGAGATGGGAATTCAATTCCCGGCAATTGTTTTTAGTGGTTGCCGATTTGCCGAAATCGGGCTAAAATAGAATTATACTATCAGGCGCGGCAAGAAAAGCTGTGTTTTCAAAGTTTTTGACCGCGAGGGTGTGCGAAGCACACTTTTCTTGTATTTTCCCGCCATGCATTAACGGGAGACATCACATGAATTTATTATCGCTGGAAAATTTAACAAAATCCTTTACGGATAGAAAATTATTTGATGATACTTCTTTCTTTTTACAGGAAGGGGAAAAAGTGGGCGTGATCGGCATCAACGGAACCGGGAAGTCTACACTTTTAAAAATTGCGTCGGGGCTTGAGGAGCCGGATGAGGGAAAACGCACGGCGGCAAACCATGCTGTTATACGTTATTTGCCCCAGAATCCTGAATTTGACGGGGAAACCCGTGTGATCGACCATGTAATGAAAGAAATGTCTGCAGATGTACACTGGGATATGGAGGGAGAGGCGAAAAATATGCTTCAAACTCTCGGGATCACAGAGTTAGATCAAAAAATCGGGGAGTTGTCCGGCGGGCAGCGCAAACGTCTGGCACTGGCGGAAATTTTGTTAAAGCCCTGTGATATCCTGATACTGGATGAGCCGACAAACCATTTGGACCACGCGATGGCAGGCTGGCTGGAACAATATCTGAAAAACTGGCGGGGGTCTCTGATCATGGTAACTCATGACCGCTATTTCCTGGACAGCGTTTCCAACCGCATTGTGGAGATTGACAAGGGAAAGATTTACAGTTATGAGACGAATTATTCCGGTTTTCTGGAGCTGAAGACCCAGCGGGAGGAGATGGAGCTTGCCAGCGAACGCAAGCGTCAGTCCATTCTCCGGGTGGAACTGGAATGGGTGAAGCGGGGAGCAAGAGCCCGTTCCACGAAGCAGAAAGCCCGTCTGGAACGTTATGAGGAACTGAAAAACCAGAGAGGACCGCAGAGCGATGGAACGGTAGAGATGAGTTCGGTATCCACGCGGATGGGAAATACAACGATTGAGGTAGAGGGGATAGGCAAATCCTTTGGAGAACGCACATTGATCCGCGATTTTTCATATATTTTTTTAAAGAACGACCGCGTCGGTTTTGTGGGGACAAATGGCTGTGGCAAGACGACGTTGATGAAGATGCTGACCGGACGGCTGGAGCCGGATACAGGCAGTATCAAAACCGGACAGACGATTAAGATCGGATATTATTCACAGGAGATCGAGACAAAAAAAGAGGCCGGGATTGCTTATATGGATCCAAAGATGCGGGTCATCGATTACATCCGTGAGACAGCGGAGTTTGTGCGCACTGAGGATGGACTGATCAGCGCTTCCGCCATGCTGGAGCGATTTCTGTTTCCGCCCCAGGAGCAGTACAGCCTGATCGGAAAGCTCTCCGGCGGAGAGAAACGGAGGCTGAACCTGCTTCGTGTATTGATGGAGGCGCCGAATGTACTCATACTGGATGAGCCGACAAATGATCTGGATATCTCAACATTGACGATATTGGAGGATTACCTGGATCATTATCAGGGAATCGTCATTGCGGTATCCCATGACCGCTATTTTCTGGATCGCGTTGTGCGGAGGATATTTGCCTTTGAGGAGGGCGGAACCTTAAGACAATATGAGGGCGGCTATACGGATTATATCCTGAAAGCGCCGGGCGCAGCCGAAATAACGCTTTTGTCGAAGGACAGCGCCGGGAAGCGTGGAACGGAGGCAGCGAAAAATGCTGCCGGAGAAAAGACCCGGCCGGATGCGGGTGGCAGGGAAGCCTACGAGACATATCGCGCAAACCGGGAGCGCAAATTGAAATTTTCCTATAAAGAGCAGAGAGAGTATGAGACGATAGAGAGTGAGATCGAAGCTCTGGAAGAAAAGCTGGAGACATTGGATGCGGATATGGTAAAATCTGCCCGGGATTTTGTGAAGTTGAATGAACTGACAAAGGAAAAGGAATCTACGGAACAATTGTTGGAAGAGAAAATGGAACGATGGGAGTATCTGGAGGATCTGGCAGCGAGAATTAAGGAGCAGGACAGGAGGTAGATTTTATGAAGATGCAGGAAAAATATAAGGGAATTTTGTTTATTATTTTGTCGGCGCTCTGTTTTGCGTTTATGAACATGTTTGTGCGCATGGCCGGCGATCTGCCCTCAGTGCAGAAAAGCTTTTTCCGGAATCTGATCGCGTTTGGTATCGCCCTGATGATGATGGTGCGGCACAAAGAGCATTTCCATGTGGAAAAGGGAAACTGGAAATACATGCTGTTGAGGGCGGGATTCGGAACGATCGGGATTCTCTGCAATTTTTATGCAGTGGATCATCTTGTGCTGTCCGATGCGTCCATGCTGAATAAGATGTCGCCGTTTTTTGTCATTCTGTTTTCCTTTTTGATATTAAAGGAGAAACTGACGCCGATCCAGGTGAGCGTTGTCTGCGGCGCTTTTGTCGGAAGTATGTTTATCATCAAGCCGACTTTTATGAATATGAATCTGCTTCCGTCTCTGATCGGGCTGGCGGGAGGCCTGTGCGCCGGAATTGCCTATACGATGGTGAGAGCGCTTGGGAAGAGAGGCCAGAAAGGGACGTCGGTTGTTTTGTTCTTTTCCGGATTTTCCTGCCTGGTCACACTGCCTTATCTGCTTTTAAACTATGCTCCGATGAGTATTTTTCAGGGACTTGTCCTGTTGGGAGCCGGAGCGGCAGCGGCGGGCGGTCAGTTTGCGATCACGGCAGCATACTACCATGCTCCGGCCAGAGAGATATCTGTCTACGACTATTCCCAGATCATTTTTTCGGCGGTCATCGGGTTTGCACTGTTTCACCAGATCCCGGACCGGTTCAGTGTGCTGGGGTATGTGATCATTATTGCGATGGCCATATGGATGTTCTTTTATAACAAAAAGCGCTCTGAGGGTGTTTCCTGACAGGAGGAAGTTTTATGCTTACATTTGGAATTGACTGGGATGATGTGATTTCGCCACTGAATGACTGTGCTATCAGGCTGGCAAATGAGGAACATGATTTTGACCCGCCCCTTACGCTGGAGGACATTAATTCCTGGGAAAACACCGGGCGTGCCTCCGTCATAAAAAAATATTATAGTGATATACGTCTGTATGATATGCAGAAAGTGACGGAGGAGGCGAAAGCGTTTATCCGTAAGCTTCAGACGAAAGGGATCGTGTATATTGTGACAGCGGTATATCCGAAGTTCATGTCAAAACGCGTGGAGCAGATCAAGGAGGCGTTTCCGGATTTTCCGGAGGAAAATATCGTGATGGGATTTCAGAAATCCATGATCCATGTGGATATCACGTTGGATGACGGACCGCGCAACATCTTAAAAAGCAAGGCGCGTTTTCCGGTCCTGATGAGAAAACCCTGGAACAGGGAACTGACGGGGGTGCTGGCGGTCAACAATTATGAAGAGTTTTTTCAGCTTTTGGAGCAGATCAAGTCATCCATGATCGAAGATCAGGTTATTGCCAGCCGGCCTGCCGTGATCGCGCTGGTCGGGCCAAGCGGTTCGAATAAAAATGATATTACGGCGCGGCTGTGCACATATGAGGGATTTACAATTCCGCGGGCATATACCACGAAACCGGTGTCCGACGGCATACATATTACCGTGGAGGAAGAAGAATTTGTAAAAAACAGAGATTCTTTTATTGAGACAACAATGTATGCAGGATATGCCTACGGTACAAAATGGGAGGATATCACGGCTCTGATGGAAAAGGGGAAATACGTTGTCATGCCGATGGACTTAAGCGGTGCGATCGCGATGAAACGCCATTATCCCACTGTTATCATTTACTGCAAGTGCAGCCGGGAGCATATGATCGCAAAAATTCTGGAAAAAGATATGAGCAATCATGAAAAAATGCTGAGGCTTCTTTCTCTGGAAAATGAGAAGAAAAATGCCGCGCTGTGCGATTATATCATCAATACGGAAAAAGAGGACGCTGTGACGAAGATCAGAGAGATCTGTAATTAAAAACAGGGAACTGTCGCACTAAGCACTGGATATACAGGATATAGTATCAAGGTATGGACGCTTGCTGCTATATCTGGTATATGCTTTTCCTGATGCGACAGTCCTTTTTTCTATTTTTGTCTTATTCTTTCGGTTCCATCTGAAAATCCGTGTAAAACAGCCACATCCCGAAAATGGTCAGGGCGACTCCGAGACCGGTGAAGACCGGAAAACTGATCGTTGTCGTAAAAGCGATCAGGTCGGAATAAAAACAGCCCAGTATATTGAACACGATGTGTATCGGTATCGAATATTTGATTCCGTGTCCCCGATGGCAGACCCATCCGAGGAATAATCCGATCGTGAAAGCGTAAATACCCTGTACCAGATTCATATGCATAACGCCGAAAAGCAGCGCCTGCCAGAGATTTGCAGCCCAGAAAGTCATCGCATGGCGGGCATAGCGGAATGTCAGTCCGCGGAAGATGACCTCTTCCACGATCGGCGCGATGACCACAGAGTAGAGGATCAGCATAATGGATGCATCGCCGTATCCGGCTGTCTCCATCAGGGTATTGTACTGTGAGATCCACGCCGGGCGAAACAGAGATATCAGGTTGACAACAAGCGTCGTGACATACTGGAGCCCCACCGCCAGAAAAATGATGGCAGCAATGGTGTGGAAGCCGAATCCGGTAGGATAGTTCCGTCTGCGTTTCCGGAATGGCTTTACAAACACTTTCTGATACCAGAGACAAAACAGGATCAACGCGGCAATACCATATACGATATTGACTGACTGCAGAAAATTCTGATCTGTCGAGATGGACATCAGACTGCTCATCAGAGAATCCAGATCACCGCCGTTTTCGTTCATGGCTTTTACCCCGTATACGATCATCATGGGGATTGTGATGATAAGCTGGGTGACAATTGCGATCAAAAGTGGAACTATGCTTTTAAAAAAATTACCGGCTTTTTTCATGGTTACTCCTCAAACTTTTTATTCCCGCGGGAAATGGGCCAGGCAGCCATGCTTGCATGGGTATTGACTGATGAAAGCAGGAATGTTTTTCAATTCCTGCCGTAGCGTCCGCCGGCTTTTGCTGATATTTTCCGCACCTATTATTTTAGAGAATATGTGGTCATTTGTCTACCAGTTAAAAAAATATTAATATTTGTAACTGTTATGTAAAGCATTTTCTGATCCGGCCCTGAACCGGCCTTATTATGGAAATTCCCTGTGTACTCCATCCCGGATTTGTGATAAACTTAAGGGCAGATTGGAGGAAGGAATCATATGTCATTTGCACACTTACATGTTCATACGGAATACAGCCTTTTAGATGGTTCCAACAAAATCTCGGAATACGTTTCACGGGTCAAAGAACTGGGAATGACCAGCGCTGCCATCACAGACCATGGAGTTATGTATGGCGTCATTGATTTTTACCGTGCGGCAAAGAAAGCGGGGATCAATCCGGTCCTGGGCTGCGAGGTTTATGTGGCTCCCGGCTCCCGGTTTGACAGGGAACAGGTAAAGGGAGAGGACCGCTATTATCATCTTGTCCTTCTGGCGGAAAATAATACAGGTTATGCGAATTTAATGAAAATTGTATCCAAGGGTTTTGTGGACGGATATTATTACCGTCCAAGGGTGGATATGGATGTCCTTGAGACTTATCATGAGGGGATCATTGCGCTGTCCGCATGCCTGGCAGGAGAGGTGCAGCGCTATCTTGTGCGGGGACTTTATGAGGACGCAAAAAAGGTGGCGCAAAAGTACGAAAAATGTTTTGGAAAAGGCAATTTCTTTCTGGAACTTCAGGATCACGGAATCCCGGAACAGGCTCAGGTAAACCAGCAGCTGATGCGGATGCACCAGGATACCGGGATTGACCTTGTGGCGACCAACGATGTCCATTATACCTATGCGGATGATATGGAACCCCATGATATTCTGCTCTGTCTGCAGACCGGGAAAAAACTCAGCGATGAGAACCGTATGCGCTATGAAGGCGGCCAGTATTTTGTGAAATCCGAGGAGGAGATGCGTGCACTGTTTCCCTATGCGCCTGAGGCGGTCGAAAATACGCAAAGAATTGCGGACCGCTGTCATGTGGAGATTGAATTCGGGGTGACAAAGCTTCCGAAATTTGACGTGCCTAAAGAGTACACTTCCTGGGAATACTTAAATAAACTCTGCTATGACGG